>JASEGN010000004.1 GCA_030018055.1 Candidatus Aenigmatarchaeota archaeon | reverse complement strand
GAAGAGAGGGCGCAATACATATTATAAGATTAACCCTACATATCATCTATAACTTTAATGTTCTTACGTTAACATTAATTTAAATTTTCTTCCTAATTTAGTCGTTGGAGTTTATCGGAAAAAATATAGAAATATAGAAAGTTTCTATTTGCTTAAGTTCTTTGAGTTGGACTTCTATTTGTGTTAGTTTTGATCCGCAATCTTCAAATTTAGTAATAACTTTAAAATTAAACACAATATTTTTAAATATGCACGAATTTTGGATAGATAAAACAGCTAGAGAAATACTCGAAAGAGAAAAAGTACTCAAAAAGAGGCTAAGACCTATTAGAGTTGAATGTGGAATTGGCGCTTCTGGTATTCCACATGTAGGCAGCATGTCAGATGCAGCAAGAGCATATGGCGTTGCTTTAGCCCTAGAAGATCTTGGGGTAAAATCTGAATTCATAGCTTTTTCTGATGATAGGGATGGATTAAGGAGGGTTCCTCTAGGTCTACCAAATTGGTTAGAGAATGATTTAGCTAAGCCAGTAACTAATATTAAAGACCCATTTGGTTGTCATTCTAGCTATGGCGAGCACATGAGTTATTTGCTCATAGATGCCCTAGAAAAAGTTGGTATAAAGTTTAAGTTCATGTCAGCAACAAGAGTTTATAAAAAAGGATTATTAAATGAGCAGGTTCATGAATTGTTAATGAATGGGGATAAAGTTGGGAAGATAGTTGAAAAACTTACTGGACAGAAAAAATATGTTGAAATGTTGCCATATTTTCCTGTTTGTGAAAGCTGTGGTAGAATATATACAACTCGTGTACTTACAGTTTTTCCGAAAGAGCATCGCCTGCTTTATATTTGTGATCAATCATTCCATGCAAAAAATAAAAATACTGGTAAAGACGTCCTTGTTAAAGGTTGTGGCTATGAGGGTGAAAAAAGTTACTTTAACTCTGATGGCAAGCTTAATTGGAAGTGTGAGTTCGCAGCTCGTTGGCATGCACTAAAAATATCTTTCGAAGCTTATGGAAAAGATATCGCTGATTCTGTAAAAGTTAATGATGCTGTTTGCAGGAAAATTCTTAAATTTGAACCACCCATGCACCTGATGTATGAGATGTTTTTGGATAAAGCTGGGAAGAAAATTTCAAAGTCGGTTGGAAATGTTTTTACCCCACAAGTTTGGTTAAGATACGGTAGTCCAGAAAGCTTGTTGCTGCTCATGTTTAAAAGATTCGTTGGTACTCGTGAGCTAGATGTGACTGATATTCCAGCCTACATGGATGAAGTTGATAGGTTGCAAAGAATTTATTTTGGGTTAGAGAAAGTTAGAAGTAAAAGGGATCTAATCAACTTAAGAAGGTTGTTTGAATACATATACTTACTTAATCCTCCAAAAAAACCTTCTCTACAGGTACCATATTCTTCCATGATGGAAATAGCTAAGGTTTTGCCTCAAAGAGGGCAACTAGAGTTTGCTGCAAAAAAATTGATTGAGCAAGGATTTGTTAAAGAATTAACACCTCCAATAAAAGCAGAGATAAAAGAAAGGTTAGAATTTGTAAAAAATTGGTTGAGGGATTTTGGAAAGCCAAAGAAGGTTAAAGTAATGTTAAGTGCTAATGAAAGAAAAGCCATAGAAGATTTAATAAAGGCAATTGAAGTTGAAAGGAATGGAGAAAAGTTACAAAGTAAGCTATTTGAAATAGCAAGAATTAATCAGCTTAACTCTTCTGATTTCTTCAAGTTGCTTTATAAAATAATTATCGGTACGGAAAGTGGACCAAGGCTTGGGCCTTATTTAATAGAGGTTGGCAAAAGGGTTATAATGGAGAAATTAAAGGAGGTTTTATGACGGAGCTTTTATACATGCGATCCTTTCATCTATGAAGACTTCTATATATCTTTATAGCTCAAGGTTTATATGGGCATTGCACAGGGTACGATACAGGTAAAGATTTATAAATACTAAAAATAATTTAATTTGAGTTCATGGGATTTAGGGAGTGGCTGTTACCGAAGGATCATCGCTTCTTTGATATGCTCGAAAATCAAGCACAGGTTGTGTTTAAAGGTTCTAGCATCTTAGCAGAATCTCTTAACAGTTCAAATGGAATTGGAATTGGAGAAAAAGTAAAATTAATAAAAAAAGTGGAACAGGAAGGTGATGAAATTGTCCATGAAATTGCTGAAGGATTAAATAGAACTCTTATTACGCCGATAGATAGGGAGGATATTTCAAATCTTTCTTCTAGGTTAGATGATGTGTTAGATAAAATTCATGCTGCCGCTAGTAGGATTAACATCTATGGTATAAACCCCAACAAAACTATACTTAAGTTATCTAACGTTCTCGTTACTTCTACTGACATACTTAATAAAGCTGTCAGAAATATGAGAAATCCGAAAAAATTTGAGGAAACCGAAAACTATTGCATCGAGATCAATAGACTTGAAAATGAGGCAGATAGCATCTTACATTCTTCATTATCAGAATTGTTTAAAGAAAAAGACATTTTAAAAATAATTAAATTAAAAGAGATAATGGAATTTTTGGAAGAGGCTACTGATAGATGTGAGGATGCTGCCAATACTATAAGTGATATTATAGTAAAAAATAGGTAGAATGCTAGAAATCTTGATCCTAGTTGTAATACTTGCTCTAGTTTACGATTTTGGGAATGGAATGAATGATGCAGCAAATTCTATTTCTACCATAGTTGCAACAAAAGTTCTTTCTCCTGGAAGAGCTGTGTTAATCGCTGCTCTGGGCAATTTTGTTGGCCCATTTTTATTAGGCACCGCTGTTGCAACCACTATCGGTAAGGGCATTGTAAGTGCTGCTGCAATAGATTCAAGTATAATTACTACTGCTCTGATTGGAGCTATTTTCTGGACTTATTTGCAAACGTCTAAAGGGTTTCCCATATCGGTCACCCATTCATTAATTGGAGGTTTATTAGGTGCTGGAATTGTTAAAGTTGGTCTATCTGGAATTATGATATCAAAGGTAATAATAGTACTTTTATTCATCTTCGTAGCACCCATGCTTGGTTTAATTGGTGGAATCTTATTTTCTGGTTTAATTTTTCGATTGTTTAGAAAATCTTCACCTTCAAGAGTTAACATATACTTCAAAAGATTACAGCTAATTTCCTCAACTTTATATAGCATAGGACATGGTGCTAATGATGCTCAGAATGCAATGGGGATTATAGCCATAACACTTTTTACTACAGGTTTACTAGGGAGTACTTTTTATGTCCCTTCGTGGGTGATAATAATTTGTGCTGCTGCAATTTCCTTAGGAACTCTAATGGGTGGATGGAAGGTTGTAAGAACTATGGGAATGAGAATAACAAAACTTCAACCAGTAGATGGTTTTAATGCCGAAACTTCTGGTGGACTAACTCTTTTCTGTTGTACATTACTAGGCATACCAGTATCAACCACTCATGTACTTGCTGGCTCAATAACAGGTTCTGGAGTTATAAAACGTTTGTCAGCTGTAAGATGGTGGATGGTAAAGAACATTGTTTGGGCATGGGTATTGACAATACCTGCTAGTGCTCTGGTTGGCATATGTATCTATCTTTTACTCTCAGTTGTAATTTAGCATTATTTCAATTGTAACTTCTAGCGAATAGAAACGTACTTATTGCTTGCTCTACGTGATAGAATAGGCATTTTATCAACGGCAAAAAAACCTTTTGTAACACTCAATGATATCTTCATCATTTACTCCAAAAAATAATTGTAACTCATTAATCCTCTTAAACACATACTCAAAGATATCACGAATTTTTTTATTTGTCCATGAGCCATCTATTCCATGAAATTGTAGAACTCTTATTCCTGTGTCCGTTAATTCGGGTAGGCTCTCCTCATCTACTGTATACGCTAGTGGTGTTAAGAAAGCCGAGAATAAAGTTAGCACTACTTCTTTTGGCATGTAAAAATCCCTTTCTTTAATTTTGTTACCAATAGATTGAACATTTCCATCTTGAGCAATCTTCAACATATATCTACTCGTATCTTTTACTCCAGCTATTACCTCTGCTAGTTTTAATGCATCATGTCTAGATAAACCATGTGATTGCGCATTCATGAATTCTCTAAATAACTGTCGTAATTCTTCTACCTCATCTACCATCTCTAACCGAGCACATCTTCGGATAAACTCCTCTTTATCAGTAAACATAGAGCGAAATATAAACGATTGCTCATAAGCTTGCGAAAGGGTATTTCGAAGTGGGTCACCTTTTGGAAATTTCTTAGCTCTATCAAATTCCCTTCTATAATCTCTATCTGTTAGGTAATTATAAACAGTTTGATGCCAACGTTTTGATACAAATCCTGCACTTTCCATCTTATAACCTAAAAGTGGATCAAGAAACGTTGCATAATGTCTTATGGGAAAATATACCTGAAATTGATCACCAGATTGTAAAACAGAGACAGGAAAAACGAAATCTGGGTAAGAAATTCCACCCTTAAACTTTTCTATGGCCTGTTTTGTAGAGTCGATTAAAAGAAGTCCTATTCTTTCATAAAGTTCTTTCGTTAGCTCACACCTATCTGCGATATCTTCTTTTAATTTCGTAATTCTTGATTTAGTCGTAGGTAATCTTAACCTGTTATATAGAGACTCTCTCAAGTTATCGTCTGTTGGGTTATATGATAGGATGCCAATTTCAACTCCAGTATCACTTTTTTGTTTCTTCTGTTTTTCTTCTCCTACAGTTGGTTGTGATGTTATAAGTTCTATATCCATTAGCTTAGTTTCAACTATATTTTCTCTTTCCCTACCTTCTAATTCCTTTTTAACAAGAGAAAACCATTCTGGAAATTGAGTGTGAGTATGTCCCTTTCTATATGGGGTTTTCTTTACCTTGCTTCTTTTTTTATATCTAACTAACTCTCCATATCTAGCACTCATTACACGATTTACATCAACAACAATCCAGTAGGGATTCATGTCCTTTGGCGTATCTCTTATTATTTTCGATCTTTCTATAAGATCTTTACATTTCAGCACTTCACCTAGTTTAACTCCTTCATCTGGGTCTTCTATATGCATCCCATTTTCTAGTCTATATCGATAAGTAGCTCTTGTGCGAATTATCCCGTATCCACGCATTAATTCATCAAGATAGTTTATAGCATTGGAATAAGTTTTTTGGGAAAAGTCAAGTTCTTGTGCATTTCCTTGTTCATCTGTTCGCTTTCTTTTAAATAAGTAATCATCAAATCTTTCAATCTCTTCTGAAGTAAAAATATGAGGCGCTAGCGAGAGTAGAGATTTGAACAAGTCGTATCTTAATCTTCTGATGTAATTGCCATCAGATTTCATATTAATGAACTCGAACCCATGTAAATATCCTGGAACTTTTCTTTTCATTATACCTTCTATCTCTTCGACATTTGATACAGGACCTTTCTTTCTAACAAAAATAGTTTGGTATGGTTGGACCTCTGAAACGTATCTCTCGACAGGATTTCCATTTTCATCCACGGTTAGTATAACATCTCCTAAAGATTTAAAGAAATTTCCTCTTTCTGTTTTGAGTAATAGTGGCATAATTATAAGAAAAATATAAAAATTTAAATACTATCCAAAGAAGAATTAAATGATGAAATCGACTGTCTTAAAATTTGGTGGAACTTCAGTTGAGACCATAGAAAAAATAGAACAAATAGCAAAGCAAATCAAAGATAATTTTAGTGAAGAAAAATTATTTGTAGTAGTATCAGCAATGGGAAATACTACTGATAGAATCGAAGGGGCTATAAAAAATGCCAAAGAAAAGCTAGAAAATCCTGAAGATGTTTATAGGGAATTTGAATTAGCGTATCAACATCATACTAATACTCATATCCAAAATTTTAGGGATAGCATCTATCAATCCTTTCATAATACCTTAAGAAAAGTAGCTGAAGGAAATAAGGCAGACGTAGATAGATTACATGTTACTGGTGAAAGATTGTCTGCTTTACTATTTCATACAGTCTTAAATAATTATGGAATTGATTCTCAGTTCATTGATTTTTGGAATCCTAGTTTTCCTTTGGCTGTGGAAGGTAGCTTTAGTAACGCAACTCTAAATTTATCAAAATCTATGACACGAGCAAAAAAATTGAAAAATTCTCCCCCACATGTAACCGTCTTTCCTGGCTATGGTGGTATGGATGGTAATTTTGTGAAAACTCTTGGGCGTGGAGGTTCTGATACGGCAGCTTTTGGCTATGCTTATGCATTTGGAGCAGATAGTATAATAATCGGTACAGATGTGGATGGATTAAAAAGTGCTAACGTAGAGAGTGCAGAGATTGTAAAAGAAGTTGACATAAAGGAGGCGAGTGCTATAGCTTTTCTAGGAGCAAAATTTCCAAGTGACGTTGCTTTAACGCCATTGGAGGCCATGTATGATAAAGGTCTAAATCCATATGTTTGTGTGGCAAATAGTCAAAACTTACTTGAGACTGGAACTAGAATAGTAAAAGAAACTAGTGACAGGCGACCTGTGAAGGTCATAGCGGGTAGGAATATAGCAACATATGTTCTAGAGGGCGATTTGAGTACTTTAGTTAGTGATTTGTACAAGAGTGGAATTGATTGGTTTTCCTATGGGCTTAATAGACGTTTCTTAAGGCTTGGCATCTCCGAGAGAACAAGTGAAGATGCGGAAAGAAAAATAGAAGAATATCGAAAAAATAGGAAGTTAAAAATTTGTGAGTATGACAGGGATGTTGCAATTGTTGGTATGGTAGGTTGTGGGATGAAATATCAAACTGGTGTTGGTAAAAGAGCTTCATCTGCATTAACTGAGGCAGGAATAAATATTCTAACCTTCTATGATCCAAGTGATGTATCCATAGGGATGATGATTGAAAGGGGAGAAAGGGACAAAGCGATAAATGTACTCTATAATGAATTTATAAGATGATTTTTCCTTACTTAACCAAGAGAAACATTTAATTTTTTAACATCAATAAAAAATTATGCAATATTTAGAGGAATCAAAAATTTTTAAAAATGAAGAAATTCTTTCGCCAGAGTATTTACCGGAGATGTTACCACATAGAGAACAACAGATTAAGCTACTGGCAAACAATCTACTACCAGCAAGCAAAGGAAGAAAACCGCAAAATACTTTTATTCATGGTGCTCCTGGGATTGGAAAGACAGCCTGCACAAAATATGTTTTTAGAGAATTTGAAAGCTATTCTGAGAGGGTCAAAACAATTTATTTGAATTGTTGGGATTATCGTAGCTCTCATGCAATCCTAACAAAAATCGTTCTAGATTGTGGAGGTTTTGTTCCAAGACGAGGTACTAGCAAGGACGAAATTTTAGAAAAATTTCTTGAAATAGCAAGGACGCTTAACAAGGGGTTTGTTATTTGCTTAGATGAAGTTGACAAGTTAATACCTGAAGGACAAGATGCCCTTTATGATTTGCTAAGGATGAATCAATATTTGAAAAATCCTTTTGGCATAGTATTTATTTCAAACAATCCCTATGTCTTTGCTGGAGTAGATGGGAGAATTAGGAGTAGCTTAGCTATAGAGGAGATCGGATTTAACACTTATAACCTAAGTGAAATGGTTGGTATTTTAGATGAAAGAGCAAAGCAAGCTTTTTTTAAAGTTGAAAAGGGCGTTGTTCTTCTAGCTGCTAATCGTGCTATCAAAAAAGGTGGAGATGTTAGGGTAGGGCTAGAATGTTTACTAAGGGCTGGAAGGGTTGCTGAGGCTGAAAATGCCAACGAAGTTAAAGTTAAGTATGTAAGAAAAGTTTTGAGGGGGGTGAAAGAGGTTAAGCCACAAATTTTAAAAGAAAGAATCAATAATACAGAAAAGGTCATTTTGGATATTTTGGAAGAGAGAAAAAGGTTAACGTCTAACGAGCTATATCAAGCATGTAAAAAGAAGGTTAGTGAAATTAGCGATAGAACTATTAGAAATTATCTACGTGAACTGGCAAAAATTGGACTTATTAAGGTAAGAAGGGTAAGAGGTATTCGTGGATTTAGTAGAATTATTTCAAAGGTTTGAATTATCAACAGAATTTTATAAAAAATTTAAAACCAGCTTTTCTTATAAATAGTATGTCAAAGCTAAATACTCTGATGTTCGATTGTAGCGGTGTAATTATCGATGACCTCTATACAGTTTGGAATGCTAATTCCGACGCTTATGAAGCTTTCGGTTTTAAGAGGTTTGAAACTCTAGAAGAGTTTAAAGAAAAATTTAAATTACCCATTCCTGAATTTCATAGATGCAGCGGTATACCAGAAGATAGGGTAGATGAAGTTGAAAAGGGATTTAAACAATTCTATCCTAAGTATTTTTTTCATGTTAAAATATTCCCTGAAGTTAAAGATGTATTAGAAGAACTTAAGAGAAAGCGAATATCTTTGAGTATAGTGTCGAATATACCAAATTTATTTTTAAGAGAACACTTGCAGGAATTTAAAATAGCCAACTATTTTGATGTAATTACTAGTCAAGAGGATTGCAATGAACAAAAACCATCACCAAAATCCCTGTTAGTTACTCTAGAGAAGTTGAAAGCGAGACCAGAGGAGTCTGCATATGTTGGAGATATGGAAGAAGATGTCATCGCTGGAAAAAGAGCAAACGTATACACGATTGCAATAAGTAGAGCAGGTAGTTATCACCCAAGTTGGAGACTCAAAAAACAAAATCCTGATTATTTTATCTCTAGTTTATACGAGCTATTAAGTCTTTTTTAATTAAGTTATAAGACTCAATTTGACAGAAGCTGTAAAAAATTTCGACCAGCTTGCTTTTTTATTCTTTCGATTTAAGTCTGTAATAATATATCTGCTTAAATTCTTTACTTTCTCCAGATTCTTCCACTTTTTCCAGCTTCACTAGTTGGCTTAATTGTTGAGAGACAATCACTTCTCTTTGAGGCTTACTAAAACCTTTCCAATAAGTAGGGATTTCTATTGCCTCAGCTACCTCTTCCAAAGTATATTTTCTTTCAGAACTACTTCCTAAGTATTCCAAGGTCGCTTTCTGCAATTTTTCCTGAGCTTTTTGAAATTCTGCTAATTCTTTCCCTCTTCTGATCATTTGCTCCTCATTTTTATCACATTCTACTATAGCCATAGCTCGAGCTTTAATTCTCTCCCAATCAGCTGAATAAATTGAATCATTGGCAGTAATCCTGATTACACTTGAAACTCCTATTTTTGGCCAAATTTCTATTTTTGAATATTCTTTCTCTAACTCTCTTAATTTTTCAATAACTCCCTTTTTATATTTGTCTACCTGGCCAGCGTGATCTACTACATCACCTTCAAGAAAAATCTCCAAAAAATAACCCGAGTTATATCTTGGCATTATTTCCTTATTCTTTATTTATAAGTTTTATTAATTAACTTTAAAATAGCGGGGTAGAGCAGCCTGGAGTCAATGACAGTTTGCTCGTCGAGAGAAAATCACGAATGGCTCATAGACTTCAGGTTAAGACACCCGAAGATAAAATCGGGTAAAGGTCACTGGTTCAAATGAGCTAAGAGCTCTGGAATTCCAGTCCCCGCTATGTTTCTTATTTCTAAATAGAGATTAAACTCCTCCTTTTATCAGCTTTAAAATTTAAAATATGTAAACGAAAAGAGTAGAATCAAGTGGATATAGCTTCTTTTGTTCTATATAGTTTTGTTTTACCTAATTCAGAAATTTTAGTACTTAATCTAGAAATTTTGGAGAATAATGGCTCAATGAATCCATTTTTATATGGTTCTTTATTTGTAATTTCTCCGTACATTCTTACTGCACCGTCTGCCACCGCTAAGCTTCCGGCTACTGCTCCTAAAAGAAGCGCGTGAGGAAAATAAGAGCTATAAAACTCTGTGACAGAGTTTGGTGTAGAAAGACCTCGCTCTATTAGGATCCTCTCTATTTCTAGTAACTTAGAATTGACATAATAAAATTCAAGTGAAGAAAGAGTAAAAGTACCACCAACCACAATCTCAAATTCACTTCTTTTGACCGGTCGATTAAATAATCTACTTAATCGCTTTGCCATATTTTTAATTACAATTCATAAATATAAAGATGTTGGCAACAGCATCATATGAAAATACGTTAAAAAATGCAAGAGAGGCATGATAAGAGTAAAAACAATAAAAGAGAAAAGCCAAAGATAAAAAAAATTAAAGCCAAAGAAACGTAAAAAATAATTACATCAACTTCTTGTAATTCTTTATCCCTAAATCTTCCAGTGTTTTTATTATAGAATCCTCAGAGGGAGATATTAATATTAACTCATCTAGATTAACATCGATGACTACGGAGTTCTCTCTATATATTTTACATGTATTCACTTCTGCAAGTAACTTATATCTTTTTAATTTTTTCATTATGTCTACCGCAGCATTAATTTCTGAGATCTTAGCTTCATAAACTACCATTCTTGTCACTTATTTTTAAATAACATAGAAAATAATAAAAGTTAAAGAATTCTAGAACTTACATTTTTAACAACTCTTTTTCTTGTAGCTAAATTAGTCTTTAAGAAGTATTTTATTTTATGAAATTATTTCTTACAGGTAAACCAGGTTGTGGAAAATCAACGGTTTTAACGAAAACGATTGAACTATTAAAGGAAAAAGGATTAAATGTTGGTGGAATAATCACTCCTGAAGTTAGAGTTGGTGGAAAAAGGACTGCTTTTGCTGTAAGGGATGTCTACTCCCAAAAGGAGGGGACTTTAGCTAGCGTTGAACAAAAAATTGGTCCTAAGCTTGGAAAATATAGAGTTGACATTAAGAGTTTTGAAAAGGTTGCTTTACCAGCTTTAGATTTTGCTTTAAAAAATTGTGACATAATCGGTATAGATGAAATAGGGAGGATGGAATGGTTTAGCCAAAAATTCAGAGAGAAAATTTATGAGATTTTAAAATCTGATAAAAATGTTATTGTTTGCTTGCATAGAGATTTTATAAACAAGTTTAAAAAATATGGAGAAATTATAGAGGTTACGGTTCAAAATAGAGAGTCGTTAGTGGACTTGTTTAAGAAAAAGTTGAGTGGGCCCGGCCAGAATCGAACTGGCACCTTAACCTTGTAAGGGTTATGTTCTACCATTAGACTACAGGCCCAAAGTTCTCTATTATTTTTTGTTTTGTGAAAGTTAAATTTTCTTTAAATTTCAAATAAAAATACTAAAAATTATGAATTACTTAAAAAATATTCAAAATGAAGCTAAATTTCATGCAAGAACTCTAATTACAATTGTAAATTATCTTGAAAGCGACTATGGAAAGGAAACCGTAGAAAGTTTTAAGAATTATTGGTTTCAAGAAGTTTTTTATAAACCATGGAAAGAGATTAGTAAAGCAAATCCAAATAACCTACAAACTTTTGTAAAAATTCTTGAAGATGATTGTACAGGCACGCATGAATGGATAAAAGAAATTGATGAGCCAAAGAGAATTAAATATAAATTTACGAAATGCGTATGGGCTAATGTTTTCCATGAGTTTGGAATGCCTGATATAGGGAAATGGTTCTGTGAATCAGATTACATGATATGTAAAGCATTTAATCCAAAAATAAAATTTAAAAGGACAAAAACCTTAATGGACAAAGATGATTGTTGCGACCACGAATTTTTTCTAGAGGAATAGCCATTAATTTTCAAATTTTCATTGGGGTTAAGAAAGTTCCATCAACACAAATTCTATAACCTTTTGAAGTTGCACAACTTCCACACAAACCAATTCCACATTTTGTTAAAAATTCTATTGAAGAGTAGATTCTCTCTAAATCCACATACTTGCTTTCTTTCTGGATAGCAATTTTTACCATAGCTTCTGGACCACAATTTATACAATAATTAGGTTGTGTTTTTTCTATAATTTTTTCTAGATTATCGGTTACCATTCCTTTATTACCCACTTCGCCACTTTCTGTAGCTAAGTAAACTTCTTCACATGTTACACTAAACTTTTTTACACAAGCTAAATGTTTTCTATCCTTCGCCCCTAACACCGCTACAGCTTTCTTATTTTTCCTAGCAAATAGAAGAAGTGCTGCAATTCCAGTTCCACCACCAACCAGCAAAATTCTTCCATCTACTTTCGGAGAGTTTCCATAAGGTCCACGTATGTAAAGCATGTCTCCTTTTTTTAGTTTTGATAACTCAGTCGTGAAATAGCCTTTTTTCCTTACAAGCAAAGTTAATGGCTCATCATCAAATACAGAAAATGGCTTTTCTCCCCTTTCAGGGAGCCACGTAAAAATAAATTGTCCTGGCTCTACTTTTACACTACCATCTAATTCCAAAAGAAACAAATCCTCTGCTAGCTGCTCATTTTTCTTTACTCTGAATTTTCTATATTCCATCTTCAGTTTTTCTTTTAAAAATTTCATTCCATTATTTGTTCCGCTTTCAACATCATTTAACAATTCATGGAAATATTCTTTTATCTCTTCGGTATTCATCCCAACTAATGCAGATCCGATCCCAAAAAAATTAGCACCAGCCTTTTTATAACGTTTTATGTCTTCAGCTGTCGATATCCCTCCACAAGCAATTACAGGCAAGCTAGAGGTTATCTTCCTGATTTCCCTTACGCATTTTATTCCTAACTCTAAAATTGCCTTCCCTGAAATTCCTCCAACTTTATTTGAAAGAACAAGATAACCATCGTGCAAATATAATTCAGGCCCTTTTGTGTTTATTGCTGTTATACCAGATGCTCCACCTTTTATGACAGAAGCTACAGTTTCTTTCACATCTAAATTTGGGGAAATTTTAGCAACAACAGGCTTTCCCAAGGAGGTTACACTTTTTGTTATTTTCTCCACAAGTACTCTATCTTGACCAATAACTTGGCCATATTTATCAGAATGAGGACAAGAAATATTCAGTTCAAATCCGTCCCCGTGCTCGAGTAGTTTTCCTGCTACTTCTTTAAATTCATTCTCATTACTTCCAAATATCGAAATTAACAGAAATTTATCCTCTGGAATTTTTATTTTTGATAATCTTTTTGCAAATTCTTGTGATCCTGGATTTGCAAGACCAACAGCATTGATAAAAGAATAAGGTGTGTATTGAGCAATGATAGGCTCTCTATTACCTTCCCTTGCTTTTGATCCTATACTTTTTGTTGTTAATATTCCTATTTCTGGAATCTCCCTTGCGATTTTTTCTAGTGTCGATAATTCCGTAGCAACTATGCCTGCAGGTATTGTGAAAGGTCCACTAATTTCTTTTCCAAAAAGTTGATATTTCATTTTAACTTAACTGTAGTTTTTGTATAATTTTCTTTAACTTCATAAAATCATTAAGTAATTTTTCTCTTATTTTTGGGAATCTCATTCCAGCAGCAGGATGATAGGTTGGAAAGTAAATAATACCATCCTTTTCAATTGGTTTACCTCTAACATTACTAACATCTTTTCTCTTTAACAAAGTTTCTAGAGCTACTTCCCCAAGTAAAATAATAATTTGTGGTCTAATGATTTCAATTTGTTTTAGTAAGTAGGGCTTGCAAGCCTCAATTTCTTTTGGTAAAGGTTTCCTGTTGCGTGGTGGAAAACATTTTAATGGACTTGTAAGAAAAACTTCCGACCTTTTAATTCCAGTTGATTCAAGAAGTTTATTTAAAAATTTTCCTGCAGGACCTACAAAAGGTCTACCTTCTATATCTTCAGTTCTTCCTGGAGCCATTCCAACAAACATTATCCTTGCATCTTGTGGCCCTTCTCCAGGAACAGCATTTGTTCTTGTTTTCCAAAGCTCACATTTTTTACAATTCCTGATAATTCTGTTTAATTTTTCTAATTCCAAAAATATCACTTAATTTATTTAACTTTTATATCTAATTATGGAGGAAGTAAAAGAGGAGCTGTATAAAACCAATACAGAACGGCAACCAATCTCATACGAACCAAAAAATAATTACTTGAATAAGCTAAAAAAGTATTTCAAAAAAGTATTTAGGATAATACGAACAGATTATTTACCTTCAAATGTTTTAGGAATGACAGATTGTGAAGGTAATATATGGATAAGGAGGTTATGTGATTATCTAGATGTTCTTAAGCACGAGATTAATCACAACCTTTTCCCACATTCAGACGAGTATAAAATTAGGGAAATTACCCAAACAGGATATCCCTATAATTTAAGGGAATATGAACTCGTCTATGTTTAATTTTTTTAATCTTTAAAACTCCTCCATTTAAATATTTTCAAGTGGTCTAATGGAAATCTTACCTTTAGCTTACGATTCATTTGGAGTAAGAAGCATGTGTACGTTAGTCTCTTTCAAGAATTTAAAAATAATGATAGACCCTGGAGTAGCTCTCGGTCCCACTAGATATGGGCTAAAGCCAACTAAGGAAGAGCTAAGAGCTCTTGAGCTATGCAAAAAACAAGTGATGAAAATTAGCAAATTAACCAATGTAGCAATAGTAACCCATTACCACTATGATCACCATCCCTATCCTCAAGATGAAGAAATGTATAAAGAATGTTTTAGTAATAAGATAGTTTTAGCTAAAGATATCAACAAAAATATAAATTTTTCAGGTAAAAGAAGAGGAAAAATTTTTGAAGGAAAAATAAAGAACTTAGCTACGTCACTTGAGTATGCCGATGAAAGAGAGTTTGAATTTAATAATGTGCGTATATCATTTTCTCCAGCAGTTTGGCACGGAGATGTTGGCAGTAAAGTTGGTAGGGTGATAATGGTTTTTATTAAAAGCGGAAATGATTCTTTCTTGTTCGGAAGTGATGCCCAAAGTTTAGCTGACCCCCTTGCTCTAAAATGGGTTAAGGAAAAAAATCCAAAATTTTTAATAGTTGATGGTTATCCAACGATTTTTATCGGTTGGAGACTTGGAGAAAAATTGTTCGAGGCTGCAAAGGGAAATTTAAAAGAAGCCATAGAAGCTATAGATGCAAACCAAATAATACTTGATCATCACATAGTTCGAGATATTGAATATAAAGAAAGGATGAAAGATGTATTTGAAGTTGCAAAAAGGCTAAATAAAAAAATTAATACAGCAGCTGAATTTTTAGGAATAGAGGACTTCTTTTTAGAAGCTTGGAGAAAAGAAATCTATGAGAAAAAAAGAAAAATTGATGTTGATACTTATTTTAAAAAATTTTCGGAAAAAGTTAGTTTAAAAAGTGGCTAAATGAAATATGTTAAAAAATCAATTTTTGAAGAATCTCGATTAAGGTCATTATTAAAGTCTGTAATTTACAGAATTCTTTCTATAATAGGTACTGCAGTGATAATCTGGGTTGTAACAAGAAATATTGAACAAATGATTTCGCTCACTATTTACATTCAGATTTTTCTAATTGTTCTCTATTATCTTCATGAAAGAGTATGGAACAAAATTAGCTGGGGAAGAAAATTATGGAAAAAATAGTTTTAATTACACATGGAGATGCAGATGGCATAATTTCACTTTCCATAGCCCTAAGTAAGTTTCGTGGAGAGAAACCAAGAATTTACTTTACCCACCCAGCAAAATTAAAGGATACCTTAGCTAGCCTGATTTCTAGAAGTGAGTTTTTAAATAGACTTTTTGTTTTTGATATGACAGCCAATGAAAAAACTATGTTGCTATCTTCTACCTTTGAAAAAGCTACTTGGATCGATCATCATGAATGGGAAATTAGCAATTACCCTCCTAATGTAGAAGTTATCGTTGATAAAAGCGCAGCGAGTGCAGCAGAGCTGGTAGCTAAATACTTTAACATGGAATCTGAGCTAGTGGAACTAGCAAACCAAATCGATAAGGATGAGATAAAAACTAGCGAGGCCGAATTTTTGAGAAATTTACTTGGAGCTTTAAGATGGAAATATAGTGGTGCTCTACTTTACAACAAATTTTTATCACTTTCAAAAACACTCTCTTTTCATGAGTTAGCAGAACTTGAACAAGATATGAGCGTTGCTAGATTGGTAGATGGCTATTTAAAGTGGTTGAAAGATGCTGAAGCAAGAGTTCTTGAGAGAACTAAGACATTCAAGGTAAATAAAATAAAAGTAGCTATTTATGAAACGACCAAATTCCTACCTATGTATATTTTGACCAAAAAGCTTATAGCTCATGAGGATGCACCATTCGATGTGATAATTGGTTTAGTGAGACAAATAGATCGAGCTAAAAGGAGAATATACACAAAATTAGAATTAAGAACTCAGACTAACGAGGATGTATATGTTATAGCTAAGGAATTTGGTGGTGGAGGACATAGGGTTGCTGCTGCCGCTACCCTAAGGGAATTTCTAACTATCGACGCCCTTCTTAACAAAATAAAAGAACTGAAAGTTTAGAAAAGTTTAAGTTGGTGTGGTAACCTTCTATCGACAGGAGGTAATATTTCAGGTATGGCATTAAGCAATTCGGTTAGACTACCATCCTTACCAAAAAATTTTTCGACGTAATAATTGATAGCTGGCTTGCTGTTGAGGAAATCTTCTTTCGGAAGTTTCTTTAATTTACCATTAACAAAAGAGTAGCCATATTCTTGTTCCTCCCCTTTTCTCATTTTTCTTTCTATGATAAATTCCACTCCTTCTCTTTTTTGTGCTCTGTGAGAATATGATTGATAATCTAATCCGGCTTTTACGTAATAAAGAAGATCTTCTCTTTTTATTTCACCATTTATTAATTTGCTGAATTTCATTTCTAAAAATTTTGATAGTTCCTTTGGGTTTTTATCAATTAAAATAGTCTGGATAGCAGTAGAAAATAACTCTCTCTCAAAATTTGTTCTCTTAGAACGAGTTCCGTGAATGTCTATACCTGGAGAAATTATTTTTCCATTTATTCTTGTAATGAGCCTGCCATCTTCAACAGATATGGCATCGCCATTACCATATACTATTACATCTTTAGGGTGTTTACCATTATCTTCGAGGAATAGAAATATTCCAGCATTGTTGATAACGTTAAATTCTGATAAAAGATTTTTATATTCATGTACCCTGGAGATTATCGCATCTTCCACAACCCGTTTATTAACACTATAACGACCAAAGAAAATATTTTCTGGAACATCGGAATATAGATCATATAAAATCTCTTCTCCAGCTTTCTCTATGACACGACTAGTAATTATCTTATCTGTAATATTCTCAGTTTCTAACATCTCATAGAGGTGAGAAAATTCTTTAGAAAATTTTAATGCCTCTTCGAACAAAGGCACATAAATTGCTAAAATTTTATAAGTGCCAATTTTACTTGGAAATTTTAATAATTTTCTTTTCTTCTCTTCAACATCAAACTCTATATTACGCTCTTGCCTAAAAGTATGCAACTCATGGAAGTAAACATTATCATAATACTCGCTAACAGGACTACTTCTAAAGCATACTGTAGTTGGATCTGTAAAGAAATCTAAGGAAGCACCTAAAATGATGGGCAAAAATCTTTTTCCAATTTGATAAGTGACCAATGCATCATTATAATTATATCGAGCTAAGTCCGTAGCTATACTTTTATCTGTAGAAGCTTTTTTAGCTAATTCATTTAACTTTTCATAATCGTACTCTTTCTTGAATTGTATGTCCAAACAGTTAGCAACAGTCTCTAACTTATTATCTGGAAGCCAAAGATTGTTTCTTGCAAATGATAATGTATCTATCACATATCTACCTTTCACAATACGTTTTTTGGAATAACCTGGTATACCACCTTTTATTTTTGGTTTACTACCATCAACTCCGATGTAGAACCTTCCTGCATCCGCAAGATAAGGTAAATCAAAGTCCATTATATTATGGCCAAATATATACAAGGGATCTATTTCGTTAATAAATTGAGCTACATGTTCTACAATTTCATCTTCGCTACAAACTATTACATTAGCTCTTCTACTATCCAAACAAACTTCTGATAAGCCAGGATTTTTTGTGGTGAAAATTATATCACCCTTATCACTAACAACAGAAACTAAATACGTCTTAGGATCTATTTCGGGGTCCTCAACTTCTATATCCAAGCAGCAAGCAGTTTCTTTTTGCAAGCTGTTAATATCTGCTTTGCCAACTATTTTCATTTCTCCATTTTCTATCTCAGCTTTCGTAAACGGTGGGTAATTAAGTCTTAAAGATACCTCAGGTTGAGAATCCATTTGGTATATTAATTTTTTCTTAAATTCACTATCATGTTTAAGTTCTCTAGGACCCCTTACCATAACAACATATCTTCCACCACTAGCCATAATCTTTGGAGAATATTCTTCAAGTCTTTCAGCGAAGTCTTGTGCTTCCCCTAAGCTTAACCTATTTGAAACGAGTATATCATCTTTTTCACATTCATACGTCGTAGATGTGTTAGAATCTCTTAGGTAAAACAAACATTTTCTACCTTTTATCGAGTTTTTTGCTTCTACATCAACAATGAACATTAAACAACTAATGGAAAAAAAGACTTTTAAATCTATCATTTAGTAGTTAAATATGCGTTACGTACCAACAGGAAGAACATTAACAAATCCACTATTAGCTGAAAGGTTGTTATATATTCTAGAGCCATTTCTCGATGATATTTATTTCCCATCCAAGAGCAAGCAATACAAAAAAATGCTAGAAGATATTAGAGGAAAAATAGATGCTTATACAAAAGGACCACTTGAAATTTATAGGATATATCATGAAAAACTATTGCCAAGAATAGCAAGCTGGAAGAACAATTTTTTGATATTTACTACAGGCGTATCTGTAGACCAAGCGTCAAGTCAAATTGTATGTATAGACCCATTTGGAGATAGGTTTAAATTATCTGACCTTATCCTTAATATTTTCCATGAATTATACGATGAATGGCTAGGAAGAGGGAATGAATTTCCATTAAACAAATTTATTTTTACTTCTGTTGCACCAGTTGTATGGCCTTATAAGATTGTAAAAGTAGATGGAAAATTTCAGATGGAACACCGTGAAAAAAAATCAACCGAAGAAACTAATGAACTTATGATTGAAAAGGGTAAGAGAACATTTGGGGACATTGTTAGAACTCTTGAATCAGATTTTAGATTAGGGAATTATAAGTTCTCTGAAGCTATGTTCAACTCAAGGTCAGCGAAAATTCTTTACCCGGATAAAGAAGAGAATCTTCTAGAAGCATATACAACTTTCAATAGATACATTATGGCAAACGCTTTCGCCACCGTCATGAGAAAAGCAGGATTAAAAAAACACAAAGGACTTTTGGGTACGCTTCATTTGTATGCAAAAAGAACTGGTTATGCCTACCCTATCATGGAACTTGCGGCAAGAATTGCTGAGGTTGAGTTAAATGACTTCGGAAAAAGCATGAGAAATACCCTGATGAGTAAAGAAGGGGAGTGTGACAAGAGTGCTATAAACATATTAAAAGGTGGAATAAATACTTTGGCGATGGAATTATATGAAACTAGATAGCTGTCCAAATTTTTCCTTTTACAGGTGTGAATTTGCTTTATCTTGTGGGCATGAAAAAATAGAGAATTGTGCAACAGACTTTCTAAATTCTTTTGATGAAGACGAAGTTAGTACTTTAGTGAGAGATGCTAGAAAAAGAGGTCTTTATTACTTGATGGGTATTGAGGCACATGTTGTTAGATTAGATAAATACTTAGATAGAGATGTTTATGATGAAGATGGTAGGGTAGCTTCCTTTAGGTTGCAAAAAAATGGAAGGCATTTAAAGCCATTAGAACTTGAAACTAGAACAAGAAGGCAAGAAGATTACTACATAAGGGGTAGTGAGCTTTTGTCAGATTGCGAGATCGCAAGAATTATTTCTAAAATCAGAAAGCCGATTAAGGTCAGAGATGAACTCAGCTTAGCTGGAACTGCTTTACATAAAGTTTGCAATCAACAACCCAATGACAGCTATGTGCACAATAAAACTCTGGAAGAATTGGGTTTAAATGCAATTCCTAGGTCAAAATATTGTGAAAAGGAGGTATTTTCTTTTGTAAATGACATCCCTGTACTTGCGCATGTTGATGCGGTGCTAACTTTAGATGGTAGTTTGGTCGTATTTGATTTAAAAAGAGCGGCTCAGACAAGAAGGCAACATGTAAAACAAATACTTTTGTACGCAGAAGCAATAAACAAACATAAAAAATTCGAAGATTATTTCTTGGTTACGATTCCTCATGCCAATTTCATATTTGGGAAACCAGCAAATCCAAGGTACACTATCGTTTACATAGATAAAAATAGTAGGATTGCATCTGAGTTAAAGGAGGAGATTTCATCAAGTTTCTACCTACAAAGAAGGTTACTAAAAAATAGAGATTATTTAAATGCATATAAACAAGAGCAATGGAAAAGATGTACAAGATGTTACCCAACTACAAGAACGATTTGTGATTACATGTTCGATAATAGATTGGATTTTAAGGATTTTCTAGATGTGAGAATTTAGTTAAATGTATCCTTCTCTTAAAAGGTATTCCATAACTTGGACAGAACCTTTAGCCGCACCCTTTCTAAGATTGTCAGATAGAGCACGAAGCCTTATCCAACCATCTTTTATTTCAATTTCTCCAATAACTGTCGACATCCCTTTGCCAATACTAACATCGTATCTTACTTGTGGTTGTCTATCCAAAATCACAAGTGCCTGTTCTGGACTTGAAGGTAACCCACCATATAATTCTTTACTTCTCTCGTTAAATTCTTGATAGATTGACAGGATATCCTCTGCGGTGCAAGATTTTTTAGGTTTAACTCGAATGTGTTCAAAATGGCCTCTTAGAGTAGGTACTCTGTTACACATGCAATCTAATTGAAAATCAGCAGGAACAATTTTTCCATCTTTATATT
Organism: Candidatus Aenigmatarchaeota archaeon; assembly: GCA_030018055.1. GTDB lineage: Archaea > Aenigmatarchaeota > Aenigmatarchaeia > CG10238-14 > SCSR01 > JASEGN01. The sequence goes on along the minus strand of JASEGN010000004.1, from coordinate 8,085 downwards.
CTCCCAGCATTTTCAATGTTTCTTCAACAACCTTTTTCTCTTCATCTCTAGAATCTCTCTCACCAATAGGACGTACATTGCCTTCATAAACCACCTCTGGATTTTCCCCAATTCCTGATGGAAATGGTTCTGGCATCTTTCCTAATTCACTTTTTGCTCTTTCCACTGCCCAATTCCTCACAGCTCCTGCTCCTGCACCTGAAACTGATTGATACGAATCCATAAAAACCATTTCTATTCCAACCGTGTACTGTAGCGGTTTTAAAGCCATTGTAAGTGGCACTGCTGTGCAGTTACATTGTGGAAATATCTTAATCTTATTATATTCTGATAATCTTGCATGGTCAGCATTAACCTCCGTTATTATCAGAGGAATTCTTGGATCCATCCTCAACGCAGAGGAAGTTGTAATCACTGCAAGAGATTTTGCAAATTCTGGTGCATATTTTCTTTCGTATTCTTTTGCTATGTCTTCAGCTAAGGCAAAAAAGGCTATATCAATATCAGTAGGTATATTCTTCATGTCTGTTGGTTCCACGACAATTTCAGAAATGCTTCTAGGAAGATGAGAAACATCTAAAGGACAAGCATCCATGTATCTTTTCCCAGCACTTCTCTCAGAAGCATATAGGTGAGAAATTTCAAACCATTGATGATTTAGTAAAGATTCTATTGCTTCTAAACCAACATTACCAGTAGCGCCATAGATTCCAATTCTCTTCATTTTTCCCACCAATTAGTATTGATCGGAGTTAAAAATTATTTTCGCTTCCTTCTTCTCCTCTCATCTGCTTTTTTTACTTCTATTTTGGTTGAAGTAACTTCCTTTAATTTTCTCTTCAGTTCCTCATTTTCTTTTTCTAACCTTTTCATGTAGTTATATTGTGAAAGAAAAACATTTCGGTAATCCTTTAGGATACCTAGATAATAAACATATCTTAGTGGGCTTCTTTCCATTTTTTCATAGTGTTCAGCTTTATTTTTATATTCTGGCTTTCTTTCTGCTTCATATAGTATCTCATAGAATCTTCGGAGAAGGCTGCAGTCATCTTTAAGTCCTATTTTTATCACCTAGGCATTTTAAATAATTTTGTAATTATGGTTCGTATATTACAGGCTTTCCGTTCTCTTCAAAGGGCATTATCACTTGTCTAGGACCCTTTTCTACCTTCCCTAATTCATAAGTTTCTATTCCATGTTTTTTAGTTATCATGGCGATGTGATTACCGCTTACTGATGGTGCTATTATGATGTAACCAACCCCCATATTCCAAACATGATAGTTCTCTCTGTTAGAGACATCAAAACCGTAGTGCTTACCATAATCTATTAACTGTTGAAAGATAAGTGGTGGCTCTGGAACGTTTTCGATTCTATAAGTGAATGAAGACTTAGCTCTAGCAATTTTTTCCCAACCATGTCCAGTGATAGGTTGGAGATAATGTACATCTACGCCATCCTCAAATATTTCTATAATAGCTCTCGCATAAATTCTTGTAGGAGTCAGAAGCTCTTCACCGAGTGTTTTCCCATTCTGTAATTTTGTGAAAAAGCCATCGTGTAATTTTTCAGCAATCTTTCTTGCCTTTGAAAGGCCATTAGCATGGATTCCACTACTAGCTAAACCATAAATTACATCATTTTCACTTATTTTTTCTTCCATTACCAATCGACTTTTAGGTCTAACCAACCCAATTGAAGCTCCATTCAAATCTAGAGTATCCGGATTTATTATACCCCTTAACTCAGGAGTCTCACCCTGAGGAATTGCAATTTTAGCTGTATCTGCAGCTATTCTATATCCCATCAATAATTCTCTCGTCCTTTCTAAGTCATCGAACCAGGTTGAAGCACCACAAGAAATCATGTCTGAATAAGCGAAAGGGTCTGCACCTAAAGCAACCAAGTCATTAATAGACATAGCAACTGCATCTTGTCCTGGTGACGTATAAACTTTAGCATCTTTAGTCTCTTTGTACATCGCATCTGCTATTAGATTTTTAGTTCCCAACCCTTCAACATTTGTAACGACACTAAAATCTGTGTCGCCAATCCCACTAAAATCAAATCCAATTGCAGTTTCTCCTAAAGTTTGTGGTAGTATTTTTATACCAAGTCTTTCAGGATAGATCAAAGTTGCTTCAAATAGCTCTAAAGCCATTCTTTTAACAGGGTCTAATTTAGAGTAATTAACAAAATCCGAATACCTTATCGTCATATTTTTTTCATATAAGAATAAGAATTTAAAACTTTGGGTAAAAATAGGAGTTTACTCTAGCATGAAAGTGTTAAATGCAGTTAAAGTTAAAATGTCAATCGTTCTTTGGTTTGGTGGACAGGATTATCATATCTTTGACATAGGTTCCAACACCATCCAAGATTGGACTTTCCTTAACTATACAATTACATCCTTCTACACTCTCAACCTAATTCACCAGTTAGGTTGTTTATAAATGGTTGCAAGAGAGAGTTATTTTAAAAAGTAAAAGATTTCGCGAAGACACCTGATTATTCTCGCAGCCTCGCGAAATCGGTTACTGTTAAATAAGCTTACATTCTTTCTGGAGCTTGAATTCTAATCAAATCAGAAGAAGTCCTAAACAAGCCCTTATTTAACTGCTTTAATAAATAAATAATTATTTTAGCGGTATAAAGTTATCTATGCGAGTAGTAAAGGACATAGAAATCAAAAAAACTATCTCAGTGAATGAATTGGTTAAAGAGATGGAAGCTTCAGGAGGTTTTACTGCAAAAAATCTTGGAATCGCTGTAAATATACTCGAGAGAATGATCAAGGATAAAAGCTGTTTGAAATTTTTTTCCTTTCCAGCTTGTATAGTTTCCACTGGCACACGTGGTATAATAAAGCATTTGGTAGAACAAAAACTTTTCGATGTTTTGGTGACTACGTGCGGCACGCTTGATCATGATGTAGCACGTGTATACAAAAAATATTATCACGGAAGCTTCTTGATGGACGACAAGGAGTTGCATAGAAGAGGAGTTCATAGGCTTGGCAACATACTTGTACCAAAAGAATCTTATGGCATAATAATAGAAAAGGAGATGACAAAATTCTTGAATGATATTTTCAAAAAAGGAAATCGAGAGCTTTCAACCTATGAGCTTTGTTGGGAAATTGGTAAACGCCTCAAAAGTAAAGAATCTATACTTTACTGGTGCTGGAAGAATGAAATTCCTGTAATTGTGCCTGGTATAACTGATGGTGCAGTTGGCTATCAAATCTGGCAATTCTCGCAAGATCACCAATTCAAAATAGATGTGCTAAAGGACGAACAACTAATGAGTGATTTGGTTTGGAACGCTAAAAAAACTGGAGCGTTAATAGTCGGTGGGGGCATAAGCAAACATCACACAATATGGCACAGCCAGTTTAAAGGTGGTTTAGACTATGCAGTTTACATTACCACTGCTAAGGAATATGATGGAAGTTTATCTGGAGCTAGAACACATGAAGCTATATCATGGGGTAAAATTAAGGAGGAGGCTAAACATATTACTGTGGATGGTGATGCAACAGTTTATTTACCTATAATTTATGCAACACTGCTAGAGAGATTAAGTAGATAATTTATGAGTAATGAACAAATTAGATTAAAAGCAGCCAGAACTTACAAATGTATCAAGATAGCAGGTGGACATTCTTGTAGTTCTGATATTTAGAAAATTTTAAATGAATTAAATTTGGTCCCTTAAACACTGAGCTAATTATTTGACGAGCACTTACCGAAAAAATTAAAGATAATAAAAACATAAATTAAGGATAAAAAAGATGATAATTTTTGCCGCAAAAGGGAGGGAAGGACAATGATTGTGCCAGTCCGCTGTTTTTAGCTGTGGTAAGCCAGTAGGTCATCTTTTTGAGGATTACAAGAAGAGAGTTAGTGCTGGTGAAGATAGTGAGAAAGTTCTGAATGAATTAGGGCTAAAGAGATATTGCTGCAGACAGCTGTTTTTAGGTCATGTTGACTTGTTGAAAGAAGTGAGTCAGTTCAAGCCATAAAATTTTAAGTTTAAGAATTAAAAAACTTAATTATTTAAAGTTAAGACTGGTAAAGATGACGACCAACTGATCTTCTAATCGGTGGTAAATTGATATGGCCTGCTGACAGACTAACGAGGTTCGAAGTTGCTAGACTGGTCGGAGCAAGAGCTCTACAGATCGCTCTAGGAGCTCCTATTCTAGTCAAAACAGAAGAGACTTTAAATCCAATTGAGTTAGCGAAGCTTGAGTTTAAAAACAAGATAATTCCTATAACTGTCAAGAGAAAGCTACCTTCTGGAGAAGAGGTTGTGATAGATATGAGGAAGGCTATAGAGAATTGGTTAGCTGAGCACGGAGGAGAGATTTAAGCAATTCCCAACCTTTTTGCTACTTTTTCAAATTGCCCCTTATAAATCTTTCTTTCATTTTCCTCTAAGAAATCTTTTACGAAGCTGGAATCATTATATTTTATCTCCACATCTAAAAGTTCATTTTCATGTTTAAGTATTTCTGAAGGGTTTTTCGAAATATTCTCTATTCTTTCAACCAACTCTAAAGAAGTCACTGTCCCATTACTACAAACAGGCAAGCAGACTGTTTTTTTAGCAGTCAAACTATAGTATGTTATGTAATATGCTCTTCTCTTTACTGAGGCGTCAACTGTTACGTATTCCATGTTTCCTGCATAATCAGACATATCATGAACTAGGAAGTTTAGTTTTCCTTTAGCCAAGCCCCTCCAATAATCTGTTTTACATCTTATATAATCCCTAGCTACTTCAAATGGATCTTGTGATAAAGTTTCTATAGTTTGTTTGATATGCTTAGTTGACATTTCATTGGAATGTTTTAATACTTTTAACGGAATGTAGTTGCATTCAGGTGACTTAAAAGAATTGCAATAAGCAGTTATATGGAATCCGCGTTTTCCAGTAAACTTAACTATATATTTTATTCCTTCGTTGTCTAGATCGCTTTGAATAAAAGTTAATGCATCAATAACTTCCTTCCGAGAAACTTTTCCTCCTGGGTCAATGTCAACAGTAATATTCGGCCAGCAGGTTTTATCACATCTTCTGCAGTTCGTTTGGTCTAGCCAACATTTGTTATTTTCCAAGAAATATTCGAATGCCCCCCAAGGAACTAAGTCGTTTGGTATTTCTAATGGGTTGTTGATGCGAATATCTCTCCCATCTTTTGTTCTTCTTGTCCAAACAAGTTCCTCTGATATTCGAGATGCAGCAAGATTGGTATTCTCATAAAGTTCTTTGTTGAACATCTTTTCCATTGTTTCAACAACATTCAAATAGTATGGAAGGAACTCGTAATAATCTCTAAATGGGGCAATGAATCTCTCTTTTTTAAAAGTAGTTTTATGGACAGGAAGAAGACGAAGCTCTGTTACGCCTTTGTCAAAATCTTTGGAAAAATAGATATTACCATCCTCAACACCGATGAAGGGTAAGTAGTTTATTCTTTCGTGTTCAAATAGAACACCTAAAGTAGTGAGTATGTCTTCTTTATGGTAAGGATGGGCTTGAAATGCAAAGGAGTTTATCCAGAAATCCCTCCATTTTCTTCTTGGTAAAGCGAATGGTTGAACCGTTTGTGGAGGAACTTCATAGACTTTTAAGGGAAAGTCTCCAAGAATTTTTGGATCCTTTTCGGGAATTGGTAGACTGATGGTGCAATACACATTAGGCATTCTTCCTTTTCTCGCTTCTGAAAAAGCTTTATAAGAAGATTCTTCCAGATATTTCGAAAGAACTTTCAAAATATTTTCGCAATTATATCTGTATCTTAATCTTGAGGGAGGAACTCTTTCAGGTCCTAAGCTGTCTAGCTTTTCATTCATAAAATTCAATTTTTTTCAAAGAAAATCAACAGTATAAATAATTATTTTTGCATTAGTTAAAACCTTCTACTTCACATTCCATAATTATGTCATTTAGATTCCTTCCATCGAACTTACCAAGAGCTCTCTTAATTGATTCTCTTTGTCTTCTTTTAATGACTTCAACTTTGCAACCAAGTATTTTCCGTTTGAAATTAAATCTCCACGATTTTTTAGTAAACTTTTATTGAGTCTTGGAAATTTTTCTGTCATCAGTTTGTAAACAAACATAACCAAAGATATTCTGCAAGTTTTGAATCTGATAGACTTGTCTCTACTCCATATGGCCCAACATCTTTATCAAAAATAAAAGAGGATAATCTATTTTTCAATAATACCTAAATATGTTTACAATATCCTCATGAGGCGCTATTATATCTGGAAATTTCAAGAATATGATCATCTCTGACACTCGGATAGTTGCAAAAAGTATAAGTCCTCCTAAATAAATCCTAAGTTTAAAGGAAAAAATGAGAAGTACTTTGCAAGCTTTATAGCCTCAGATTTGAGTTGGAAGTGCTCGATCCTAAAAGTAAAATAATTTGTATGGATTACGACGTAATTGTACAACCAACAAAAACTTACGCTATGGTGGAAATTGAGGAAAGGACAATAGGTAGACTAGAAGAAATAAAAAAAGATATTGGTAAAAAATTTGGTTGTGCGGTTATAGAAATACGGAGAAAAGAAGTTCAGCCAGAAAGAATGAAAGTGTATAAAGAAGACAGTGAGCTTATATTCACAAGTCAGGAGTGCTATTTAAAAGTAGAAATATGTACAAAATTTAATTTTTGGCATTTGCGAACTGTCTCTCAAAATTTTCCGACAAATGTTTATTCTTTATAGATGAAGTTGAAGGAAAAAATCAATATAAGCTGCAATTATTTAAAACTTTATGCAGTTCTTTATTCCAAAAACTCTGCTTCATCTATTCTTCCGTCTGAGTCTTTATCAATGCCCTGAACAACTTTTGCGATGATACTTGAATCAAACTTGTTCCCTTTTTCAATCTCACCTAAGTTCTTAACTAAAGAAAGAATTGCAGCTCTTGTTCCTTTAAACCTCTTTCCAGCAAAAACCAAAACTTGCTTGTTCTGATCGAATGGATTTTTTATCTTTTCTACAACCCCTATCTCATCTCCTGTGTAAACATTTTTTGAAAAAGGAGAGACTATGTTCCACTCTCTGTAAAAATCAAAGTATATTGGCAGCCTTTTATTCACCTTATCAACTACTATATTTGTCTTTGGCCCACCTACTAGAATCAGATTGTTTTTCAAATCCTTTTCTTTTATCTCTGTATCGAGCTTGTAATTCGGAAGAATCGACTCTTTGACCAGACTTCCTAAGAACAGAGCCAAATCTATAGCACAGCAACCGTCAGAAGCTTGCGCACCATACTTTCCATGCGGGTCTGGGGAGCCGATGATTATTGTCGCGTCTAATTTTCCATCTTTTATAAAAGGTCCGAGAAATTTCAATTCTTTTGCTTTGGTTTTTTTGTCTATTATCTCCTTTCCGTCAAAAAGCTTAAAAGAAACAACCGGATAGTTGACAGCATAGATTTTTGCTATAGCCCCGACTCTCTCTTCTGTCTTTAGCAGTTTGACCAAACCCACTCTTTCCAAATTTCTTAGATGGTAGTAGATCTTCTGCTCATGCTCTTTTAATTTCCTTGCGACATCCATAGCACAGCTTGGTTGCTTAGATAAAACTTTAATCACTCTCAAAGCTAACTCACTGCTCAAATAGCTTAGCAATTTCGGGTCTGAAATAAGCAAAGATTCGTAAGCTTTCTGCTTTTTATCATCTTCCTCTACCAAGAACGGCATGGATTTTTAATTGATTTTTAACGTTATAAATTTAACTTTAGTAGTTTGGCTTTTTTCTGTCTTCTTCTGATAAAAAAAGAGAACGAATAAAAAATTTTGTTTTAGATTTGATTTTTATTCTAATAAAAATATTTTAGATCTAGGAAAAAAGGAAAAGGCGAAACCCCGTAGAGGATCTAAAAATTAATTTTGTGCCTTCCTTCCTTTATTCGATGATCAGATGGACTGTCCAAAGTGCAAGTCAGATAATGTGGTTATGCTTAGTGCTAGTTATCCAAGATCTTATGAGTGTAAGAACTGTGGGAAAGTCTTTCTCAAGACACCAAATGCATTCATAGATGAATGAGGTGTCT
>JASEGN010000049.1 GCA_030018055.1 Candidatus Aenigmatarchaeota archaeon | reverse complement strand
CAGACCCACTTGTGATGAGTGCTAATTATCGTGGTCCTCTTGCTAGATTGAACAAAGATTTAGTGGTTTATAGGAAAGATGTTTATATCCCAACTTTTTTTGAAAAAATAACTCAATTTATTTCAAGAACTTTAATTTTTAAATTCTTATCTGTAATGGGGGCTGCTACTGCCTCTGCTCTAATGGGATATCCAATTTTGGCACCTCCTCTTGCAGTACTTTTGCTATCATTTATTGTTGGAATTCCTTCTGTAATTCTTATCATGACCAAATTAATTAAAAAATTACTAAAAAAATATAATTTAGAATCATTCAGTTTAATAGCTTATGTTGTCTCTACAATAATTGTTATTTTCCTGCTTTTATCAACTATAATTTGGTTAGCAATTCCAATTTTTACACTGATCGGATTTTTAGTGATAATTTTCTTGATAGTAAAATTACTGAAAAAATACATATTTTAATTCATGACTCGACTAGGACTTCATAGGATTTAATGTAAGAGCTTATTGAAGAGTTAAAAAATTTTATTTTAATTTGTGGGCTCGGAGGGATTTGAACCCTCAACCCGAGGTGTCATCTAAAAGTAACCGAAGCCTCGTCGGATATCCAAGTTTCCACACGAGCCCTACAAATAATTTATAATAATTCTCTAATAGTCGGTAACGATTCTATTATTAATCTTGAAAATGCAACTGCATTCTTAGTAATTTTTCATCTGATTCATTTAAATTAGTAATCCAAATGTTTTTTATGGGACATGTTTATATGAACATTATAGTGAAAGGAGAAAAAGGGGAGGAAAAATTAGATAATGTTGTAGTTGATACAGGTGCTACCTACACTTTTTTAGAAGAGAAAACCTTAATGAAAGTAGGTGCAGTAAAATTACCAACTCATGTAGAGGTTGAGCTTGGTGATGGAAAGAAGGTCTTGGCAGATGTTTATGGGGTTGCAATAAAATTTGAAGATAAAGAAGTACCTACCATAGTACTTACTTTTCCAGGAACTAAAATGGTAATAGGAGTTGAAACTCTAGAATCTCTAGGACTAAGGGTAGATCCAACGACTAATAAACTTGAGTACGTAAGACCAAAGGGAATGGCTTATTTTTACCAAAAAACAACTTAATAAATCTACAGCTAAATATATTCATCTTATTAAGAACCTAAGGATAGACTACATTTATTAATCTTGGAAATGCAACAGCATCCCTTACATGCTTTAGCTTACAAATCCAAGCAATAGTTCTCTCCACACCTAAACCAAAACCAGCATGTGGCACACTGCCATACTTCCTTAAGTCGAGATACCACTGATAATTTTTTGGATCTAGTTTTTCTTCCTCTATCCTCTTCATAAGCTCATCGTAACTTTCAATTCTCTCACCAGCTCCAATGACTTCACCATAGCCTTCAGGAGCTAACATATCAACACTCAGAGTAACTTTTGGATTACTCGGATTCGGCTTATGGTAAAATGCCTTAATACCCTTTGGAAAATGAATAACAAAAAATGGAACTTTAAATTTATTCGCTAAATATTTCTCTCTTTCCCAAGTTAGATCTTCACCCCACTTCATCTCTATGTCACCAGCTTGAATAATTTTTACTGCTTCATCGTAAGTAACCTTTGGAAATGGTGGCTTAATTTTTAGCAAGTCACCAGGATCTCTTCCAAATTCTTTCAGCTTATTAGGCATTTCCTCAGCCAATTTATTACATACAAAAGTTATAAATTCTTCCATTGCTTCGATTAATCCATCAAAATTGCAAAATGGAATTTCAGCTTCTAGATGCCAGAATTCTGTTAAATGTCTTCTTGTTCTAGATTTTTCAGCTCTGAATGAAGGAGCAATAGTATATATTTTCCCTAAACTTGCTATTGCAGCTTCAGCATATAATTGCCAGGATTGTGTTAAGTAAGCTGTAGTATCAAAATACTTTACTGGGAAAAGAGTAGCTCCTCCTTCGCAAGCAGCTTGAGTAAACATTGGGGAATGAAATTCTGTAAATCCATTAGCTTCAAACCAATTTCTAGCAAGCTGTAAAAATTTTGACCTTATTTTTAACACAAGTTGCATTTTCCTGTTCCTAAGCCAAAGATGCCTTTGTTGAAGTAAAAAGCGCGGTCCATGATATTTTTTTGCTATTGGAAAGCCTTCATATGCTTCGCTTGAAATTTTTATTTTTTCAGCTAAAATTTCCCATCCTCCAGGAGCACGTGGATCCTTCCTTACAATACCTTCAATCTCCAAAACAGATTCCAGAGGCAATTTTTCTATATATTCATAGAATTTTTCACTGAATTTATCTCTTCTGACCGTGCATTGAATAATCCCGCTACCATCTCTAATAAACAAGAACTGAATCCCTCCACTAGAGCGTTTATTTGCTAACCATCCTCTAATTGCTACGCTACCTTCTTTTCCGCCTAATATTTTTGCTATTTCTAAAAATTTCATACTTTTAATTTTATGCAAATAAAAATAAATTGCAGATAAGCAAATGATTAATTACAAGATTAAAAATATAAAATAAATTAAAAATAATTATATCTTGAATTTTAGGCTTGGCCTTTCTTTAGGTTGTAACAATTCTTGTCGCTTTGACTTTTTATATGCTACATGAACTCTATTGTTAATAACATACAGCGCTAATAAAACAGGAAAAAATTGGGGATGAAAAATGCTATAACCAATAGTTGCTCCAGCAACTGTTGCAATTGGCATATTTATCATAAAACGACGTCCGGGATGTTTTAAATAATACAATTCCCACCTATGCTCAAAAAGAGCCTCTTCATCATCTGCTAAGCATAAATCAGTGAATAGTTCAACTACATTTTCCTCAAGGAAAAATTCTGCTCTTTTCTTTTGTTTTTCTATCTTTATTTTGTCAGTAAGCAATGAGTTAGTCAACCTCTGGTAGCTGTGTAGGAAATGGTGAAGTGTCTCATGGTATACACTACCCTTAGCCAGCTTTTCTGGCTTATCGTTGGGTATTTCTATTCTTTTTATTTTTTCTTCAAATATGTAATGAGGAACATAGAAGTATTTGCTTTCCTCATATGTAACATCTGCATTAACTATTTTTTCCATCCTTCTTCGAGGATAAGAACTCCAGAAAGGAGGGTATCTTACCTCTCTTGCAACGACCTCTGCTCTCTCTGTAGTCGCTATTCGCTCTAGAGTTTCTCTAAATGCTAATTTATTCTCAAAATAATCTTCTAGTGATTCAATTTTTCCGATGCAATCGTCGTAGCATTCTTCTAAATATTTTTGGGTTAATTTCTTTCTTACTTCTGGTACACTTAAGTCTAACACCTTGTCGTTGAAACTGATGATTCCAAGATACCAACCACTTAAATTAAAATTCATTTTTATCATTCTCAATTTTTTCAGTTTTTAACTTAATATCTTTTCATCTATACTTCATTTGCTCTAAGATATAAGTTAACTATAAAATCATGTACCTTTTCATGATAAAAATCTGGCCTTCTTGAAAATTTTCTTAGGATCTTTTCAAGATAATCTGGCTTTCTTGGAACTTCTCTTATAAGAACTTGTTTTTTACTGTATGTATCATCTTCTTCACTATATGCCCTAATTACATAAACTCCTATCTCTTCCTGAGGGATAAAATAGTTTATTATTCGATTTAGAATTTTTGAACGATCGAAAAATATCCTAGGGAGATTCATTTTAATACATTGTTCTTCCTTTCTTTCTATTGAAAAATTACCATGTAATGACTCAACAAGCTGCCTAAGTTTTTCAATTTCTTGATCATTTAATGGTCTTTTGATATCAAACCATTCGTCGTTATATTCTTCGCCTGTAGACGATTTGACAGTTCTTCTTTTAATCTCTACTGGTTCTTCGGTCATAGTTTGAAAATAGAGAAGCTTTAAATTAATATCTTTTGTCATTTATTTTAGAATTGAAATGAAGTACATCCTATTTGTTTGTCGTGCAAATTCTGGCAGAAGTCAGATGGCACAGGCTCTATTTAACACATTTAAAAAAAGTTATGGTATTGTTGATGAAAATTATGAAGCAATGAGTGCTGGCATAAATCCTGCTAGCAGAGTTGGTTCAACTTCCCTAAAAGTGATGAAAGAGATTGGGATAGATATGTCAAATCCTAGTATTTACTATCCAAAAAGATTGGACAAAGAAATAATCAATAAAGCTACGAAGATAATATACCTGAATACCGAAATCGGTACCTCTGATTTACATGGACACGCTATGTATGAAATTTGGGATGTAGAAGATACTTATCATAAAGACGAAGAAACAATTAGACGTATAAGAGACGATATTCGTGCAAAATGCTTAGAATTGGTTGAGGGTTTATACCACATAGAAATGAACATTTGACTTTTCACTTTTATTTTTTCAAAACAATTTAATGTTGTGCCAGATTACTGGAAAATTAACAAAGAACTAGTAAAAAGAGTAGCTAGTAACGCAAGATTGAAGCTGTCGGAAGAAGAAATAGAAAAATTCACCAAACAGCTTTCGGACATACTTTCTGCTTTTAAGGAAATAGACAAAGTCGATACTACTAAAATTAAGGCATCCTTCCACCCACAAAAGATAAAAAATGTTTTTAGAGAAGATAAGGCTATGAAATTCGAATGGAAGCCATTAGCTAACACAAAACATAAAGAAGAAAAATATTTTAAGGGTCCTAGGATAGTATGAAAGAATTTGTTCAAGAAGTTCTGGAAAAGTCTAAAGCCATACAGAAGAAATACTCACCCTTTATCACAATTCCTGAAAAGATAGACCTACCAAAAACTAAAGGTAGGCTAACTGGTATAGCTATATCAGTTAAAGACAACATTTGTACAAAGGACATACAAACCACAGCTGGAAGTAAAATATTAGAAGGCTATGTTCCACCATTTTCTGCTACTGCAGTGATAAATGCTTTGAAGGAAGGAGCATTTATTATTGGTAAGACAGCAATGGATGAATTTGGCTTTGGCACTTTTTCTGTTAATTGCGCTTACTGCATACCTAAAAATCCATTAGATATTAGTAGGAGTTGTGGCGGTTCATCTGGTGGAGCTAGTTGTTTAACCTTAGCAGCTGACTTTCCACACATAGCTCTAGCCGAATCAACAGGAGGAAGTATATCTTGTCCTGCTGCCTTTACTGGTACCGTTGGCTTAACACCAACCTATGGTAGAGTTTCTAGATGGGGACTAATAGATTACGCTAATAGCTTGGATAAAATTGGTTGTATTGGTAAAACTGTACATGATGTCACTTTGTTGTTATCAGTAATAGCAGGTCCTGATAATTATGATTCCACTGTTTTAGACATACCCAAAGAAGATTTCACTTTATACCTGAAGGAAAAAATTAAAGGAGTAAAAATAGGTGTGCCAAAGGAATACTTTGAAAATGTAAATGAAAAGATTGTTAAGGTTGTATGGAACTCTATCCAAAAACTAGAAAACCTGGGGGCAAGTTATAAGGAAGTATCATTACCGCATACAAAATATTCTCTGTCAGCTTACTACATCATAGCTATGGCTGAGTCTTCTACCAATTTAGCTAAGTTCTGTGGTATGAGGTATGGTTTACATCTACCATTGCAGGGGAATTATGATGAATATTTTTCTGTAGTTCGTGCTAATGGATTTGGTGAGGAAGCGAAAAGAAGGATAATTCTCGGTACTTTTGCTAGGATGGCTGGATTTAGAGACGCTTATTATCTTAAGGCGTTAAAAGTTCGGACAAAAGTTATAGAAGACTTTAAACTTGCTTTTAAAAAGTTTGATGTTTTGATAGCACCAACCATGCCCGTAGTTGCTCCTAAATTTGATGAGATAGAGAAACTATCACCAATAGAGCAATACATGATGGATATACTTACCGTAGGACCTAATCTTGCTGGTATACCACATATTTCAATCCCTTGTGGCTCTGTTAACGGATTGCCTGTTGGCATGCATATAATAGGCGATCATTTGCAGGAAGGGAAGATTTTACAAGTAGCCTATGCTTTTGAACAGGTGAATAAATGACAGAAGTAAAAGTATTGATTGAAGGCTATGCTACAAAAGAAAGGGCATCTCCATCAACTGTTTTGATCGAAGATAGTGGATTAAAAATTCTAGTAGATCCAGGAGCAAATAAAGAACTATTGCTAAACACTCTTTCTAAAGAAGGGTTGAAGCCAGAAGATATAGATTTAATCTTTCTAACACATTATCATCTTGATCACATCTTAAATATAAGACTATTTCCAGATAAAGACATTTTAGATGGAAATACAATTTATAGTGCCCTGGTTGATTGTAGATTGAGCTACGGTCAAACTAAGAAAAGTATAGTAG
>JASEGN010000048.1 GCA_030018055.1 Candidatus Aenigmatarchaeota archaeon | reverse complement strand
TACTAACAACTTTGTTTGGTTCATTGGAGGGTGATAGTAAGCATGTGCCAGCTGTTATCTTAGGTTCTTGTAAAAAATCCAAAGCTTCGTTTCTAAGAGCCTTGTTTGACGATGAAGCTACATCTCCCAAATCTCATTCCATCAGGCTGGAAATGGCAAATGAAGGCATCGTAGAATCTGCGAGGAATATGTTATTTGAGTTTGGAATTCAACCTGGTAGAATAAAAGAAATAGACGACCCAAATAGTAAAAAACTTAAGTATAATTTTTATGTTAGCGGTTTCTACGACTTGAAAACTTTTAATAGCAAAATCGGATTCGACCATCCTGAGAAAAGGAAAGAATTAATAAATATGCTCAAAAGTTATAGGCATATACAATATAAACCTGGTGAAGTAAAGGAGCTTATTATTCAACAATTAAAAGAAAAAGGTGAAATGAGTTTATATGAGTTAGCAAAAAGTCTGAACAGAAATCCTACAGCAAAATTTAGAAGAAAGGTCTTGGATCTTGAGGAGAAAGGCATCATTAAATCTAGGGTAACTAAAAATAGATTAAAGATTTACTCTGCGGATCGATAAGTGGTTGAAGATGACTACAAAAAAAGATTTAATAAAAAAATTCCAAAAAACTCCAAACAGATATTGGAAAGTGGAGCTTTTTGACGACTTAGGATTTAGAAGAGAGCAATGTATTAAATGTGGTAAATTCTTCTGGACATTAACAGAACAACAAATGTGTAATGATGCAAGTTGTAGACCTTATGAGTTTATAGGGAACCCACCAATAAAAAAGAAGTTTGACTACTTTACTGCTTGGAAAGCGATAGAAAGGTTTTTTGTTAAAAATGGACATACTGCTTTAAAAAGATATCCGGTTGTTTGCAGATGGTATCCATTGTTTTTTACGATCGCCGGAATTATAGATTTCTACAGAATAGAAAATGGTAAAATTAGTTTTGAATTTCCCGCAAACCCAACAATATTACCTCAAATATGTCTAAGATTTAACAATATACCAAACGTTGGAATAACAGGCAGGGCCGACACATCTTTTTGCATGGTGCAACAAACTTCTCTTTGGGATGGTAAGAATGGTTACTGGAAGGACGAATGTATAGATTTAGATTTCAGAATGTTGACAGAAGTTTTTGGAATTAAGCCAGAAGATATAGTTTTCATAGAAGATGCTTGGCTCGGAGAGAGTGCATTTGGAAATTCTTTAGAATATCATGTTAAGGGAGCAGAGCTTGGTAATGCTGTATTCACAGAATTTGCTGGCACTCCAGATAATTATAGAGAAATGAAAGAAAAAGTTATCGATATGGGTGCTGGTTTAGAGAGGTATGCTTGGATATCCCAAGGTACTCCCACTTTATACGATGCTGTTTCTGGTCCAATAATAAATAGACTGAATAAGCTAGCGGGTATAAAATACGATGATTTGTTTTTAAGGTACGCTAAACTTGCAGGTAGTTTAAATCTCGAAGATATACCCGATATTGAAATAGCATTTAAAGATGTGGCGAAACAATTGGGAGTTGATACACAAGAATTGAAAGAAAGGATTGAACCAATTCGTGCAGTGTATTCTATAGTCGACCATGCTAAAACGTTACTTTTTGCTATCACTGATAACGCGATTCCAAGTAATGTGAGTGGGGGTTATAATCTAAGGGTTGTTTTAAGAAGAGCACTGAGTTTTATCGATAAGTTTCAGTTCCCATTCGATATTTATTTTGTTGTTGAGCAACAGGCAAGATTTTTAAAGCCTATGCACCCTGAATTACTCGAGTCTTTAGAGCAGGTTAATAAAATTCTAAAAATAGAAGAGAAAAGATATAAGAATACGAAAGAAAGGTCGAAAAGAATCGTTGAATCATTAGCAGGTAGAAAAATTTCTGAAGAAGAGCTAATTAAACTATACGATTCAGATGGTATAACACCCGAGCAGTTAGGTGTAGAAGTTCCGCCAGATTTTTACGTTAAAGTTACAGAAAGGCATATGGGAGAAAAACCAGTAGAAGAGAAACTTAAATTTGATGTTAGCGATTTACCAGAAACAAAGTTATTGTTCTATGAAAATCCAGATTTATCTAAATTCGAGGCAAAAGTATTAAAAGTTTTAAACGACCGATTTGTAGTTCTAGACAAAAGTGCTTTTTATGCAGAAGCTGGCGGACAACTTTCTGATAGAGGTACGATTGATGGGATAGAAGTTGTAGACGTTCAGAAAATTGGGAATGTAATTATCCACCAGCTGGCAGAAAAAGTTAAGGAAGGAAAGGTGGTTAGTTGTAAAGTCGATAAACGAAGAAGGGAAATTTTAACAAGACATCATACAGCTACTCACATAATTAATTATGCTGCTAGAGAAATCCTTGGTTCACATGTATGGCAACATGGTGCGAAAAAGGACGTTGACAAAGCTAGGTTGGACATAACACATTATGAAAGCTTGACTGATGAAGAGGTAGAGAAGATAGAGAATCTAGCCAATGAAGTTGTAGAGAAAGATTTGCCAGTAAAAATCGAAGTTTTACCCAGAAATAAAGCTGAAGAGAAATACGGATTTAGAATCTATCAAGGAGGGGCTGTTCCAGAAAAAAATCTTAGGATAGTTTCTGTTGGTACTATAGACCATGAAGCATGTGGAGGCACACATTGTACTTCAACTGGAGAGGTTGGATTTATTACTGTTCTCAGAACCAAGAGGATTCAAGATGGAGTTTGCAGAATTGAATATTGCTCGGGAGAAGTTGCTTTGAAACATTTAAAAGAGAAAGAAAAGATTTTGAAGAAAGTTGCTGAAAAGTTAAAAGTGGAGGATACGGACGTGCCAAAAGCGATTAAAAGATTGTTTGAGAGTTGGAAAAAATTGAGAAAACAGCTGAAGAAGGTGACTCGATGAAATTAACTAACTTAGCAATATTTACTTTGGCCAGCTCCATCGGTAGTTTTGCATCCGGTTTGCTTGGTCCTTTCTATGTTGTTTATGTACAACAAATAGGTGGAAGTATACAAAATCTTGGCATAGCATTCGGTTTGTTGATAATCGCCCAATCATTTGCATCGTACTTTGTTGGTAAATATTCGGACGTATTTGGAAGGAAGCCATTTCTCATTGTTAGTGGCTATGTTGCTTCGGCTATTATTTTAACATACACTTTAATTCGTACAGTTCTAGAATTATATGTCCTTCAGATATTTTTTGGAATAACAAACGCTATATATATGACAGTATCTATAGCGTTTCTCGGGGATGCTACCGAAATGGGTAAACGTGGATTACAGATAGGTAAATATCGAACGGTTGTTGGCGTTTTTGCTGGTTTTTCAATGATAATTGGTGGGATGGTAATAGGTAAATTCGGCTTTCAAATTATATTCTATGTTGTTTCGTTATTCTTCTTCATTGCAACATCCTTATTATTTCTAATTAAAGAAAGAAGGACAGGTTAGTTTAATGATTTCAAAAAAACAATGGCAAGAACTGAAGAAAAAAGAAAAGTTGCTTAAAGAAGCTTTAAAAATATTTAAGGTTGAGGCTAAGGATTTACCTAGGGTAATAGAAAGGTTTCGACAAGAAGTTAAGGAAATGGAAGAAAAGCTTAAAATTAATTTAAGTTAATCTAATAAACTTTTTCTCTACTTTTTAATGATCTATATGTGGCTCAAATATAAAAATCCAAAGGAAGTTAAGGGTCTTTTCACTTTAGTTGTAACTAGTAAATTTTTATCTCAATTAAGCTTAAGAACGAAATTAAATACTAAGTTGGGAGACCCGGAATTATTACAAAAATTAATTAGAAAATATGGAAATGATAAATTTTATTTTGAATCTAAAGGTAAAATAAAAAATCAATTTTTTGTCTGGGTATCCAGGATTAAGGAGTGGGGAAATCAGAAAAATGTTAAAGTAAAATATAATATTCAGCCAACTAACACATACAAGGATGAAGAAAATGAAAATATAATTGATTTTTTTGATTTTTCAGATAAATTGAATGGAGAATTTCAACTTACAACAAACTTCACTCTTAAAAATTATGAAACTAGATTAAAAATCAATTCTGGTAAGATTGAAGAATATAACAAAAAGTCCTTTTTGTATAAAAGATACACAATTTCTGAAAAATATCTAGAACAAACAAACCAGATTAAAAAATTAGCAAAAGAGATTACAATCAAAGAAAGAAATTATTTTGAGAAAGCGAGAAGAATTTTTGACTGGGTTAGAGAAAATATAACTTATCAATATCCTCCTGCACAAAGAGGTGTAATACCTACTTTAAAAAACAGATCTGGTGATTGTGGGGAGTTTAATCTTTTATTTGTAACTCTATGTCGAAGTGTAGGGATACCTGCAAGGTGTGTCAGTGGTATGTGGGTAATTGATGGTCAAGCATTTCATTCTTGGGCAGAATTTTACCTGGAAGATGTTGGTTGGTTACCAGTTGATTGTACAGCTTCTCAGGGATTGAAAAAAGATAAAAAATTTATCAATTTTATGAAAAAAATTAAAAATCCTTTAGACCCAGAGTATTACTTTGGAAATCTGGATAGCAAGAGAATTATTTTTTCTAAAGGAAGTAACATCCTGCTTAAAAATTGTCCTGGGAAATTATCCAGATTTAAAATGATGGAAAATTGTAGGAGTTTATTCATGCAACCTACTTCTACTTACCCTTTTTGTAGTGGAAAGAGTAAGGGTATTTTTATTATTCAGATGAACTCAAGGTTAACTATACCATAATTCATGTCTTGTCAAAAAGTAGCTTTATTTCTTAATAATAACTAGAAGAATTTTCCTACCAATTTTTCCCTCCTCTTCCCATGGTATGTAATAAGGAAACTCTTTAGTTTTGATTATCTTTGCTTTAGCCTCTTTACAAATTTTTTCCAACTCTTTTTTTGTTTTTGGAGTAGCTCTATGCAGAGAGTAGATATTTTCTGAAATCTCCAGGGCTTTTTTTAAAAAAACTTTATCCCTGGCAAATGGTGGAAATTGAACCACAGTATCGCAACTTGCATCTAAACTTTCAACATCGCTCCTTATCCATCTACATATTTTTGTTATTGGCATGCTTGTGTCTCTTTCGCTCATGGTTGCATTCATCATCGCTACGTCTAAAGCATGCTGATCCATGTCAACACCACAAACCTCTTTAGCTCCTAGCAAGGCTGCTCCAATAGCGAATCTACCTGTACCACAACCTAGGTCGAAAACAACTTTACTCTTTATGTCTTTCTTTGCTAAAAAAAGAACTTCTGCAGCTATACCGGGAGTAATTGAATACTGCTCTAAAAAGTATTTTGGAGAAGGATGCTCTTTTAAGCTAGAGAGTATTACCCCAAGTTGATATTGTCTTAACGTTTTTTTCATATAATTAATTTTCTTCAATTTAAAAATTAAAAGAGTTTGCTGTAGTTAGAGTAATCATATCGCTGATTATAGTTGCAAATGAATTGGGTCGCATTTTTAATAAGAAAACTTATGAGTAAAGAAAGGTTGGTATTTTTAAATTCGTGTACTATAATTGAAATTCTATAAATAAAAAAACACTTAACAGCTTAACATTCATATCATCAACTGTTAGAATCCTTTAACCTAAGTTCTATTCAAGAATTTAAATTGATGGAAAGATAAATAATTAGTGAGGTGTTTCTAGTGGAAAAGAGATTTGAGTATGTTATAAAGGTTGAAGGAAAGGAGGTATGGAAAGGTCTGAATCCAACAAAAGTCTATGATCAGATTGTTAAGAAATATCCAAAAAAGAAAGTCTCTATTGCATGGCGTACAAAAGAAAAGATTCTGGTTTGCGTATGGATATAGAATTTCCTTATCATAAAGAAGAAAGCAACATATTTAAAGAAGTTAAAAGACCTAAAATAGAGATACAAATTTTCTCTCCAAAGAAAAATAGATGGATTTGGCTAGATGAAGTATTAGCTGATACAGGTGCAGATTTCTGCGTGTTGCCAAGATTTATGGGAAATATATTGGTCGAAGATATCAGCGAAGGAAAATATATTGAGATTAAAGGAGTTATTCCAGGTGTTAGGTTAATTGCCTATTTACACATATTAAAAGTAAGAATTGGAGAAAAGGAGATTGTTACCCCGGTTGCATTGGCTGATTCTGATGATGTGCCATGTATTTTTGGAAGGGTAAAAGCTCTGGATTTGTTTGATGTAAGCTTTGTAAAAGGAGAAAAGACTCGAATAATCTATTAGTTTTTTTAGGTTAATGAAATGGATTTTTAGTAATTTCAAACATTTGGTTAATTGATAACTAAGAGAGATGTTAATTTCACCGCTTGAGTTGCGCTGGTATATTTGATGTTAGAAAAAGCTGAAAAGAAGTCTAAGTTTCAAAAAAAAGGAACTGAAAAAAATAAAAAGAGATTAAGCGATTAAGTAAATGTT
>JASEGN010000047.1 GCA_030018055.1 Candidatus Aenigmatarchaeota archaeon | reverse complement strand
CTAGAAATTGAATTATTCCTAGATATACCAGGAGTGAGCCGTCCAGTAAGGCCAGAAGTAGCATGTAGAGAAAAAGATTTATTCCAGGCACAACTTTACGCTAAAAATCATGGTTTTGTTATTTTTGATTCCCCTGAAGTCAATAAAATTGTACGTTTCGTAAGACCAGATACTCCAAACCCTGAATGGGTAAAACAGCAAGCTGAAAAACTCAAAGTGAAAAGGGAAGCAGTTGAAAATGCTTATGCTAACCTTCGTAGGGATATATGGAAATATTGGGTTAGAGCAGGAGAAATCCTGGCTTACTCTCCTTATTCTGAAAGAATAGATAATCCCGATTTAAACAGAAAGAGCAAGAAACCAGTGCTGGTGAGAGGATATAAGGTTCTCGAAAGGAGTAAAGGAGATTACATCATAAGCGGCGGTGAAGTTATCGAAGTCGATTGGCCTAAAGAACGTGGAATTATTTCAAAGAGCCTTTCAGAACTTCTGAATACTGAAGATAATACTGATGTTGTGATAGCTTCTGACCCAAAATACCGCGAAGGTTTGAAGTCTCTCGTTTGGAGTTTTTACCTCCGTAGGGGGCCGGTCTTGTACTCTGATCCGCATCCCTGGTTCTGGCTTTCCAATATGGGGTATCTCTTGGGTAAAGGCGCTGATTATGGAGATTTTGTTAAGATTCCAAGAGATGGATATCGAAAAATGGTTGAAGTGTGGCACAAGATTAGAAGCTTATACGAAGAATGGCAAGAGTTAGCTTCTGAACTCCTTGAATAAAACATTTTATTTCTTAAAACTGAATTTAGGACTCATGAAATAGCATTAAACTTCGTCAAGTTCTACAAGTATTTTTTCCATATCTTTCATTCTGATGTTTGAGAAACAAGTTATAAAGGGCAGGAACGAAATTAAAGAATTATCAAAATTTTATCCTCAATCTCTTTGTACGCTGAATGAATTTTTTAAGCGACAACAACCATAAGTTAACAGAACCTTCTCCAGACCCCTTTTAAAATGTTTTCTTTCTGCTTCTTCTTTGGCACTAATTCTTATCATATATAAGCAACCAGCAGTTTTCTTAATGTTAGCATTACCTTCAGCCAATGGACCTTTTATGTATTCTCTAGCGAAATTTTCATTCGATTCGACCTTTGTTTTGATTTTTTTAACGATAATTTGTGCAATTCTGAACATATCCTTAAAAGAATGCGCAAAAACTCATGGAGAATTGGAAATTGCTCTAAAAGAAGTAGTTAAAGAAATAACTCATCAGCATTGTGGTTCACAATCAACACTACACCAACAAAAATCTTCTGCACAGGCTTGTCCTATATAAGTTCCACAATCTACTTCTTCGCATTCAGTTGACTTAGGACAATCGTTCGAATTTTCAAGATTGATAGTAGCACCTACAGAAAATACAAGATTTCTACTGCCCTTTACCGAAAGAAGGTACTTATTATCTTTGCAGGAAAAAGTTGTTTCTACGTCTAGCCTATTGCCTTTCCAATAAGTACAACCAGTTCCATGAGGTGAGAAGGAAAGACTATAGGGTTGAGATTGAAATTCCAAACTCTCTAAAAGTTCCTCAGTACAAAGTTTTCCTGCTGGTGTAATTTGACATTTACAACATTTTCTACATCGCCCTGGAGGTTCACACAAATTGCTAATAACATCACAACAGCTAAGAGTTCCGGAGCATTTTACAAAATCATCAAAATTTTGGGTCAATTCTTCTTCAGCTTTATTAATCGCATCTTCAACACACTCTCTAATGCCACATTCATCACAGCCTTTAAAAGAATCACAAGGATGGCATAGAGGATGACATAAAAGGGAAAAGCATTCTGCAATATAATCGGCTAATCTTGTTGTGCTAGCCCACTCCTTAAACTTTCTGTACATATACCAAAATCTTACCTGTGCTATTTCTTCATAGATATCATTTGCCGAGCTTATTACATCGTCCTCAAGGGAAATGTTTACCTTGCTTCCATATGCTCCAACATTGAATCTTTCATCGAATTTATCAGAAAGAATTGTTGCTTCATCCACATCATAATCGATACAGGTAAAGTTTTTTATTTCTAAAGTGGGAAGGTCTTTAATTTCAAAGTTAGCTAAATAGTCATTTAGATATTCAATTGTACTCTCTGATAAGAAAAATCTAACCTCATTAGCAGTTGGCGAAACATCATAATTGCAAATCCAATTTCTTGGAAGACCCGTCGTACTTATTTCCCCACCAAAACTAGCAACTTCTCTTAGAGAAGTATGAGCACTTAGCAACAAAGCCCCTCGTGAAAAACCTTTGACAAAATCTAAGTATTTAGAGAGTTTTGACAGCTTCATCTTTTCAATTGCTCTTTCTTGATGAGCACTTGTTAAAAATAAGGCAAATATCCAAGCTACTACAAAAATTGCAACTAACATCACAAGTATAAGCAAACTTGCTTGAGATTTACCATTGAGCGAATTCAGCATCTATCACCTCACCTCTATAGCTTGGCAATGGAAGTTCTATTATAAAAGTTCTGATCCTTAAATCCGATGGCACTTCATAGCCAAACTCAAATTGACTTTCATAGCTCATTTTAAGGTGCCAGCGATTTTCGAAATAGGAATTGAAATTGTCGTATATCAGCTTGGTCACATTAACACCTCCATATCTATCGCCATAATCGACAACTTCCCTATCATTTACAACCATATCGCCAATCAGTTGAGCTAAATTTTTATCTATGCTCGGAATCCTTGTATAAAAAATGTTTCTCGCAACATCTCCCACCCTTTCGAACTGACGTCCTTCTGCCGTTATTTTCGTTACCTCAGGCATTTTTGTGAAAAACAAAAAATAAGATATCAAGATTAAAACAGAGGAAACTGATACTATCATGAGTAGCTCTATCATCTCCATAGCTTGTCCTTTCAAAAAATCACCTAAACGATTACCTTTAAAACTCCATCTATATTTTGAAAAGCAATCTCATAATTTCCAGGAGATTTTATACCCTCGAATTCGATAACCTTATTGCATGCCAATCTCTGACATTCCTTCCCATCCCTAAACTGCATGCAAATGTGATTTTTGTTATTTATGATCTCTAAGTTAACTGGATAGGAAAGAGGCAGAGTAGAACTTAAATCCCTTTCAGTCAGGCAACTTTGCTCTAAAAGGCCTATAAATTGCTCAAGCTCACCATCAACTAGAGATACTTCTATCAATCCTGGGAGAAACGTTGAGCTATTGATATAAACTATAATTGGCATTGAAACGCTTATTTGCTCCCTTAATGCTTCACTTTTCGAAAAAACCATATCGCCAAACTCCCATTCCTTTGGCTCGATTTCAATGTTCAGTGCTTCTTCAGCATGGGAAATAAGCTCACCACAGGTCTTAGCCCTAAAATAGCGTCCCCCAGTTATGTTGGCTGTATCATTTAGTGGCCCTACGCAAATAACTGTGTCACAATATCCCTCATCTTCGTGTGCACTGAATCCAATGGTATGAACTGGTATCCCTGTATACGCATAATTCTTTGCCACTTCTACAGTACTGCTCGGAGGCCCACATCTACAGTTACAGGCATTTTCACAACCGTCTGTTAACAAAACGATCGCTTCGGCACCATTAACTTCTCCATATTTAAACGCTTCTTCTAAGCCATTACACATGGGCGTACCACCTGAAGCGGGCAATGGGTCAACTTTATTTTTAAGCTCATCCCTTGCAGCTCCATCCAATACTGTAAAAGGAAATATCCATCCCCATCCTGGACAAGAATAATAAGTGGAATATGCTAACAAAGCAACTTGGCTCTCGTTGCTCATCTCGTCTATAAAATTGTTTAGAAATATCTTCACGCATTCAATTTTGGTTACAGGTTTGCCTTCGTATTCTCCACAACCACCCCTCATACTGCCAGTAACATCCATCACAAAGATGACTTTCTTTCCATCAATGAGCGGCAGCACCTCTTTATATACACCTCCAACTCTTGCTATTTTCAATGTAGTGATATTGAGCGGAAAGGTCTTAGCCCTGGCCCTATAACCAAATCTAAAATCTCTGGCACAATCTGGCTGAATATCGGTAAATTGATCTGCAAATTTTTCTAGTTTATTGACATCGATTACTCTATGCAAAGAAAGGTTAAACTCGCTCCCTTCTATGGTTGCAAGCTCTTTGTAAGCTAAGCATCTCTCATAACCAGTTAACATTTCAAGTATATCACCTGCCTCAGATCCTAGCTCTAAGCTCTTTATTTGTGCTGCTGTTATCAAGTTCAGAGAAGTAATCTGATTTATAACAATTGCTATTACTATGAGAATTAAAATCAAATAAATTCCTTTTATTAAAAAACTCATCTGAGCTTTCATTAATATCCTCGTTTAATCTTTATCAGAAAAACTATGACAAGTGAAATGAAAACAAGAACTATGATGAGATAAATATAAATTGGTATTGCAGTTGATGGAGGAGGAGGGCAATCCTCAGAGCAATTTTCGTAATTTTCTCCAAATTCTAAATCACAAAAATCATCTCCACAAATCGGTTTACGAAGAATTTTATGCTGGAATATTAAGCTATTTCTATAATACATTTCAATTCTATCTGCATCTGGAAAATATGGCAACCTAAGATAAATTGTTGTTTCATTCAGCTCTATAACCCCTGGATATTCGGGAAGTGTTTCTGGATATGCTATGAAAGAAATTTCAATTGGCGCTCTGAAAAGTATATCGTTTTCAACAGAAATTATTTTTATCGTATAGTTTGCCTGAAAACCCGGAAAAGAATATGGTGTACCTTCAGAAATTGAGAAATCATGCAAAATGACAGTATTATTTCTGTATATTGTTGCAAAGAGGACAAAAATCCTACTACTAGCATAAGAAACTGTAATTAGCAAAAAAAATGTTATTGAAAATATTGTACCTATAAAAACCTTTGATTTCATCAACAACCCTCCACAAATTTTGCTATCTCAGATTTTTCATTACAATAACCCAATCTATCTCCCTTTAAGTAATTGTAAGATTCTGGAGAAAATAACTGGAGTGAACCATAGCACATTATGTACCTATCATCATATACGTCTGGATTTGGACATCCTGGTGGCCTAGCGAGTCCACATTCATGACAAAGATTTAAAGTATGTCCAACTTCATGACTAACAACTTTTGGATAGAGTGCATAGGTCGTACTAGCAGGACCACCAGAACAAGTTTTCCAATTCCAAGGACCACACCCAATAATACTACCAAATCCAATTTTGCTCATGCCAGCTACTTTATCCCAAAAATCAGGATTACCAAATTTCTCTTGTCCATACTTTCTAGCACATTCTATTGCCTTTTGGATACAATCTTGACAAGGTCTATTGCAATTAGGTGAACATATGGAAGTGTCGACAAAATGAGCTTTGATTCTTTCCTCAACATCGGGACATTCTCTAAATGGACTTTTTTGTATCCAATAATTGAAAGCAAGTTCAGCTGCAGATTTAAACAAGTTAAATTCACCAGCCCCATAGTTCAAAGGCACATAAACCATATCCCAAATTTCTATTATACAATTTTGTTTATATTCATCTTCACTCATACATCCTTCATCATATCCAGGTTTGGGCATTTTACAATAGTTAGGCTTATCTGAAGGGCAACAATGCCCGTTTGAACATTTGGGTTTATCTAGGGGGCAACAGTCATTACCTAAAGAATCTTCCTCAGCTTCAGGTGCACCTGTACATCTCCTTTCAGCTGGACATATGGGAATTTTATCACATTTTCCACTTGTAACATTTAAATAACCTGAACAGCAGGATAGAGAATCAGCAGCATATTCCCCATTAAGAGCGCAGCTTTCTTGACAAACAAAATTGTTTTGATTTCCCCAACAAAAACCTGAACAGCAGGATAGAGAAAAGAGACATTTGTTTCCATTCTCAATACATTTTCCAATAACAAAAATCTTATTTTCCTTTTTTATTATGGTAATTTTTTCACTATCTTCAAAATAGTTATCGATAACCTCTGGCATGGATTTTGAAAAGATCGCGCTCTTATTAGAAATTTTATCAAGAACTAAGACCGTATTGTTTTCAATTTTCACTGAATACTTTTTTATACCAGGGTAATAAACAAAGGCTACATCTCCAGTAGTTGCTATCGCCTTATCTACTATGCTTTCCAAATCTCTTGCAAATCTCACGACAACTTCTTCCTTGGCAATTGCAGTTTGAGCTTCATACATAGCTCTTAGCTGAAGAATTGTTATTCCAGAAGCTATTATTACCCCGATTATCAAAATTGCTTCGGAGACTGCAAACTGTGCTTTCATCTAATTGTAATATTGACTTTTTCGTCATTTATTTTTTTGATAAATAATTCATACTCTTTTATGGGAGCTCTGCCAAGGATTTTGCTTACCATCATCCATATGTCTTCAGTTTCAGGTAAAACCCCTAAGTATGGAATTGTCATATTGCAAAGAATTTCTTCACATCTAACCTTTTGCTCGTCCTTAAATTGCAGGCATAAATTATAACCGTAGCTTAATTCTTGATTTTTTATCAAATCAAAAACTTTTGGCAGAGGTGTTTTATCATCA
>JASEGN010000046.1 GCA_030018055.1 Candidatus Aenigmatarchaeota archaeon | reverse complement strand
TTAACCCAGCTTTTAGTCTTTCTATTCTTATTTTCTATATAAAATGTCCTTTGTTTTTGTTTCTCCGCATGAACATTTCCATCACCATCCACTAGTCCAGCTATGAATGCACCTATCAGTTCTTCGCTAAAAGTGAATAACCTCATTAACTCTACACCTTTTTTAGTTTTATTTCCAGAAGGAATACCAAGACTTGTAAGAAAATCTCTAAGTAGACTACACGAAACTCTCACTTGAATTCTATCTTTATGTTTTGGACTATGCAGGTAAATTATTCTTTCTTCAACACTTTTCCTGAATTTCATCTCTACAATTCTCTTAAATTCATCAGTTAATCTCTTGTCAGTATTTCCAAAGCTTACCCTGTTGTGATTCCCATCTGATACACTTCCATCAGAAGCTACTAACCCAGCCACGTACATCAAACCTTTATCAATTTCAGGTAGTTTTATCCTATCTACTTCTTTAATTTTTTCCTTAATCTCATCCCACTCATATCCCAAAATTTGTAAGATATGTTCTTTTAAAAATTTTATCTTGAACCCCCTACAATTTTTCAGAGTATTAACATTCATATGAAGTTTTTCCGCAACATTTCTGTACTTTCCGAATTTCTTTAAAAGACATTTCTTTACCCATCCAATAAAAATCCTATCCGTAACTAACCTATCATCCCGAATAAAATCAATAAATTTAGGTGTAGTAACACGTACTTTTATTACTCTTGGAGTCGCTATTAGATCAGAAGGTTGAACGTGTTTTGCATACTTCCATTCAATTCCTTTGGTAGTTCCTACAGGTAACTTGTTTCCAGGTGTTACACTTAACTCCGTTCCAGTTTGTGTTCTTATCTTTATTATTTTATGATGAGTAGGATGAATGTATTTCCACACTCCAGTTACCTCAACTGGGCACATGTAACCATTTACCATTCCAATAACCTTAGGTCGATGTTCTGACTTCTCATATTTTTTAACATATTCACCAATAGACATTCTGTTACCATTTTCAAGAATTATTTGTTCATCATAAGGCAAGCAATTATAACCCAAGAGAATATCTACATCTTGCTCATTTACAACCTCAACAAATCTTTCCAACAACTCTTTCTCATCCCTAACTACCTCAACATAGTTTGGATAGCTATCTTTTTGATAAGTTAACACTTTCTTGAAAGAATCTCCAACTAAAGAAAGCATTATTATTTTTTGTTTTCCACCTTCTTCCACAGTTTCTATATCGAAAGCTAAAATTTTCAGCTTTGGTAGCTCAAGATCTTCTAAAACTTTCAATTTTTTCAACTTCAAAACCTTTTCAGCCTGATAATTTCCTTTAACCTCTTCTCCATCAACCTCAATCCATTGTATTCCAGAAAGCTGTTTATCGATCAGATACCTCTTGTAGAACGAGAGAGTATATTCGTATTCTTCAATAACAGCTCCATCTTCCCATTCTTTAATTACATCTCTCACCTTAGGAACATTTGATGGTAAATCACAGGTAATTTTCAAAAACTTCTTTTTTTCTCCAAGTAACTTTCTTTCTACAAGCTCAACCTTTTTTATTTCACTTCTTTTCAAATTTTCAATTCTTTTCTTTACTTCCAATTCTTTTCCCTGTTTTGGTAAAACGTAAAAATATGGCTCGAAACTATCATCAAGTAGAACTGTGGTTTTCCCATTTTCATCCGAACAATAAAGACGTATTATTGGTTTGCTATTTGTAATTGTATAATCTGCATCTAGAAGCAATAGCCTTTCCATAAGTATTAATAGTTTAACTCGCCTAAAATAATTTTTTCTTCTTTTGTTCATAATAAATAAATTTTTCCTTTTTTATTTTATCACTTATATGTAATGAAATAGCGAAATCTTTAAATACTCAAAAGTACTACTTATTAGTAATATTAACTACTAAATGGAGATAAAATGAGAAGAAAAATTGATGAAAGAAATATATTGGAAGCGCAATTAATCCAGGCAAAAAAAGATTTATTTAAAGTTAATACCATAAGAGAACTTAAACTTCTTCAAAACAGAATTTATTACCTAAATACAAGAATTAAGGAGATAGCTAACAGGAAAGGATAATTGGTTAATATTTCTACTTTTCATCCCTGCAGCTTTCACAAATGTAGCTACCGTTGATCTTGTATAACCATTCAGATATATTTCCACACATCTCACATATATTCATATCAGGTTCTTCCTCACCCCCTACCATTGTTGGAAGCCACCTCTTAACTTTCATGTTATCAGAATAGCCCATATCAAAATTAAAGAATTTTTTAAAAAGCTCTACCAAATTCTTAGCATTAACTGATAACAAAAATATAACTTCCTTTGTATAGCAATAGGGACATATAACTACTTCGATAGGTCTTTTACATTTTATACATTTTTCTTTCTCATCAAAAGAAAGAAAGTGATTTTTGAGAGAGTTATGAAAGGTTTTAAATTTATCCAAAAAACTTTTATCTTCTCTTTCGATCCATCTAGAAACAGAATTACCCAAGCAATCTATGCAGAGATAATTAAATATAGGTTCTGAACATAGTTTACAGATAATTGTCTCACTTTTAGACATAATACCCCTTCCCTAGAATTGAGCGTGTAAGAGTGTATATTTTACCCTTAGAGTAATTTGCAAAAAACCTAAAAATTTAGGGCAGGATTATAAGCCTGTATCCCCTCTTATGGTATGGAGATGAAGAACATAAATAACTGTATCTAACACTTTTACAAATTTTTTCCACATTATTCTAGAGGGGATTATTTCCATTTTCTCTTTTTTTAATTTAGAAACTTTTTTACTAAAAAATTTCGGTATTGGAAAATATATATTTCACTTATATCTTTAAAAATTCATTTCTTTTCTTTCAATAACTATTAACAAATTCTTAGCTTGTTTTTATATTTTACATTTTGCAATCAAATTTCCATCTGAAGGATAGATTACAGAAATTTTAAAATCGGCTTCCTTTAACTCCCTCTCAAATTCCTCTAAACTATAAAGATGGTAAAATATTTTATAGGTCTTGTCATGATATTTCCATTTTTTATAAACATCACAAAAATCAAACTTTCTCTCGAAGATATTTGAGAAAAAATCGATTAAGAACCTCGGATAATATCTTCTCCAAACTGTTACCAAGACCTCAGCTCCACCCTTCGCTACTCTAGCTAACTCTTCTAAAGATTTTACTCTTAACTTAGTTGTTGGAATATGGTGCAAAATTCGTGTACATAACACATAGTCAAAAAATTTTTGTTTAAATGGCAAAAATCTCATGTCAGCAACTAAGAAATTGCTTTTCAACATTCTTCTTCGTAAAAATATTTTTGCCTTCCTTATCATGGATTTTGAAAAATCTAAGCCAACACAAGAAAATCCCCTTTCGAGGAATGGAACTAAATTACGAGCATTACCACATCCTATATCCAAAACCAATCCCGGCTTTTGAAGGAAGGAACAAAACTCTACAACCTCCTCATAGGCTTTAGCTCTTAGATGTGTCCAAACATCAGCTATGGTTGACCAAGTTTCCTTCATGTCTGAAATTATTTTTTCTTCCTTCATCATAGATTTTTACTTAAAAATTAATAGCCCCGGTCGGATTCGAACCGACGCCCTTGGGTCCAGAGCCCAATATCCTTGACCATTGTCCTTTTAAATAATCTAGACGACGGGGCTACAGACTATTTAATTTTAGGATAATTATAGTTAAATGAATTCAAGTTGATGAGTAATTTTAATAGTTGATAGTGGCTGCAATAATAGGTAAATTAATATCTGAGGTGTAAAAAAGTAATCTATGAGAATCTTACAATTACACTCAGATTTTATCGAATACAAACCAATAAAAAAGGAAATAGCAATAGCAGAAGAATGTGAAAAAAAGAAAAATAGGCTGGATGAAGTTGTTGTTCTATTTACTGCCGTAGAAAAAGGAGATGATGAACAAGTAGCAAGAATGGCTATAGATGAAGTAAAATCTAGTCTTAAGAAAATAAAAGCAAATAGAATTCTAATCTATCCTTATGCTCATTTAAGTAATAATTTAGCAAGACCTGTAGATGCGCTAAAAGTTGTTAAAGAAATGGAAGGATATGTAAAAAAACTAGGGATTGAGACTCATAGAACTCCATTTGGATGGACTAAAATTTTTAACATTAAAATAAAGGGTCATCCTTTAGCTGAACAATTAAAACTAATTTTACCTGGAAAAAAAGTTAAAACTGAAGCTAGGCCAAGAATTAAAAAATTCTACTTAATCTTAACACCAGATGGGAAGGTTCATCAACCTGAAAAACATAGGTTTAAAAAAGGTGAAGAGGAATTTAAAGTTTTGGTTGAAAAAGAAGCTTTGGGTGTAGAGTCTAGAACAAAAGGAGAACCAAAGTATATCAAGCATATGAAGAAATTTGGATTCGATTGGGAGGCCATGTCCGATTTAGGACATATGAAATTTGGTCCAGAGGCTAGCTTAATTTTTGACCTAATTGCTGAGTATTCATCTCAGCTAACAAAATTTCTTGGAATTCCAGTTTATCCTTTAAAAGGTAGTAATATTTTTAGGTTAGATGAAAAAGCGATAGCTGAGCATGCAAACCTATTTCCTGAGCGGATGTATAAGTTTGAAATGGAAAATAGAGATTTTATCCTTAGGTATGCTGCATGCTTTCAGCAGTTTGCGATAATTAAGGACTGGCAAATTAGCTATAAACACCTACCTTTTGGGGCATTTGAAGTTGCCGATAGTTATAGGTTTGAGCAATCAGGTGAACTTTTACTCAGCTTTAGGTTAAGAAAAATGGCAATGCCGGATTTCCATACTTTTTGCAAGGATTTAGAAGAGGCTAAAGAATACTTTTTAAAGTTACACAAAATAATTTACCAAGAGATAAAAAATTTGGGAAGGGATTATGTCTCACTCTACAACTTAACTTCTAGAGAGTTTTTTGAAAAGAATAAAAAATGGTTTTTAGAGCTTGTTAAATATGAAAAAAAACCTGTTTTGCTTTGCTTCTACCCTAAAGGAGTGGAGTATTACTGGGTACTCAATGTAGAGTATCACATAATCGATGATATGAATAGACCTAGAGAAATTGCTACCATTCAAATAGATGTTGGGAATGCAAAGAGGTTTGGAATAAAATATGTGGATAAAGATGGGAAGGAAAATTATCCTATAATTCTTCATACTGCAATCCTCGGAACAATAGAAAGATGGTTATACACACTATTCGATACTGCTTTGAAAATGAAAAATCCAGCATTACCTCTATGGTTATCTCCAACTCAAGTTAGAGTGATTCCTTTATCAGATAAATACATGAAATATTCGCAGAAGATTGCAGAGCAGATTGAAAAAAATCAGATAAGGGTTGATATAGATGATAGAATAGAAACTGTTCCAAAGAAAATAAGGGGTGCTGAACTAGAATGGATACCGTTTTCGCTTGTAATAGGAGAAAAGGAAATAAAATCTAAAAAATTGGCAGTAAGGATTCGGAAGAGTGGAAAAATAAAACAAATGAAGCTTGAAGATCTGATCAAACTTGTAAAAAAAGAAACTGAAGGTAAACCATTCAAGTGCTTACCATTACCAAAACTACTTTCTAAAAGACCTATTTTCGTGGGTTAATAAGACTTTTTTAATATGTTAACCTACTTTGACCTTTTTTGATTTGGCCCATACGACTTCGAAAAGCGGTTGAAAAACATTTTCCGTTGCATGTTCACTTCTTGACCAAATTGCTAAATGTTGACTTGGGTCAACTTGCGAGTCTGTTAAGGAAAATATAAGTTCTTTACCATCAACTGTACAAAAGCTTCCAGTGATTGGGATCTCCTTTTCATTTATCGACTTAACTTCAGCTACCCCACTTAAAGCCTTAATAGCATCGCTACAACCCTCATTAACAACACTTGCAACCCTAATGTTAACTCCTCTTTTCTTCACACCTTTTAATAACCCAAGATAGGCTCTCGCTAAATCATTTAAACCCTCAGGAGTTGTTAAGATGTTAATTTGGCTTTTAGCATCTTTAAACATGTTCACAGTTTGCTGAGTCACACTAACCTTTCCTTTTAACGCACCAGTTAGTTCCTCTGGTTCAACTAGCTTCAACCCCCTTTTATACATTTCATCCAATTCCTTTACTGTTGGTGATTTTAGAAGTTCATCAATCCTATCCAATGTTATTTTTAGCTCATCCTCAATCTTTTTCTTTACCCTTTCCAGCGCTTCTCTTGGTGGGATTGCAATAAATTTTAATGGTCTTGCTGTCTGGATTATTATAAAACCCCTCTCTGCTAAGCTCTCCATGGTATCGTAAGTTCTACTTCTTGGAACACCGGTAATTTGAGAAAGTTCGCCAGCTGTAGAAACACCTCTAGCTAATAAAGCTACCCAAAGCTTTCTTTCATACAAATTTAAACCTATGCTTCTTAGAGCATCAAATATCCTTGGAGGTGCCAACATTTCATCACTTTCTACTAAAAAGTAATTAATTCAAAAGTATAAAAAGCTTTCATTAAGAATTAAGAATTTAAGAAATTAAAAAGATAACGTTAAGTATTAAAGAGAAAAATTATTTTTTAACTCTGTCGGCGGGAAGTCCCCTTCCGATAGGTAGGGGATGGAAAGCCGATAACTTTATATATTTTCGCTCTTATGTTATTACTAGGTAGGTTCTTCATCAA
>JASEGN010000045.1 GCA_030018055.1 Candidatus Aenigmatarchaeota archaeon | reverse complement strand
GAATCCTGTTCAAAAAGAATCTACTGAAAAAGGTTTGCTTAAAAGAAAAAACTTGGTTGTAGCTGCACCAACAGCAAGCGGAAAAACACTCATAGGGGAACTAGCAATGTTAAATACTTTCTATAAAAATTTGGGCAAAACCATCTACAT
Source organism: Candidatus Aenigmatarchaeota archaeon (assembly GCA_030018055.1). GTDB lineage: Archaea > Aenigmatarchaeota > Aenigmatarchaeia > CG10238-14 > SCSR01 > JASEGN01. The sequence goes on along the minus strand of JASEGN010000045.1, from coordinate 6,582 downwards.
GGTTCCTCTAGTAGCGCTTGCTAATGAAAAATTCCAAAACTTTAAAGAAAAATATGAGAGACTTGGGATTAAGATTGCAATGTCTGTTGGAGATTTTGATTCCAGTGACCCATTCTTAGCAGGGTACGATCTAATTATTGTTTCGAATGAAAAAATGGATTCCTTGATTAGACACGGAGCAGATTGGATTAAAGATATAGGTCTTGTCATCGTTGATGAAATTCACATGCTAACCGATGCTTCGCGTGGACCAACACTTGAGATTACTTTAACTAGGCTTAAACAAATTATTCCAAAAACACAATACTTAGCACTTTCCGCAACTATAAAAAATGTTGACGAATTATCCAAATGGTTAGATGCAGAGGTAGTAAGATCAGATTGGAGACCAGTTAAACTTTACTTGGGTACTTGCTATCCTTGGAAGATAGATTTTATCGAGAAAGAAAGTTGTGAACTAAATCCGGAGTTGCCAGTTGAAGCGAGTGTATCAGAAAATACCCTTAACCTAAAAAAACAAGCACTTTTCTTTGTTGCAACTAGAAGATCTGCAGAAGGTTTGGCAGAAAAGTTATCCAAGCTAATTGGACAGAAATTAACAAGAACAGAAAAATCAGATTTAAAAAGATTAGCAGATGAGGTTGAAAACATTTTAGATGTACCAACAAAACAATGCAAGAGAATAGCGAAATGTATAAGAGGAGGAGTAGCTTTTCATCACGCTGGCCTTTTATATAAACAGAGATCTCTTATAGAAGAAAATTTTAGAAAAGGGCTGATTAAAGTTATCGCTGCAACTCCAACCCTATGTATTCCTTCTAATACACTAATTCAACTTTCTGATGGCGAAATTAAAAAAGTAAGTGAGATAAAGATTGGAGAAAAAATTTTCTCTCTAAATTTTAACAAATTTCAGTTTTCTAACAAAAAAGTGATAGATAAAAATTCTAGGGAGTTGTTTAAGGGTGAAAAACTTTTTTCAATTTTAACATCTTCTGGGCAAAGGATAATTGTTACCCCAAATCACCCCTTCCTAATAATTAAAAATGGGGAGCTAAAATGGTTAGAAGCCAACTTTCTTAGGAAAGGCGATTTCATAGCTTATTGTAGGAATATAAGTGCTGGCCGCGATTTTGAGTTTAATATTTTGAATATTCTACCAGAAAATTGTAGTCCGAGAGTTACAAACCCAACTTTCCACACTGATGTAATTCCTTTCTCAGGTGTATTTCTCGAAAAAATAAAAAAAGAGGCAAATATAAGTAGTTGGAAATTTAGAAAACTTACCGGTCTTGACCTTCATGCCTATAAAAGAGGAAGGAATCTGCTTCGTGAGAATGCAACAAAAATCGGAAATCTGTTTAATCCGATTTCCCCAACAGCAAAATTATTACTTAAACTTTCTTCATCTCCTATTAAATGGGAGAAGATTAAGTCAATTAGAAGAATTAAAAGGAGGACAAAAGTTTTTGATCTTACTATAAAAGATTCTGATAACTTTATTGCAAATGGCTTTATAATTCATAATTCCTATGGCGTTAATCTACCTTCATTCCGTGTTATAATGAGGGACTTAAAGAGATATCAGCCTGGAGTAGGGGCTGTTTTTGTTCCCATCTTGGAAGTTCAACAGATGCTTGGAAGATCAGGAAGACCCACCTATGATTCCTTCGGCGAAGGGATAATTTTAGCTAAAGATGAAGATGAAGCAAAGGAAGTTGTCGAGCACTATATTTATGGTGAACCAGAAGAAATATCCTCCAAGCTTGCCGTCGAGCCTATACTTCGAATGCATATCTTAGCTTTAATTGCCAGCGAGTTTTGTAAGTCTAAAAAATCTTTACTGGATTTTTTCTCAAAAACTTTCTATGCTCTGCAATATGGTAATATTTTTGAAATAGAAGAGAAGCTTGTTGAAATTTTAAATTTATTAAAAAACTGGAAGTTTATCGAAGGGAAAAAAGATAAGTTAGTTGCAACAAGAATTGGAAAAAGAATTTCTCAACTTTACATAGATCCTTTAACTGCACATCAATTTGTAGATTCTTTAAAAGTTGCTATGAAAAAGGAAGTAGAGCCGCTCAGCTTTTTACATGTAATTTCCACCGTACCTGAGCTAAGACCTTTGCTTTCAGTTAGAGTTGGAGAAGCTAGTGAGATAGAGGAAATTATCGCGAGAAAAGAGGAAGTATTTCTACAAAAAGTTCCAGAAATTGAGGATTGGGAATTTGAGGAATTTATGAGAGCTGTTAAAACAGCTTTGATGTTCGAAGCTTGGATAAATGAAGCTACAGAGGACGAGATTTTAACTAAGTTTAGAGTTACTCCAGGAGAATTAAGAGGAAGATTACATATTGCAGACTGGCTGGTTTATTCTCTACAAGAACTAGCTTTACTCTTAGGATATAAGGAGCTTTTAAAGACCATAAGAAAGTTAAGGGTTAGGCTACAATATGGAATAAAAGAGGAATTAATACCATTAGTTAGATTAAGAGACGTAGGAAGAATACGCGCCAGAAGGCTTTTTACAGCCAATCTAAGGAATTTAAAAGATTTGAGAAAAATTTCTTTAGAAAGTTTATCTAGGTTAGTTGGCCCAAAAGTAGCATCATCAATAAAAGACCAATTAGCAGGAAAGAAAGCTGAGAAACCAAAGGAAATTAGACAAAAGAAATTAATTTAAAATCCAACAATTTTTAATTGATATCAATGAAGAGAAAAACATGCCCTAATAAAACTTTAAATGAAGATGATTGCACATGCACATACAAAGAGTGTGAGCGCCATGGAATATGCTGCCTATGCATAGCTTTCCATAGGAGCAGAGGAGAATTTCCAGCTTGTTTACATTAGGATAACTATTTTAACTAAGATTAGAGCTTGAAAGGTTCGATTGAGGCTACTGAAGTTAATTGGGGTTGCTGGGATTTGAACCCAGGTTTTCGGAACCCGAATCCGAAGTACTAAACCATTATAGATTCCCATTAGCTATACTACAACCCCAGTACCTCTTAATAAAGTAGGAAATTTTACTTTATTTCCAATGTTATTTTAACCTCAATCTCAGGATTCTTTAATTTTTCCACAAGCTCTCTTTTCAAATCACAGGCAGCCTTATCAGCAAGTATAGCAAGAGTTCTACTATCTATAAAACTACCCTTTCTTACCACCATATCATTTTTATTAGTTAACTTCAAAGCTGGAGAGCCATAAGCAACAACCTCATCCTTGGTTTCACCAGCTTCAATGGTTATTCTAATTTCCTTACCACTCTTTAATGCATTTTTTAGGTCATTACTCAAGCTTGCGCAAGCTTTATTGGCATCAACACAAATTATACAATCAGCATCCTTTCTAATTTCCTTATCTTTCGTTATTTCAAAGGTTGTTTTATGCTTAGCTATAATATTTTCATGCCCCCTACCAGTAATCACCTCCTTCACAGGCTTTATTTCCATTAAAAGCCTCCATCCCCTTTCAGTAGGAATATAGATACCACTTTGATCGTAATAAATCATCCCTTTAGCTTCCAGAGCTTCAAAGGTTAACTTAACCATTTCTGGGGTAATTTCAGGGCCTCCAATTTTTTCTTCCATCAACCAACCTTCCTAGCGAATGTTAAAAAGCCAGTATGCATAATTCCCATGGTCTTTGGTCTCGTATATTTTTTAACTTGCCATTCCCTAACAATATTTTCTATTGTTTTCACATCACAAAAATTTTTCTTCACTATCTCCCTGTGAACAGAAGTAACTTGTTCAATGTTAGGTGAGTAAACAACTAACCAACCACCAGGCTTTAATACTTTGTAAGCGTGCTTAACAACTTTTTCAACACCTTTCATATCAAGCGTAACCAAATCAACATTTTTTTCATCTATACCCTTCATCACATCCTTTTTCTTTAATTTTATGTATTTTTTTAATCCACTTTTTTCTATATTTTCTTCAGCTAGTTTAATAAAACGTTTATCAATTTCATAAGTTACAACTTTTCTAGGCTTAACATAATTTGCTAGAAATATAGCAGTATAACCAGATCCGGTACCAGCATCAACAACTAAGCTATCGGCTGAAACTCCAGTAGTAGTGATTATCAACGATATATCTTTTGGTAATATAACTTGGGCCATTCTTTCAATTCTCCTTTCAAGAATATCCACGATATTTGGTTCAACAAGAGTAAATTCTTTTCCCAGATGAGTTTTAATTTTTTCACCATAATTTTTACCAATTATTTCACCTAACCTAATAACTCCACTTTTTGTATGAAAATCTTTATCACTAACCTCAAGCAAGTAAGACTCTTCCTTAGAAAGTAAAAGTATCAATTCACCAATTTTTATTCTCATAATCTAAGAATAGAGCAATTTGTTAAATTTGTTGAGATAATTCTCGCAATCTTCTTATTCTCTCTTCAATACTGGGATGAGTTGAGAAGAGGTTTGTAAAACCACCCCCCTTAAAAGGATTCACAATAAATAAGTGGGAAGTTGCTGCGTTTCCCTGCATAGGATAACGTCTTACTCCACTTGAAATTTTTTCTAGAGCTGAAGCTAAGCTTAAGGGCTTTTTATAAAGTAAGAAGAGTATGATTGCTTACATATTTTCTTGGGGTAGAACCATAATTGGTATGAGTCTCATATTCAACTACTTTTATCAATCCATCACTTTGAAACCTTTTTACCAAGGTTCTACACCAACCTTTAGATTTTCCTAATTTTTCAGCTAACATATTAGTTGTTACGAAACCAGTTGAACTCTCGATTTCATGAAAACATTTCAGAACAATTTTCTTTAATTCTTTTTTTGGCAGTTGAATTCTTTTGTAACTATTCAACACACTTTCTAATAACTCTTTCTTCATACTCGAATAGAAATTAATTTTTTCTTTAAATAATTTAAGACTTTTGTAATCCTCAATTTTAATTTGCCAGTGGTACCTTTTCAAGCCAGTTTTTGTGATATGAGTCCCAACTAAATAAGGACCACTCACCACTATTCCAACATCCTCTAGAAGTTTTTTATTACCTGATAAAAGATTCGATGGCTTATTTTCTTTGCTTGTCAGTGACATTGATACATGATGACTAGTAGGATGAGGATCCACACATCCTTCATCGTCAAAAACAATTTTGAGAAAACGACGCTTCATTTTTTCCGAACCGTTCTGTAAAAACTCAGGGATTTTTACATTATTATCAACTTTATTACCACATGGTAACTTTAATCCATGAACGAGAATAATTCCAAGTATTTTTGGAAATTTTAATTCCTTCGTAGAATTATTATGATAAACTCTTCCTACACATTTCATTAATGATCTTATCAAAGCTTTTCTAGCTTCTTTATTTGTATTTCCATAAGAAGTTTCAAATTTTCTCGAGATGCATCCATCATGAAGAAATGCAGATATTATCGTCGCACCATTAGCATTTTTGAAATTCATAGGAAATCTTGGCTTAAATATTTCATTTCCAGTATACGGCGTTTTTATACTGTCTATATGAATCTCAATTTCACTTTTTTTAAAGTGGTTGTCGATATTTTTCTTGATCCACACGCTAAGTAATTTAATAACTTTTAATGAAACATATTTTCCATTATACATTTTGTATAATTGCATGCGAGGGATTCCAGTTTCTTTGATTAAGTTGGAAATTGTTTTTGTTTTGCTTAAGATAAGCTGAAATATATGTGAAAGATAACTTCCTTCTACTTTCACATAAACATTTTCTGGTAAGTCGAATAGACGTACAATACCATCAGTCATTTTTATCACTTATTTACTATAATCTTATAGCTATAAATAAATAGTTAGAACTATATAAACTTTTCTATTCTATAAAATATCTATTACGATATTCACATTTCAGAAGCTAATTTTTTCAAGGCAGCTACTCGTTTTTCCATGGGTGGGTGTGTTAAAAAAAGGTTAATAAATATATCGCCTTTAAATGGGTTAACTATAAATAGATGAGATGTGGCTGGGTTACCACGCATTGGGTAATTTTTTACACCACTAGAGATTTTTTCTAAGGCTGAAGCCAAGCTTAGTGGCTTCCCACTTAACAAACCTCCTGTACGATCAGCACTCATTTCCCTACCCCTGGAGATAGCAAGCTGAATTAAAGTAGCAGCTATAGGAGCCAAAATTAACAAAGGTAAAAGCAACATGGTACCTCCTTCTCTTCTTCCTCCAAAAAATAAGCTAAACCATGCAATATGCGCTAAATAAGCTATTGCACCAGCTATGGTTGCAGCCATGGTAGATGTTAACGTATCCCTTGCTTTTACATGTGCTATCTCATGTCCAAGAACTCCTTCAATTTCATCGTCATCTAACAAATCCATTAACCCAGTAGTAACAGCTACAGCAGAATGCTTAGGAGAGCGACCACAAGCTAGGGCGTTAGGATTACGTGAATTTATTATATATACTTTTGGCTTTGGAATCTTAGCATTCTCAGCTAATTTCTCAACAATTTCGTGAAGTTCAGGTGCCTCTGATTTACTCACTTCTTTTGCCCCATAAATTGATAAAACAATCTTATCTGAGTACCAGTAACTAATGAAATTAAGC
>JASEGN010000044.1 GCA_030018055.1 Candidatus Aenigmatarchaeota archaeon | reverse complement strand
CGAGGCTAATTTTTCCTGAGTAAAAATTATCACGGTTTTTTTTGAAACTGAAATCTTCCCTTGTATTTTGCTTTCCCCTCAACCCACTCTAAAACAATTTGACAAATTTTTATCCCTGGTGTGATTGCAAGCGGGACTGGTGAAAGGTTGATGATTTCGAGGGCAATTCTATTCTTCGAGCCAGGATGTATAAATCCGCTACTAAGATGCGTTAATAGACCCATCCTAGCAAAACCAGATCTACCCAAAATTCTCCCACATATGTTATCTGGTAGCCAAACCTCTTCTTGAGTTATACCATTAACAAGTTCGCCAGGCATTATAAGTAGCGAGGCTTTACCACCTATTTCAACACTTTCAGTAATTTCTTTATATTTAGGTTCACCGCTTACTTTAACTGGCTCATGAGCTCTTTTAAAAACTCTAAAACTATTGCCAAGATGTAAATCTATAGAAGCTGGACCAACCTGTTCTTCCTTAAATGGCTTTATTTTTATTTCTCCATCTTTAATTAACTTTAAAATAATATCTCTTGTTAACACAGTCATAATTACTATTTGACTTTTAAAATAATTATTTCATCTTTTCTTCAATTTCATAAATAAATTTCCTCACTCTACAAACAGCATCAGGATTAACAGAAATCGAGTCTATTTTATTTCTTATCAAAAATTCTGTAAAGCGTAAATTATAGGATGGTTGTTGACCACAAATTGAAATTGTTCTATCGTATTTATGTGCCCCTTTTATGGCAATTTTTAAAGTTTTTAATACGGCTGGGTCCATCTCGTCAAAATATCCCATGTTTGCAAGTGTTGCAGAATCACGATCACTCAGAAGAATTCCCATTGTTAAATCATTGCTTCCAATAGAAAATCCATCAAAGTATTTGCACAATTTATCTATTATTAGCACAGCGCTCGGAACTTCTATCATTGCCCAAATTTGGAAATTCTCTTCTTTCCTCAACCCCTCATCTTCCATTATTTTCAAACATTTTTCAACTTCCCAAACAGTTCTGACAAATGGTAACATAACCCAAACATTGTCTAACTTCATTTCTTCTCTAACCTTTCTAATAGCTCTACACTCCAACCTAAAAGCTTTTTCAAACTCCTTGCTGATGTATCTACTAACACCACGCCATCCTAGCATCGGATTTGCTTCCAAAGGTTCATATTTTTCACCACCTACCAACTCGCGATATTCGTTTGTTTTAAAATCACTAAATCTAACAACTACAAAGCTGGGGTAAATTGCTTTTGCAACCATTGTTATTCCTTCAGTAAGCTTATCTATGTACCTTTGTTCTTCACCTTTCTCCAACAAATAGTTTGGATGCTCCTTGACCCAGCTTGCAATTATAAACTCTATACGCATTAATCCAATTCCATCAAATGGCAAGTGTTTATATTTCTCTATTTCAGTTGGTACACCTAGGTTCATCAAGATTTTTGTTTCTGTTTTCAGTTTTGCTGCTTCTTCTGGGACGATCTCTAAAGCTTTCTCTCTCGCAACTAATTCTTTTACTTCACCTGTATAAACTACACCAGTTGTAGCATCAAGTGTGATAAGCATGTTATCTTTCAAGGTTGTTAATGCATTTGTAGCACCAACTATACAAGGCAATCCTAATTCTCTCGATACTATCGAAGCATGGCTCGTAATTCCCCCCTCACTTGTAATTATTCCTGATGCGATTTTCATGAATGGAACCCAATCTGGAGAAGTCATCGTAGTTGTTAGAATATTCCCCTCTTTCATCATTTCATGAGCTTCCTCCAGAGTTTTTATAATTTTAACTTTCCCTACAACTACACCTGGAGAAGCAGCTAACCCTTTGAGTAAAGGTGGTTGCTTTACTTCAATTTCCCATTCTTTCTTTTCATAAAAAACAGTTACTGGCCTAGACTGAACCAAATAAATTTTTCCATTTTCGCTAACCCATTCAAAATCCTGTGGAAATTTGTAATGGTCTTCAAGCTTTAAAGCAAGCTCCCATAGCTGCTTCAGCTCATCTTCTGTTAGACAAACTACATCTCTCATTTCCTTTGGAGTTTCAATTTCTTCAAGCTTACCTTCGATCTTTGTGACTCGCATTTTTTCTTTACTACCAATACGCTTCTCAATTACATTGCTTGATTTTTTATCAATAGTATAAGTATCTGGTGTTATAACACCACTAACTACACTTTCTCCTTGACCCCAAGAAGCTTCGATAACTATTTTATCCCTTTCTCCAGTAGCAGGATGTACGGTAAAACCAACGCCAGCCTTGTATTTGCCACTAAGATAGTCTTCTTTTGATAGAGCTCCCATTTGTTTTTGAACAGGAATTGCAATCAAAACTCTTTCATGTTTAAATCCTTTTTGTACTCTGTAAAAAGTCGCTCTTGCTGTAAACAAAGAACCCCAACATTTTTTTATAGCCTTAACCACTTCTTCAAAACCCTTCACATTTAATAGAGTTAGCATTTGCCCAGCAAAGGAAGCACCTGGTCGATCTTCAGCTGTGGCAGAACTCCTTACTATAACATATTCTTCTTCTTTTCCAAATTCTTGAGAAAGCCGTTTATAGGCTTCTGCTATTTCATTTTTTATTTCTTCAGGCATTTCAGAATTTTCAATAATTTCTCTAATTTTTTTAGTGTTTTCTTCTAGTTGTTTTGGATTGTTTATGTCTGTCTCTCTTAAAATCTTAAAAATTCTCCCTTTCATCCCACTTTTTTTCAAGAACTCCTTGTAGGCATCAACAGTCACAACAAAGGCATTAGGCACGGGTAAACCAGCATTTACCATCTCCCCCAGGTTAGCCGCCTTACCGCCAACCAGGAGTAGGTCGTCCTTTGAAAGATCTTTTATAAATGTTATGTACTTAAATTTCATGCTTAATTTTTTGTAATCAGAAGTATTATTGTTTACTCCAAAATTTAACTTCTTTACGAGAAGGTCTTATATCAAATATCATCTTAATTTTTCTTATATGTTAGTGAGTAACAAAGCTGTTATTGATTCTACAAATTTTCCATTGAAATTGTGCAAAATGAATTTAAGTTTTTATTGTTAAGGGATATTATGATTAAAATTCTAGAAGAAGCTATTAAAGTAAAAGGTGGGTTTGAAGAGGAAAGAGCAAAAAGGTATGACCTTGAGGCTGTCAGATATTTAGAGGACTGTATTATAATCAGCTTTCCTTATAAATCCAACAGCTTTGATAAAAGTAAAGTTTCAGCGATTGCAGAAGAGGTTAAAAAGATGGAAGGAAAGATTACTAGAGAAATATTCCAATATGACAGGGGCGAAAGATTAAAAATAAAAATCCCTGTAAGTTCTAGAACAATAGAGCATTTACCTTCAGGGAGGAAAGAAAAAATCATTACCTATACACCGATAACTGCTATTACAATTCTTGGAGAGTATAATGGTAAACTTGTTGAGGGTGCGAGTTTATATGTTGAACCACATTACATTGATAATGAAAATGTGAGAAGAATAGTTAATATGATTTCTACACTCTATGAGTGGAAGCCTAAAAATTTATGAATTATGAAATCAATGCTATAGTTTAGATTTTCCAATATCTTCTAGTTTTCTGATAGAATCTCTCTGCCTTCAATATATCATAAAAAAGTTCATCCTCACTAGCATGATATTTTGTTAAAATTCTTATTGCGGTTCTGGGTCCAACTCCTTTACCAGCTAGAACAATTGCTGCTCTTTTTCTGTAGGACAAAAAAAGGTCTGCAGTTCTTAAAATTCTTTCATAACTTTTCAATTCTTCTTGTGTTAATGGTTGCCTTCTCAATTTTTTTCTGACAATTTTTAAAATCTTTTCTCCTCTACTTTTAGTTATCCCAAGTAATCTGGCACTACATTTCCTGCACTCAACATCCTGTGGCATTTCTTTTAAAATAAAACTCTGATCCCATCTTCCACAATTTAAACAAATTAACCTTAGCTTCGTTGTTAATAGTCTATGTTTAAAAATTTCAAAAATTTCTCTTTCAGGTTTTGCTGGACCAACTACTTCAACCCAATATTTTAGACCAATCTTTCCAAGAGGAGATAGTCCAGGCTTAAATACCATTTTTATTTGGCCAGATTGAATTTCTTTCAAAATCTTTTTAGCTTTCTCTATATCTAATTTTTCTACTTCAATCTCATTCAAAGTTTCCCTATGGACTGGGGTATCAGCATATTCATCTATTATACGTCTTAAACTAACTTTTCCGTATTCAGCTTCTTTGGATAGAACACCAAACCTTTTAGCTACCTGTACAAATTTCAATTGGAATAAATTACTTTGGGTCAGACTTAACTCTAAATATTCCTTTAAGTAATCTGGATTAGTATTAAGTAGAATTTCTTTGACTAGTTCAGTGGCTCTTGTTTGAAGTTTAAGTATAATTCTATATGGATCAACTCTTAGCCCAACAGAACCTATTCTTGCCGTTAGCAGAGCAGTTAAAAGTCTTCCAAGAGTTTGATTAACCAAAGAACCAAAACAAGCATGCGTTATTACAACATTTTCAAAATCCTCGATTAAAATTGTTTTGTTATCAGGAACAATGCTATGTTTCAACTGTTTTTTAATAGTTTCTATCATTTTTTCAGCGGAATTATAATCTACTGGATACTCGGTCTGAATCCAAGATATAATTTCTTCTTTATCCTTTTGCGAAAGAAGTCCTGCAATTTTACTTCTTAGCTCTCCAACCTCTTGTGCAACTTCGAAAGGAACAGGAATTAACTCCCCTTCCCAAGCTGGTATAGCTGCTTCTATATCTTCTGTTGGCTCAACATAAACCTTATCTTTCTCTATATTTAAAATTTTCCATGCTTCACCTTTAACAATGAAATTTTTTTCCACATCACAATTTAGAGCAACAAATTCTTCATCTAAATTAGCAACGAAAGAATTGTCTAGGGTATTTATTACTTTGAATGACCTTGTATCTGGAATTGTTGAAAGATTTTCAAAATAATATTCAATTCCCCTTCTTCTTTTTTTAATTTCCATAAAAAATATTTCCAAAAAAAATAGAAATATATAAGAAAGATGTTAAAATAGTTTATACACCTTATTAAAGGAATTAAAAGGTGGTGAATGATGATAATACCAGTTCGTTGTTTTTCTTGTGGGAAGGTAGTAGGGCATTTATATGATGAGTATAAGCGCAGGGTTAAAGCAGGTGAAGAAAAAGGGAGAGTTTTAACCGAGCTTGGATTGAAAAGATATTGTTGTAGACAGTTATTTTTAGGTCATGTGGATTTATTGAAGGAAGTTGCTAAATTTAAACCATAGCTTCATTTGGTGAGGGATTGATCTGGCCTTTGGATAGGTTTACTAGGTTTGAAGTAGTTCGTTTGTTAGGTGCAAGAGCATTGCAAATTTCACTTGGAGCTCCTATCCTAGTTAAAACCGAGGAAATAGACCCGATTAAAATAGCTAAGCTGGAATTCAAAGAAAAATTAATTCCTATGACAATAAAAAGAAAGTTGCCAGGTGAAGAGGAAGTTGTTATAAATGTAAAGGTAGCCATAGAAAATTGGCTTAAAGAACGCGGGGAACCCTAAACAATTAATTTCTCAACGACACCAATATCATCAACCTTTCCGTCTCCATCCCTATCTAAGCCTCTTATCAAACAGAAAAAATCTTTTCCAGACTCATAGTTTTTTAAAATACTATCAAAAAACTGGATAATTGCGATTATACAAGATTTCGTTCCTTCAAATTTTAGGCCTGATAGCAGAATTATTCTTTTAGTTTCGTCCCATGGATTTTTTATTTTTGCTATTATTCCTAGATCTTCATCCACATATTCCTTTTTACTAAGTTCGGAAAAAATTTTCCATGTTTCTATCCATATAAACCTTATTTTTAGCTTGTCGTTAATCTCATTGGATATCATGTTAGTTATGGGTCCTCCAATTAAAATCATATTCCTTCTTTCCTCATGCTCAGCCTTTACCTCAGTATCAAGTTTTACCACATATTTTTTTGGTAGTTCACAAAAGCTACCTAAGAACATTGCTAGCTGAATTGCATAATGTCCATCTCTAGCTGCTGTTAAAAATGGGCCATGTTGCAATGGGGAGCCAACAACTATCGAACCATCGAACATACCGCTAGCAATAAATTCTTCGAAAAATTCTTCAACCTTAGAGGTCTCTTTTAAACTAAGAGCTTCTTGTTTGGATGTTAACTCAAAACCAAATGCATCAGAAATTGGAAGGTAAAACTTACATATTGCCCCTTTCTTTCTCATTTCTTTAACAACCTTTATTAAGCCGGAATTTTCAAGTTTATGGATATAATAATAAACCACTTGTCTATCTAGCTTGAGATTTTTGGCTATTTCTTTTGGGTAGCTTGGTTTTTTGGCTATTTCTCTCAATATCTTTAAGGTTGTTTTATTAAGTGCTGGTGAAAGTTTTGTTGGATCTTCAATTATTTTTATACCCTTTGAAAGGTATTTTCCCCCTTTCCTTTCAACTAAGAGCTTTTTAGCCATATAAGTATTTTATATTACCAGTATATAAATTTTCATATTAATTTCAAAAATGTTTTAATAAACTTTATATTGGTTAAAAATAACTAAAATATATCTTCAGAGATGAAAACTTTGTGAAACTATGTGTGGGATAATAGCTTATATAGGCAAGAGGAATGCTTCACCAATAATTCTTGATGGATTAAGACATTTAAAATACAGAGGTTATGACTGTTTACATCCTGAAACATTAGTACAATTATGTGATGGAGAAATTGATAGTATTAAAAACTTGTC
>JASEGN010000043.1 GCA_030018055.1 Candidatus Aenigmatarchaeota archaeon | reverse complement strand
TTATAAAATCTAAGCCAGAATCTCCCAACGGAGATCCTGGCTTAGATTTTATAATTAAGGAAATTGCTAAAAAGCTAATGTTTCTCGACGAGTTCATGCTCACATGTTTCGCCATACTAGAGCGACTCATCTAGCAAAACATCTTACTGAACAAGAGCTGAAGGTATTTTTTGGCTGGACAATGGGAAGCAACATGCCAAGCACTTATGTACACTTATCAGGCCAAGATATTGAAGACAAAATTTTAGCCTTGAATGGAATTAAAAAAATAGAAAAGGAAGAAATTCCAAAAATTCCAACTAAGAAATGTCCGAAATGTGGTGAAACAAATTCCATAGGGAACAAGTTTTGTATAAAATGTGAAACTCCTTTAGATTTAAAAGTCGTAGAAGAAATTGAAGCTATAAAGAAGATTCTGGGAGAAGTTACTCTTTTTATTTTAGAAAAAATGAAAGAGAGAAGAATAGATGAAAGAGATTTAAAGGAAATTGTAAGAGAATGGTACACCAAACAAAATTGCTGAAATCGTTGCAAGAACAGAAGAAAATATCGCAGGAAAACTGCCAGAGGAGTTTAAACAAAAGCTAATTAAAATGTTGAATGAAAGTTAAAAGTGCATCCTTGCAGAAGTGGTTTTAACATTAACATTAGCTAAAGTATTGAGCAAAAGATTTAAATGATTAAATTCTAAACTTCTAAGCGTTAAGAGAAATTAAAAATTTTAAAGTAAAATGAGAAAATGAGTCACAAAAATAAAACAGAAGGTACAAAAAGTAGAACCTAAAAAAATAAGTTGGATAATAGTTGTGCCTGCATATAAGAAACTAATTAGTTAAAGATTTATGCTTTTTGCTGATATTATTTTATATATAACATGAAAAAGAAATATAAGTCCAAAACTAAAATCCTAGTAATTGCTTTGGTTATTGGAATTATCCTTGCTACTCTTGTTATTCTAGAAATAACTAAAAGAGCTCAAGTAGAAGAAGAAGTTCAAGTGGAATTCCCGATTGATAGCGCAGAAGAAGCAATAGCTTATGCAAAGAGGGATCCACGCGTACGGAGATTCATTTGGGGGGTTGGAACGAAAGTACTAGAAGTTTGTTTTGACGATGTAAATAAAACCTGGGCTGTTTGGTTCGTGCCTGAGTCTCCAGCGGTGGACGCTTGTCTTACAATTAGTTTCAAATCAGATGGCACAGTTTTAAATAAGTGTAACTGTCTTATTGAACGCTGTTTTAACGTAAGTAAAAAACATAAGTGCTTATATGGTCTTCCATTATAACCCACTAAAGTACACTCATTAATTTTGATAGTTTGAAGATGAAAATTTTTAATGAATTTAGAAATGGTGTTCGGTCAATAATCCAGAGGTGGTCTGTATTTTCCCAAATACCATATAGTGGTACTTTTTCATTTATCTTAGAAAAATACTTGACAAGATTCTTTAATTTCAGAACTTCTTCTTGCAAAATCTCTTTTTTTCTATTGTTTCTTTTAAATAACGTCTTCGTTCTTCTTCGGATTTAGGAATCTCTTTTGCTAAAACTCGTTTTTCTCTTAATTTTTTAAAAGGAAGCAAGGCCAAAATATCTCCTGTAAATAGTACGAAGTCATAATTAGAAAAATCCAGTCTTGAAAAATTTTCTAATGCCTCTTTGTTTTCTACAATATCCCCAAATGCTAAAAATTTCATTGTTTCATCTCATTTAATATCTTAAAGAATACTTTTTGAAGAGCGATGTTGCATTGTATAATTTGAAAGTTTTTTTCCAATCGTATAACTTCCAAATAGGGTTACGCTTTCTATGCAATGAGAGATAATCTGCATTTGAGGCTTTCAATTAGTTCATTCACTAATTCATCTATCTTTTGTTTGATTTGTTCTTTTTGCATATTGTTAGTCACTTAGATTGATTTATATTTAAACTTTTATAAAATTTGTGACGACCGCCATTGTTAGAGCTGAACCCAAAATTTCGCACAACAAGATTTTACCCAACGTGTGTTGTAGCATGCGTATATTTTAAAGCTAGAAAGTATGGAATTACCGAGTCCAAAGTTGCGAGAGAAGCAAAAATAACACCAGCTACTATGAGAAACATAATAAGGGTTTTAAGAGAAAACAAAAAATTAAATTGCGTGGTTTAATTAAAGGTAATATCCACAATATAAACCTAAAAAGTTAGCAGAAATGAAAAATTATAGCTAAGATTACCCTATTTTTACATACAAATCCAATATTTGGTTAAAACTATTTCTCACTTTTTGTTCAGTTGGAGGATTTTTAATGCTCATACAAGCAATAAACCTATTATATTCTCGAAGAAGTTCATCTCGTATTCCTTGCTTTCTTTTGCACTCGATAAGCAGGTTATCGAGATCTTTTGCTTCTTCTTTCAATCCAGCTAAGTGAAAAGATATAGAAACATGCCAATCTTGTGACATCACTAAAAACATCTCATCATCATCTCTAGGCTTATAAATATTTGGAACTTTAAGACGATAGTTTGATTGATGTTTTCTTAGTTTGTATAACTCCTTCCCTAAGCTATGAGTAATAACCTCTTGGTCTGTACAAGACTCCCACAAATTATTAAAGGTATGAGTTAATAATCTTATAAGGAAATTTATAGGAAACATTCTTGTATATTCCAGGTAAACCCTTTCTAACACACTTCTGTAACCTAAATATTTGGCAGCGATATGAAAAGTTTCGTGGGCAATTTTAGCTTTAAACTCCTCGGCTGGATAAAAAGCCAGTGCCAATTTTTCGATAAATATCCTAGGATTTTTCAGGTTGGAATCAGCTATCATTCTTGGTCCGACCGGAGGTCCATAAAGTTGTCTCTGACTTCGGTCTAATTCATCTATTTCATATGTCTCTAAAATTTCCACTTTTACATTTATCGGATAATCTTTCAGCAACTCCTTGACAAAATCCTCTATATCTTCAGGCTCCATAGATGCTAGTTTATCAGTTAAAGATTAATAATTTTTTTGGTTCTTGCACATCAGCACGATCGGGATTTTTGCGATAAAACTAGAATTTTAAACGTTTGCTCGAGAGCCAGAAACTCTTAATAAAAAGCAAAAGAGATAAAAGTTTTATCCGCTGTTTTATTACGTATGGAAGAGCTAAAAACTGAAAGCCAAACAGAATCGTCCGAGAAGGGTTTTACAGAGAGAGCTAGCGGCATGCCACAATGGATGAGAGAAAAAGGTTATACATCATGGCATGAATATAAGAAGGATTTGGCGAGGAGGAAGGGACTTGGAACTTATCACGAATATGTGAGATATAGAGCCCTGATGAAAGTGCTAAAAGAATATCGTGTTGCAGAGAGGTTTGGAGAGGATGTTTTTGATGCTATATTAGAAGAATGTAGAGCGTTTGTTAAAGAGAAAAGAAAGGCAAGGAAAAGAAAACCAACAGTTGCTGCTATGACTTATAAAGTTTTGATGGAAAGAAAAGAACCAATAGAAGTGGATTACGTTGCTGAATGTTATGGTGTTAACAGATGGGAATTATTAAAATACTTCAAGAACCTTTATGGAATGGAAAAGATTTCTAAGCCAGATGTTGAGTCATATATAAGAAAGTATGCTAGAGAATTAGGTCTTCCTGATGAAAGTGCAATACAATTTTATGAAAAGAACAAGGATATTCTAAGGAGATTCAAAGCAACGTCAATCGCAGCAACATGTGTGTATCTTACAGATAGGAATTGTAGGATTACAAGATCCGAAGTTGCAGAAAAAGCAAAAACAACACCACAAACTATAACAAGCATAACGAGGGTATTAAGAGAAAACAAAAGATTGGATTATGCGTGGAAAGCTAGCAAAATAACTTGTTAGAAAAATATCCTGTCGCAAAAAGGTTTGGAGAGAATATTTTTAATGCTGTTTTAGAAGAGTGCAAAAGGTTTGTTAATGAGAAAAGGATAAGCGTAAAAGAAGAGGAAAAGGGAAAAGCAGTGATTGCTGCTATGACCTATAAAGTTTTATGGGAAAGGATGAAGCTGGGGAAAGTAGAGTATGTTGCTGAGTTTTATGGTGTTGACGTATTAAAATTAATAGAATACGTTAGAAAGATTTATGGAGAGCTGTATGAAAAACTTATCAACTAAAGAGTTGATAAATTTTCTTGTCTTGTTTCTTCTTTAAATTTCAATATCAAATCCCAGTTGTTCAAATATTTAAATTTATTCTCCTTGTTTGATTTTTTAAAGTAACCCTTTATATCAGACTCAAAAACTGAAATAATATCGCTTTTTCCTAAAGTTTTTAAAGATCCTCTAGGGAAAATAAAAAATCCTAGAGGTGGTTGATCTAAGCTTTCAAAGGGCACGCAGATAAAAAAGTCGCTTTCCCTTTGTCCCTCAGTTGTAACCCTGAATTGCCAGTGCTTATATTCATATGTTTTGTTAACTTTTTCTTTGTATGCCCTGCACCACGAAGGAAGCGCAGATTTGATTTCGATTTTAGCCCAATTTTCGCCAATTAAATCGCATGAAAAGTTAAACATTTTAAAGGTTTTAAATCTTCTTTTGGCTAACTCAAGTTGAACGTAACATTCACCCAAATATGCAAGATACTCTTTGTTTTCTTTCATTATGCTTATTTATAGTATCTTACGATTTAAATCTTTCGCATACAAGGTGTATAAGAAAAGTAAGACAAAAGTAGACATAATGCTTATTAGATGAACTTTTTAGCTTAAGAAAAGGCAAAATTTGCCTTCTTTTTAGTTAAATGCGCCAGCTATTAAGCTGGCTTGCGTATTTAGTGAAATAAAATATTAATGGTTGAAAAAATTGTAAGAGGTTAAAACGAATAACCAAAATAAAATTAAGCAAGATCGTGTACATGCGGTTTCCTACTAAGTCTGGGAATGAGTTTTGGATTAAGAGCGCTACTTTTAGGCAGATTGCGCAAATAGTGCGTTTAAACAATATAATAAAGTTATTTAATTAGTTTATTCAAGATTTTCGGTTAATTTTTGTTTTTTTTAAAATTGAAAAGTTAAAATCTACCTAAAAACTCATAAAAACTTAATTTTTTGCTTATTATTTTAAATAGCGCCTACTTAATTAAAAGATATGTGCAAATATACTAAGTGAGAGTTAAAAAATATAGTTCAAAATATGGTTAAAAATTATTGTAATTGAAAAAATCTAAAATAAAATATGTTGTTTAATATATTCTAATAATAATATAAAACCAATTATGATTTTATGATAATATATAATAAATTATATAAATATCGTGTGTTTGGTTTTTCCTTATAAAAGTGAGAGTTTAATTGAAAGGTAGTAGTAGTCCAGAGATAAAAAGTGAATATTTAGTGAAAGTAAGAGTTAAATACTTGCAAAACAATATAAAAATATGGGCATTTTCGATCGATTATTGTGGTTATTTAGAAAAAAGCGCAGCCCCGAAGCGATTGAATCGATGCAAATCAATCAATCAATCACAAATCAATCAATCAATCAATCACAAATCAATCAATCAATCATTGGAAAACCTGAGGAAAAGCAGCCTATGGTACCTTTAGAAGAAGTTCCAGGACCTCCACGTCAGATCGAATTGGAAAAAGAATCGTTGCAACTAGGTATTGCAGCAGGTTACACTAGTAAATCTCTTAGAGAAATTGAATCCTCTCTGAACAGAATAGAGTCACAAATGGTTACAAAAGACTGGTTTTCTTTCCAATTTGAAGACAAAACACCAGAAATTATTGAAATACTTAGAAAACATGAAGAAAACGAAGGAAAACGGTTCGAAATTATCCAAAATTTACTTATTTCTTTACAAAAAACGACAGAAAAAGCCCCAGAACCAATTAAATCAGAATTGTCTGCACAAATACATGCCATAGAAGCTCAAATGCCTCTTACACCTAAGATGCAGGAATTAGTCTCCATTGTTAAAGGTGCAAAGGAAATCAGTTATACAGATCTTGCTTCCAAACTAGCTATTTCAGAGGATGCTCTGCGAGGTTTACTATCTGTTACTGTTAGAAGAACAAATAAAATTCAACGATTTGAGAAAGATAACAAGGGCTGGGTAAGGTATTTAGCGATTGATTGATTTAAATCAATCAATCAATCACAAATCAATCGTAGATTTAAGTTCAATTTAGCTTATATTATTATTAAAAGTTTTAGCTATCGCCGAGAAGTCTCCTTGCGGCAGCTAGAAGTAGTTCACACCCATTTTGTGTTGCAGAAAGGACAATGTTCTAGTTTTTCGTACACACCAACTTTAACTAGGTTATGGCATTTCTTACAAGGTACATTTACCTTTGTCATATATTGGCCATTGAATTTCCCCAAGCAGTCACCTTATTTATATTAGTTTTTTAAAAACTTAAGGCTATTGGTTAGATATTCGATATCTGGCGCATTTATTAGTAGTAATTAGGCTTTATTAATCTTTTCCATAACCGAAAGAAATCTGAAAATACCATCAATATCTGTTCCTGGCTTTAGCCTTACCATTCGAACATTAAAAGGCTCCATTGTTTGGACCTCTACAAACATCCCTAAATGTCTGTCTAATAGACGGGATACTGTTTTGTGGTGCAGTTTGCATCTCCTAGCAATTTCCCTAACCCAAAGCCAGCCTTCTTCTGCTTGTTTAAGGCATTTTGCTATTTTTATGATATTTTCTATAGTGTCTTTTCTCAAAATGCACCACATATTATATTTATTCTTCTATTTTTAGGTGCATTTCTATGGCACCATATTTAAGAAATGTATCCTTAGTTTTGTATTTTTTGTCTCGTTGAATAGGATTTCTCATCGAATCTCTAATTTCCAAAATTTTAGACAATTCTTCTTTAGTAAAGGCGCTTTTACCAGTTCCCCTTTCTTTTCTTTTCTGCTCTATGATATCAATGATCTGTTTAATTTTCTCTAGTTCATTCGCTTTAATTAACATTTTTCCATCAACCAACTCAACAACTCTTTTAACATCACGAAGACTGCTACAATACCATTGATAAGACTTCTTAGAATTCTTCGCCACTTGAGAATTATAGGGATAAACA
>JASEGN010000042.1 GCA_030018055.1 Candidatus Aenigmatarchaeota archaeon | reverse complement strand
ACTTGCATGGCATTAACAGGAGCCATGATAAGTAATCTTTTGCTACTCTGGTGGATTAAATCAACACTACTCAGAAATGTTGGATTTCTACAGAAGCTGAAAAAATGGGTATGGTTTGTTACCGTGAGATCTAAGTTAAGGATACTGGTAAAATCAAAATATTCATCTCACATCATCCCAATTTTAGCTGGTTTTATATTTGCAACTCCATTGCCAAATCAGTGGGGAATAGCTTTGCTGGCTTTATCTGGGTATAGGGTGAGAGTAATTGTGCTACCTATTCTTCTCTTTAGTTTTATTGAGATATTTTTTGTAGTAAGTCTTGGAAGAATTTTGTCATAGAGTTGTTATCTAGATTATGGTAGCTAATTCTTGACATATTTTTTTACTAGTGGTAAGAATTAAAACATATCTTCTCTCAGTCTTATAAAAGAATTTATTGTTTTAGCAAAGCCCTCTAGAACTTCTTTTGGGTTTTCAGCTTTCACAATACCAGAAGCAACCAGTACTCCAACTGTTCCAAGTTCCAAAGCCCTTTTCACATCCTCCCAAGTAGTGATACCAGCCCCACACAAAACTTTTATCTGAGCATTTATTTTTTTAATTTTTTCAATACCACTTGTAACCACTTGTGGCTTAGCGGTGGAAACAGAAATGCCAGTCCCTATAAGCTCTGGTGGCTCAATTGCTATGAAATCTGGGCTAAACCTTGCTATTTTTTCTCCTTCGTTAGGAGTAGCTGCACAACATACAGAAATAAGGCCAAACTTCCTAGTTATTCTAACGCATTCTCCCACGTCCTTTAGGGGTAGCTTTCTTTCTGAGTGGTTAATTAAAGTACCATCAATTCCTATTGTTTTTAGATTTTCTGCAACTACATGCCCAGTAAACGAACCAGCTTTTTCTATTGGATCTACATGCTGACCAAAAACTGGAATTTTTACATTCTCTTTAACTTTTTGTAAATCAAAAAATTGTGGAATGGGTATTATAGTGACTTTATGTTCTCTCGAAATATCTTCACAAATTTTTGCAAGGGTTAAGGCTTTTTCTGCAGAGGCTTCCTGATAACTCTTAAAATTTACTAATATCAGTGGAACTTTCATATTTCTTCTTAGTTAAGCTAAATTAAATTCTTTAAGTATAAAATTATGAGGAAAAATTACTAGAAAAATAATTTCTGTACTATTTACTTAAATGATGGGCGAGGCCGGATTTGAACCGGCGACCTTTCCCGAGTGACTCATTGTTACTTATCAAACTTTCCGGTTATCAGCTTCGCCTTCACATCGGACGCATATTGCAACTGTTCCAACCAGGCTTTCAGCCATGACTATTAACGTCACGTAAGCTACTCGCCCTAATATTTCTTATAGTTTAGTTTAAATTTAAAAGTTGTTATGTATATTCGTTAAGAAGTCGGAAGTCAAAATTATAATCAGTGAAAGATTTTAAAACCAAGCTTTCTCAGAGCAATCTTCTGGTCTTCCCAGATCTTTCTCCATTTAAAAAGATAATAGCTGTGCTCAGCAACATTTTTACTCCAAATAATTTCAGAACTTTCTATAACCTCACCCTTTAATTTCAATGGCATGGTTTCAAAAATCTTTATGTCATATTTCTCTGTAAGTCCTGACTTTAAAATCTCTTTCCATACCTTCTTTTTATCACCATTACCTACAACTAAGCAGATATCTATGTCAGAACGTTTTGTTTGTTCCCCCCTAACATAAGAACCAAAAATTAAAATACTAAAAATATCTTTTTTCAAAAATTCAAAATCTTTCTCTATTTCGTCTTTTAAGTTTTCCTCAACCATTCTTTCGCCATATCTGCAAATTTTTTAAGAACTTCTATGTTCTCTAAAATAGAATCGAATGCTAATTCATCATTAATTTCATTATATTCATGAACCAAAATATTTCTCAAACCATGTGCACTTCTAAGCCCACTTTTTATATCAGACGAATTAAGAACCTTGCTAACGATTTCTATGTTTGTGTAATCATCTTCAACAGCCTTTCCACTATCTTTCACTATCATAGCTAAAATATCTGAAACGATTTCTACAGCTTCTTGAAATTCTTTATAGCAAGCTTTTTTTAACATTCTGTTCGAAATAAATTCTTCTTTCCA
Source organism: Candidatus Aenigmatarchaeota archaeon (assembly GCA_030018055.1). Classification (GTDB taxonomy): domain Archaea; phylum Aenigmatarchaeota; class Aenigmatarchaeia; order CG10238-14; family SCSR01; genus JASEGN01. Next base: position 5,122 of record JASEGN010000042.1, on the reverse strand, counting down.
AGAAAGATTTCCTTTAAGAAATTCTAATCTATTTTCTAACTCATTTAATTTTTGCCTGTATCTTTTTTCTTCCATATGCAAATATTTCAATTCTGAATATATAAACAGCTTCACTCCTCAATCTAATCCATAAATGTGGAAAAAAAGAATAACAACAAAATCCTATAATAATTGCGATTTTTGCCTAAATCCCTTTTTCCTGTTTTTCTATTTAATTTACAACAGGCTTGCAACTAGCAACGGAAATGCTATTGTTGCATCACAAACAACATCTGCCGTTAACGCATCAGCTGCAACCTTTTTCCAAGATTTTGCCTCTCTTAACGGAGCTCCGCTCACACCCCCATACTCTGGCCTAGACATCGTTATTTGAATCGCATAATTCAAACTATTTCCAGTTACTTGCATCATCCCAGCCACAAAATGTTTTGGTAAACCTCCACCTAAAATTATGAGACCATATCTTTTCCTTTTCCATACAAGCTCTAAAAAATCTCTGATATCAAGCTGAGGATTTAATTTTAGTTTATGGTCTTGACTATACATCCAAGTATGAAATCCTGTTATACTATCGGTAATCCCAGCGTCGAATATCGGTACTTTCATCTCAGCACATACTCTAAGTATGCTATCCTTATCTTCTACGTTCTTTCCCAATTCATAGAGAAATTGACTAGGTGATAGCTCTTCTTGTGGTAATTTTGGAAATATCTCCCTTAACTTCTTTTCAAGCAGGATATAACCTTGATTCGGAAGATAAACATCATAAATTCTGTTTATGTTTTTCTTCGCTAGTTCAACATCATTTACATTAACCTCGCCCTGCTCATGTCTAACACCAAATGCCTCTATTAAATCATGATCTAAAATTGAACCAGTAGTGAGAACCAAAACATCTATTAACTTTGTTTTTATGGCTGTGGTAAAAACGTTCCTCATGCCTCCAGGCACTAGAGCACCAGCTGCGGATAATATTTTAACGCATTCTTTATCCTCGAGCATTTTTTTCCAAACGTAATGAGCTTCACCCAATCCACGAGCACAGAAACCAGCTTTGCTAAATTCTTGTATAGCATCCTTAACTTCCATTCCCTTCCAGACTTTCAATTCATTTGGATATTTTTTATTCATTCTACATCACTAATGAATTCTATAATTTATTATATTAAAAATTTCCTTCTAATAAAACTTCTTATTTTAACTACCGAAAAATTTATAGTATGGAAATGAAAAAGGTTGGGATAGCATTACTTCCTCTACATTATGGCAAGGCTCCTTACTGGTTAATGGCTAGAATGAAACAGCTTGCTGGAGAAATAATAAAAGTTATCACAAGAAATGTAGCTATGATAGTTTTTAAAAAGATTACTCAGATGCACTTAAATAAGAAATGAAAAATATAAATTATTTTTTCAAATTAAGTAAAAGTATTTTTTATTAATAAAAAAGAAACTCTATTTTTACTTATTTCTAATTTTTACTGGAAAGGAGGTGTTTCAAAAGTCTATTATATAAGTTATACCAATAATTATATAGATATGAAAAGAGACAAAAGATGTAAATTATCTATAGAAGAAGAGTCAAATATTGCCAGTTTGTACCAGAAGGGAATCCAATTAAGTAAGCTTGCAGAAAAATTTAACGTAAGTGTAGGTTGTGTTCAAAACATACTTCGAGCTTATAGAATAAAACTAAGAACTCCTGCAGAAGGTATAAGATTACTTCATGATCATGTAAATATCGTTCCACCCGCAAATTTTCCGTGGCACTTAAAAAATAAATTTCACAAACTAATTGGTGTACTTCTTCTTACAGATGGTTGCGTAAAAAAGGATAGGTACACTATTTTATTCGTATGTACAGACCTAATTTTACAGAAATACTTCGTAAGTTTATGTAAAGAAAGATATGGTGTACTCCCAACTGTAAGTTATTTTATGAAGAATGGGAAGGAAACGGCTATTCACAATAAAGAAACTTATCTACAACTCAGAAATCTTATTCTACTCTCCTCAAAAAATTTTCATGATAAAAACAAAGAACCTCAATTAGACGATTTCCAACCTTCATTATCTTTTTTGGAAAATGAGAATTTTGAAGCTTTAAAAGAATGTATAAGGTTAGCGATGAGTACAGAGGGCTCTATACACACAGAATTTATAAAAAATTCAGTCTATCCTGTGCTTGAATTTAGCTGTGCTCATCCTCTTCTTTGTCAACAGTGGAAAAAAATTTTCAATAGGTTTGGAATTAAATCTTATATTTCCAGGTCAAAAGTTACCTGGTCTGGGGTAAAAGGGTTAAGAATAAAAAAACTTGAGAGTATTGAAAAATTCATCCAAATTGGTGGTTTTATAGAAGGTGTAAAAATAACAGGGAAAAGCAAATATTTTCGCGGTTTAAGCAAAAATTCATTACTCAAGCTTCTTTATGAAATGAGAGTACATAGTTTTAATTTTCTAATTAATCACTCAACAGTTGAAAAGAAACAAATAATTAGAGAAATGGTGGAAAGTCCAAAGATGAGAGAGAAATGGTGGAAAGTTTGTGTAGAACTCCCGACAACACTCAAACAGTTAGAGAAAGAAAAGAAAGATGAAGAAAAAATTAAAGGAAAACTAGAAAAAATTCTACAAAAAGAAAAATTAAGATCAGAAATAATCCAATTTGTAAAAGATTCAAGCTCAAGAGGAACATTTCCTACTTGGAAAGATATTCAGCTAAAATTCAAGATAGGTTATAGGTCTTATTTTAACTCAATTATTGAAATTTATGAGTTGGCAAATGTTAATTACCCACGACGGATTAAGAGAATAGCCAAAAAACCATTTAAAAATAGGAATATGGGAAGAAAGGCTATTAAAGATTATGTTATCCAAAAAGTGAAAGAAGGTGTTTTACCCTCTCGAAAAGAGATAGAAAAAGAAGTAAGAGTGAAATTTTCAAGTTATTTTGAAAGTGTAGATAAAGCCTACAAGTATGTTGGGATTAAATTTAAACGTTTATCTCCATTCAAAAGAGCTATTCTGGTAAATTGAAATGGAAGAGCAACCAAAGCGGGTAGGAGTAGTTGAATTAAGATTAGCCGCAGGTCCCATACCTCATTACAGAGAGATTGTAAAATTATCTGGAGCTGTGATTGGGGTTTTAGTTAATGATTTTGGTACAAGAGAAGTTATTAAGCGATTTTCTGATCCACTTTGGATGAATTGCTATGCTTGTACTGTGGGTTTTGAATGGATGTATTCTGGCTTAACTACAGTTCCCTTGATAGCGACTAAAGAAGCTTTGGAGAAGGAAAATTTAGGATTAAAAATTGTAGGCGGGAAAGGTAAAAAGGCGAGAGCTACAAATGAAATACCTTCAGTTTGTGAATCCTTAGGCCTGGGTGAGAAAGAAATTGAGGAAGTGAAAAAAGCGAGTAAATTGACTTGCAAAGTAGATACATGTGAAATTCAGGACAATCACTCTTTATATTTCCATTCCATGTTAATAGATGAAAAAGGAAATTATGTTACGATAAACCAAAAAATGAATATTAAAGCTGGGACTGCAAGAAGATTCCACTGGATTAACAATCCGAAACAATTTATTGAAGAACCCTATAATGCTTGTGTTGGTAGTAAGCAAAAAACAATTCTAAATCTAACTTCAAGAAAATCAAGAGAATGTAGAAAAACTATGGTAGATATAGTTCAAGATACTAACCCCCAAAAAATGTACAATACAATTTTGAGTTTAAACAGGGAAATTGGACAGACAAAAATCACTGAATTTTTGGGTATGAAAGTGGTTAAACTACCTTATTATTTAAATATTCCTAGGCGAATTAGCCTGGAGGCCCTAAAAAATGCGCATGAGCTAGCAGAAAGAAATTTTGAAGATTTACTTGGAATTAAAGGGTTAGGACCTGCAACTATCAGAGGATTAGCCTATGTTTCAAAGTTAATTTATGGTACTCCTTGTTCATTTAGGGACCCTGTAAAATATACTTTTGCATTTGGGACCAAAGTAAAAATTCCATATCCTTTGGAGAAGAAGGCGATGGTAGAGGTTGCAGATATTTTAAAAAATGCTGTTGAAGAAGCTAAGATAGGAAAAATGGAAAAAATAAGAGCTATAAGAAGAATTGAAAACTTTCTAAAAATTTAGATTTGAAAAAACTTGGTGTATCATTGAAAATTATAGTTCCCTTAACAACATTAGAGATTGGTTTTAGCTCCAGCTTGCTAACTTGATCTTGCTAGCTTGATCCAAGCTTAGGCTGTTAAGCCACTCTACACCGCCTTGTCAAACAGTCGCTAAATTCATGCTTGATTCCTCCTACCATTTTTAATAAGTTTTCCACCACACCTAGGACAAAAGTTTTTAAGCTCATCAACGTAATTATTGATAGACCGTTAATGCAACATAATCGAATGCATCCCAAAATATAAAGATTAAAGGAGGTGATGTAAAATATGCCACTCCCGAAATATCTAAATATAGAACGTGTCGACCCTAAAATAAGAGATTTGATTATTTTACTAAATGAAATACCATTTATACAAACTTTTGAGTGTTGTGAAGGGCATTTGCGAGTTTATGAAAAATCTAAGTTAGGAGAAAAGTTGGAAAAATTTAAAAAACTTGAAGCACCACCCAAGGTTTTTAAACTAGTTAATAAAGATGGGTTGGGAGTACTCCCACTTGTAGAAATAACTCCACGAGTACTAACGACCAAAGGCGATATTCAGGAAGGTAAAATAATAGCAGAGACAGATGACACACTTTATAGGCTGAAGCTAAATCTACGAATATCAGCAATCTCAGAAGCTATTATTAAAGCTGAGATGTAGCTTATTCCTGGTACGGATAACAATAGCTTAGCATGGTAGTTAGTATCAACAAGTTCCTCAACAACATGTTGAGCTTCCTCTAGCTTGTAAGTAAGAACCCTTAGCAGCATCAAGTATTGGTTTAGCTCAAACTTGCTAGCTTTATCCAAGCTTAAGCCTGGAAGCCACTCCATACCAGCCTTTCCAAACAAGTCGCTAAATTCATGCTTAATTCCATTCCTTGCTAACAGAGCATGCACCATGTTCTTGACCATGGTTCTTATTTTAACAAGAGAAGCTCTATG
>JASEGN010000041.1 GCA_030018055.1 Candidatus Aenigmatarchaeota archaeon | reverse complement strand
GTCCCAGTAAACGGGCTTTTGCGTCCAGATGATGGTGTTGATGTTTGTGCTGTGCATAACGCATCAACTCCTATGGAAAGCCCCCTGCAATAGCTGGGGGTAGTTTACTTTCCAACCACCTTCGTTGAGTAATAGCCATACAACTTACCACTTGTAACCTCAAGTTCAAGCTTGTAAAGTTCTCCAGAAATTAAACAGGTAGTAACACTAAAATCAAAATTTCCATTAATTACATTGCTTGTAGCAATACTGTTGCCTAAAGCAACTTTTATTGTACCTGTAATATTTCTTTCTGGGTAGAGAACCAGGCCAGCAATATGCCAAGTTTGATCTTTGCAAGTAGCAGTTGATACTAATGGTTCTGCACCAAATTTTTTAATGTAAAAATAGCCAGTTTCATTGGTTGTATTTACTCTAATACCAAGATTGAATTCTGCATCTTTTGGAATATTCGAAAAATTTAATTCCCAATACCCATTAATAACATTGCTCGTATTGGTTTTGTTACCGATTATAAAACCAGTTACACTGCCATTAATTGGATTCCCTTCCAAATTGAGTGCATAACCTCTTATTGTATAAATTAAGCTTGGTTCTGAAAGAACAAAATAAGTTAAAAATAAAATCGTTAAAAATAAGAGAACTCCAAAAATTGGTATTTTTATTTTACAAGCCATTTATATAAATTACTCTAAAAAGTAAAATTGATTTGGATAGAGAAAGGTTAATTTACTTAAACTATTTGATTTATCGGAATAAAAGTAATGCATGAAAGAAGTTGAGGAATGGTTGAAAAGAGCAGAAAAAGATCTAAGAACAGCGAAAGTAAATTTAGAAAACCAAGAATATGAAGCTTGTGCCTTTTTCTCTCATCAAGCTGCTGAGAAAGCTTTGAAAGCTTTGTATATTTTAAAATTTAAAAGATTGTGGAAAATACATGATTTAGAAAAGCTGTGTTCTGTATTAAAGGCAGGTAAGAAAATAACAAATATCTCCAGGAAATTAAATCCACATTACATAGAGACAAGATACCCTGTTGAGACTGAATATACAGAAAAAGTAGCTAAAGCTGCACTAGAAGGTGCTAAAGAGGTGGTAAAATGGGTAAAAGGAAAGTTGAGGAAATAAAAAAAGCTGTAAGTAAATTTAAAAAAGGTATAACAAAGAATTTTTTCGTAGAGAAAATAATAATCTTCGGTTCTGCAGCAAGAGGTGAAATGACAAGGCATAGCGATGTTGATATCATTATCGTGAGTAAAAAATATGGAAGAAAAGATGTTTTTAAAATCACTCCAAAATTATACGGAGAATGGCATGAAAAACAGAAAATAGATTATCCAGTTGATATTCTCTTATTCAATGAAAAAGAATTTAACAAACTTAAAAAGGAAGTATCAATAGTCTCTGAAGCTTTGAGGGAAGGGATAGAGATATGACTTATTTCCTTTAGTAGGTAAAATCTATCGAAGGTTTTCAACTAACTATTTGATTTATCGGAGTAAAAATAAGGTATGAAAGAAGTTGAGGAATGGTTGAAAAGAGCAGAAAAAGATTTGGATGATGCTAAATTTAGTTTAGAGGGTAAAAGATTTGAACTCGCTTCTTTCTTATCCCAACAGGCAATAGAAAAGGCTTTAAAAACTCTCTATTTGAAGAAGTTTAATAAAATTAAAAAAATTCATGATTTAGTAATTCTCGGAAGAAGTGTAAATTTACCAAAAAAATTTATAAAAGAATGTAAAGAAATAACAGCTGCCTATACTTATACTAGGTATCCTGAAATTCCTAGAGTTAAAAATATAGAAAGTTCAGCCAGAAGATTTGTTAAACAAGCTGAGGTGATAATAAGTTGGATAAAAAGGCAATTGTAGAATTGAATAAGTTTAAGAAGGAAGTTAAGAAAAAAATTACAATAGAAAAAATGATATTTTTTGGAAGTAGGATAGGGAAAAGATATCATGAAGATAGTGATATAGATCTGATAATAGTTTCTAAAGAATTTAGAGGTATTAACTTTTTCAAGAGAGTTTCAAGGATGTATGATTTTTGGAGATTAAATTATCCTGTTGATTTTCTTTGCTATACTCCAAGGGAATTTAACAAACTTAAAAAGGAAGTTTCGATTGTCTCTGAAGCTTTAAGAGAAGGAATTGAAATTTAACATGGTAAGATCTCTATTGAAGGCTTTCTATCAACAATACCCACATACTTTATACAAACATTTCTTACACCAGCTCTTAGCCTTGCACTATTTGCTATATCTATGGTATCGTATTCTCGAAAAATTGCTACCTCATATCTTTTCTCCTCAGTAGGTGGTAGCTCTTCTATAGAGCTAGGAACTTCTTGCTCTTCATTAATTTTTATCGTTTCACTGAGCTGATTACATTTTTTTGTTAAAAAAGCAACGACAATTCTCTGCGAGGATGTTAGGTTTAAGCTATAATTACCCAAGCTTGTGTTAGAAAAACAAATTTCTCTAAACAGAGGCCTTTTTCCAAGATAAATTAAAGAAAACATCAACTCTGGGTCATCTGAACAGATGTAGTAATAAGAAGGTAAATTATCTTTACTCCAGCAACCAGATGAAAAATTAGAAACATTTCCACTTCCAATCTCTGGAATATAAACGATGTCATCGCTGCTACTAGTACCAAGATAAAATAAAATATTTAAAGTGAAATTTTTACTACCTATAACTCTCGCGACCATGTAATCAGAGCCTGAAAGTAGGGTAAATATAACCCTAAAACTGCTTGAGTTGAACAGAGCCTCAGCTTTAGCCAACCTTTCACCTTTCCTAACTAAGGATGAACTTGCTGCTATCGAAAGGGATGGATCTGAATTGAATATGATCGAAGAATTTGCAGGCTTAATTGCCATAGCTTTTTTCTTTAAAAAAATCTCGTTGATAATTCTAAAAAAAGATGCAGATTTGTTAAAAGTTATTCTTACCAAATCATTCTCCAGAATTAAATGACTTGCATTCTCCCACGCTCTTGCTCTAGAGCCACTTGTTATCGTTATCTCATCTTGCCTAACAAGCAATCCTGGTTCAATAACCTTAGCCTCAAGCTCAGTTAAAAACTCAATCGAATCTTTGTCGCTATCTATGAGATACTCGCCAGCTGTTATTGAGATTGGAAACTTTCTCGAGCCCCCACCCTCTCTAATCAAGTAGTTTATCTGTGAATCAAGTAGCCTCAAATTTCCCATACCTTCAGCAATTCGAGTAGATTCCTCAAACCTTTTATATGTAGGCTGGATTGTTAAAAGAACGATTATGATTCCAGTTAAAGAAATTGCAGTGATTATTAAAAATGCTACCCAAACAGAAATACCCTTCATTCCAACCATGTGCTAACCATAACAACAGTTGATTTAAAGTTACCATAATCTCCAGTTAAAAAATAGCTAATACTCACAACTTGCTCATATGGCAAGGTGATAACACATGGCTCGTAACAAATACTAACTTCAAAAGGTATACCTGGTAATAGCTGTGATAGTGAATTTTTTATTTCTTCGCTTTTATTAGCAATTGCGTAGCTTCTCAGCATTCCAGCATCATCCATAGCTTTTAGTCCATTCCATATCCTAGATTTAACATAGAGTGTTTCCATTTCAATTGTCCTTTCAGTAGCGTAGGTAATGAACAACATTCCAACTAGCAGCACGATAGCTATCAACACCTCAACTATAAAGTACCACATTCTATTCTCCCACTACAACTTCAGCCCATGCTAACTTAAGCGTTTCATTAATCCTTATTGGAAGTAGGATTTTTTCTTCGATTTTGCCAAAGAGCTTTGATTTGTAGAACAAATCCAAAGTATACTCTTCATCCGAGCTTGTGATAAAACTGAAGCTTGTATTTTTTATTTCACGGTCTGGAACATCAAAGCTTCTCCAACTTCCATCATAACTAAAATTTAATGTAACTGGGGTAAGAGTTTCAGTTCGTTGATTGAAGATCGAAACATTTAAGATTGTAGTTTCATTTGCGGTTATGTTAGTTGGAGTAAAGATTAAAAGTGCAACTATAGCAACTACCCTTCTTTTAAGCTCATAGTTCTCCCTCACAAATCGAGTAAAGTTTTCCGTATTTGCTATAAGCTCTTCGTTAGTAGCATAGTAACTAACAGCTGGAATTTTTCCTATCTCTGCTTTTATGTTAGTTATCTCATTTGTAATTATTGTGAAGGATTCCATCATAGCTTTATTTGCTACAAGCTGGAATATATCCATCTGAAAAAATAGTACAGCAAACATTACTATAAGAATAATTGAAGATATGAGAAATGCCTGTGCTTTTAGTTTCATGAATCATATTTGTTGCTCGACATAAAATTGTTATTTAGAAAAAGTAGAGTAGCCAATAAGTTATGACTTATCCTAGTTTAAGTATTTTCATTATCGCTTCAACTATATCTCTCCACAAAATTCTCCACCAAGGAGCTTTTAAAATCCAAATTCCTGAATCACATTCCTCATAAAGGTCATCACCATCCACATCACCAACCCATCCATTAGGATAACAAACTGAATTATAAACACATTTATCAGGAAGACTGCAACAAGCATCATCGCTTGGATCAGAGTCACATACACCAACTGCACATACTCTTGTTAATTTGTACTCATTTGCATCATCGCCACAGCAAGCAAAAGCTCCTGGTAAATCTCCTCCTAAATTCCAACAAGATGTTAAAGTACATTGAGCTGGAGGAACACAATATGGTAGTAAATTAGCCTGGCAACATTGTAGACAATAATCTGCATTCATGTCACATTCTCCACAACAAAGCTTATAGCCATAGTACAGAGGTTCTGCTATGTGTGAGTTAATTGTATTATTTAGTGAAGCTACGGAAATAAGTGGAGAAGGGCAACTATCGAGAATGCTACAATTTAACCAATCAACACAAACTTTGTAGCCATAATATCCTACCTGTGCAACATGCGCATTCTCTGTTGAATTTATAGAAAGTATTGGATTTTCATTTTCCAAACAAGTAGCTCTTATACTGGCATTGCGTATATCGCTGCAGCATAACTTATAGCCATAATAATCACAACGCGCAGCATGTGAATTAATGGTATTATTCATAGATAAAATGCAAACTTCACCAGCATCGCAAGCACCAAATCTAACAGCACAACTTAAAGCTAGGGTTAGAGTAGAAAAGATAACCAATGAAATCGTTAAAGTTAGTACTAGTAAAAGTCTTCTTTCCATACTAATTAATTGCTTTTTTATCTTAAGCTTGACGCTCGCCACAGACAAGATAGTAGGTTTTTTTCTCTGCCTCACAATTTGCTGATCTATCCGGGTAATCGTAGCAAGTTTGCTCAAAGTATTTTTGTGTTCCATCTTCTAAGCAACATTTTTTTTCAAAGCATGGGACGCCTACTTTACCTGTCCAGGTTGGGCAGGGTCCAGCACCGCAAACAATAGCTCCACAATAATCTTTTGGGCATGCTACAACTCCTTCAGTAGGAACTTCTGGCGGAACACCTTCTGGTGGAATTCCTTCTTTAGGAGTCACTGGTGGACCTATGGCTGGTAACTCAACCTTTGCTTCTCTTAGAAGAAAGCTAGCTACACCAATTACAACAATAGCTACTATCACTAGACCCAACAAAACTTTTTTTCTATTTTTAATTTTCTTTGCTGACTTCTCGACCATTAATTTTTATTTAACTGGTGAAATAATAAAGCTTTATATTCTGAAAATAAAATGAAACTTATGTTAAGAAGAATAGTTACCATATTAATTGTAGCGGTAGTTGTTGGTATTCTAGCCTGGAGCTTTTTAAAGCCAGTACCTAAAGAAAAAATTAGAGATGAAATAAAAAGATTCTATGAGCTTGCTATACCAGGAACAACAGTTGAGGTCGTTAGCTTAGAGGAAGAGAGTGGAATTTATAAAGCTGTTGTGAAATTATCTGCTGTTGGAGTAATCCCATCCTATCGTGAAGCCTATGTTACCAAAGATGGAGAAATAATAACAGAAAATGTAATTTACATGAAAAGATCTTCTGAACAAATTGAAAAGTTAAAAAGCTTTGTTGATTGTCTATCTGATAAAGGAGTGAGAATTTTTGGCATGCTTAACGCAACAGCAAGTCCACAGGGGGCACAAGCTACAACCCTTCAGCTTAATCTACTTGGAAGGTATTCATGGAAGTTATACCAAAGCTGTGATGGGCCAAATTTACAAGCTTGCGTAGATGCTGGAATAACCGAAGTTCCTTCAGTTGTAATAGGTAGAAGAATTGAAGCTGGAGTTAAAACTGTTGACTGGTTTGAGCAACAGACTGGTTGTAAGCTTGAGTGATCGCTGACATTAACTATTCGTATACCTTTCCTCTTTTTCCTATTCTATAAACTATCATGTTAGCTCCTTCAAAATAAAATAATACTCTAAATTTTCCTACTCTTAATCTATAATGATTTTCAAATCCTCTCAATTTTTTGATGTCTAATGTATATGGAAAACCTTTCTCCAGAATTTTCAGTTTTTCAATTATTCTATCTTTTAACTTCTTTGGTAACTTTTGGAATTCTTTTAAACTTTTTTCTTCAAAGAAAATCTCAGGCATAAGATCTTATTTTAGCTTACTTAGTGAGACTAGCTTTAATTTTCCTTCCTTCCTTTTTTTTTCAAAATTTCGTATTGCCTTAATCTCCTCACGCGTTGGTTTTTCAAATCCAATTACTCTACTCTCTACAACCATAGAAATTTTTCCTATCTCCTTTCTTAACTTTTCAATTTCTTCCAAGATTTTGTTTTCAAATTCTAATTTTTTCATATTATATTTTTTATTTTTTGCTCTATTATATCTTCTGGATAATTTAAGAAATTAAAACTGTTGGCTGGCTTGAGCAACAGACTAATTGCAAATTTGGTTAAAAAATATACTTCAATAGATATTTCTAAAAATATATTTTTCATTGCCGAAATCTATAAATATATGCATTACTTTATCTTATAACAAAGGAAAAATAAGAAAAGGTATTAAAAAATGGTATTACTTTTATGTAGTGGTGAGAAGATTTGAGTAACAATGGGATTAAAGAAAAAATTGCTGAAATTGTTAGAAAAAACCCAAAAGGTTTAACCATAAAAGAAATTGCCAAAGCTATTGGAATACATAGGATAAATGTTACAAAATACATCTACGAGCTGGTTGGTGCAGGGGTTATTGAAGAAAGGGCCGTTGGGCCAGCTAAACTTTATTATCTTAAGGCTAAGGTGAAGAAAGGTGACTAAATCTATATTTGGCAAAGATGTCGAAGAAAAAAGAGGGGCTACCATCACTAGAAATGGTGGAGAATATGAGTATTTTTGAAGGTTAAGAAAATGAAAAAAGCATTGCGTGAATTTGTTAATAAGTGCAGAGAAAAATTTGGAGAGAACTTAATTTCAATAGTTTTCTTTGGTTCGATAATTAAAGGTTATGCAAAAGCAGACAGTGATTTTGAC
>JASEGN010000040.1 GCA_030018055.1 Candidatus Aenigmatarchaeota archaeon | reverse complement strand
AAAGAATTTCTTTTCTGGGCTTTGGTCCCTTCACCTTACACTGCAGATGCAGGGGATGGGATTTGAACCCATGAGGCACTATTGTGGTTATTATAGCCACAGAGTCCTAAGCTTCGCAAATACTGAATTAAGGTTTTTCCTGCGCCTTTGACCAGACTTGGCTACCCCTGCTTACAGTTTATGAATTTAATTTTAAACCCCATAAAAAACTTTAAATGCATTTTCGGTATCAGATAAGTTTTAAAAAGAAAGAAATAATATGGAAATTTTCGATGGAATGAAGACAATAGACGGATTCAGGGCAATTTCTATTGAAAGCTTGGATGCCATTGCTATTGCTGATTTGCATTTGGGCTATGAACTAGCTTTAGCGCAACAAGGGATCTTTGTTCCTGAAACTCAGCTGAAGGAAATTCTAAAGGATTTGAGAGGTATTTTCAAAAAAGTAAGGGCAAAAGACCTGATAATTGTTGGTGATGTAAAGCATGAATTTGGAGAGGCCTCTGCCCAAGAATGGAGGGAAGTTTTTAAGTTAATAGATTTTTTGAGGAAAGAAGTTGAAAGGATAGTTCTTGTAAGAGGAAATCACGATAATTATTTGCTTAACATCATCTCTAAAATTGGCATGGAGTTGCACGATCCTTATTACTTAGCTAAGGGAATTTTTTTTGTCCATGGCCATGAGAGGATAAAAATACCAAAGGGAGCAAAAACAGTTGTGATCGCACACGAACATCCAAGCCTAGTTCTGAGGGAGGGTTTTGATAAAGTGAAAGTTCCTTGCTTGCTTTATGGAAAAACAGTAGGTGGAAAAAATTTCATCTGCTTACCAGCAATTTCTTCTTGGGCTTCTGGAACTGATGTGAATTTAATCCCAAAAAAGGAATTCCTATCGCCAATTTTGAGAGAGGGTACAGATTTCGAGAACTTAACCCCAATAGCTTTGGAAAAAGGGGTTGGTGCGTTGAAATTTCCTAAGATTAAAAATTTAAGTCTCTAAAGGATATTAGAGAATATGCGCTCCAAACTTCCATTTTCTTCAAATGAAAGGACATTAAAGGAGATTTATGCAGAGAGTCAAGATTTGATATATCGTTTTAACAGGACAAAGGATGTCAAAAATCAGATGCTGAGGCTTAGAAGGGCCAGAGAAAGGATATACGAGGAAATTCTGGATGTAATTAATGCAAACGTTCAAAGGCCAGGAAAAGTTTATTATAGGGTAACAAGAGATGGCAAGAAGACCAAAACAAAGGGGGAAATGCCAGTTCTCGACTTAAAAAATTCATTCATTTGTTATGATGAGGAGAGTTTTGCTGAAGCCGGAGCCAAACTTGATTCCAAACTTTTAAAACTAGCACGTTGGCAGGTTGAAAAACAAGGACTTCCTGCAATTTTTTACCTGGGCAAACCAGAGATAACTCTCCCACTTTTGGATAAGAAAACATACGACAAATGTAGAAAGTTATGTCACAAATTGGACAAGATAAACGATGATATAAAAAAACTCAAATCCGAAGGTTATAGGGCAAATTCTGACCTGGAAAAGTGCAAGGCTTTATTATCCAAAGTTGATGAGGAGCAAAGAGGAATAGTCCAAGAGCTTAAGCTTTTGGAATGGTTATATGAAGAGGCAGAGGAGACAAGCCATGTTCTTCAAAAAGGCATGAGGAAATGAAAGCAAGGCTGCAACCAAGAATTAGAGGTCTGGTAAGAGAAGGGGTTACGCTCGAGGCAATTAAAAAATTGTACAAAGATGATTCGAATGTTATGAAAACACTATCATCAAGTAAGCCAAAGATAAGAGTTTACCTTGAAGATTATGAAACTATTCAACTTATCGAATCAGCTATAAGCTTGGAATATTTAACCAAAGCAACAGAAACACTCTCGATAAAAAAAGGTGAATTAAAAACTAGAGCAGAAAGGATGAAAAATCTAGCTTCTCAATTGGATAATATAAAATCTAAGTTGGTATAGTTAATGAGAGATTCTTGCTTAAAGGAAGCATTACTTTATGAAAGACTTACTGATAAAAAGGTTAGATGTAATACGTGCAATAGACATTGTATTATTTCTCCAAATAAACTGGGTTTTTGTAAGACGAGACAAAACAGAAATGGAAAATTATACACGTTAGAATATGGTTTGATCAGCTCCATCAATGTAAATCCAATTGAAAAGAAACCTTTATTTCATTTCTGGCCAGGAAGCAGTTGCCTAACTTTGCCGCTTTTATCATCCTCACGGACTTTCCTGCCAACTCTTCTGACGTCTTTGATGCTCTCACTCCTGTACAAACGATCTTACCCGATGAAAAAATTAATGCCGCTGCCTTAGGACTTTTCATCCTGCAGACTAGGCAAACAAAGGATTTTCCAAGGAGAGGAAATAGAGAAGATAGCAGTTCGGTCGAGATTTATCATAATAATCAACTTATTTTTGTTCGGATCATTCATGAAACTATTATTTAATTGCATGTAAAACATAGCTTTTTAATAAAAAAATACTCAAATAAATAATATGGAAGCTTGGCTAATTTTTACGTTAATATCATTTTTCTTAATGGCCCTCTTTAATGTAGTTTTGAAGCTTTCTGCAGGAAAAGTTGATAGTTTTTTAATGATATTCTTAACAGGATTATTTGCCACAATATTCGTGCTTCCAATTATAGCTTATAGAAAAACATTACATTTTTCTTCTTATGGACTCATAGGCGGTCTTTTATGGGGATTTTCTGTGGCATCTTTGCTCATTGCTTTGAGTAAAGCAGACGTGTCACGCGTAATACCTATAGCGTCTTTGAGTGGTAGTTTTGCTGCTGTGATAGGAATCTTAATTTTGGGTGAGTCTATAACTTTATCTAAAGTTTTGGGGATAATTTTATCTACTTTAGCTATAATTTTACTCTCTATTTAATTGTGTTTTAGAAAGTAAATGCGAATTTTTAAATGTTAACATCAGTAAATTAACCATGGAATTAAAAGAATTAGAACTATCACTACAAAAGTTAGTACAAAAAATTGTGGATTATTTATCTAAAGAGAAAATTATTTTTATGGAAGGACCATCATACAAAGAATTTTCTTTTAGGGTCAGTATATATGACAAAGACATATTACAGTCAATATTAAATTCACTAGTGGAGATTGATTTGTTAGAAAGACATGTAGAGATGGGTTCTTCTCTAGCTTATACACTTAATGAGGAAAAGTGCAAGAAAAAAGAAGATTATTTACAAAATCCTAGAAAAATACTTAAGACTTTATTACGGAAAAAATTTTAGAATTTCTCTTAGATCTTTCTTACCAATCACAATATTAGCACGTTTATTTACCTCATCCTTGTTACAATTAAAAGCAATGCTTAATCCTGCTTCCTCGAAAATTGGTATGTCATTAACTTCATCACCAACAAAGGCACATTCAGAAGGATTTAAACCCATTCGTTGAGCTAATTTATTAAAATACATAAGTTTACCTTCATAATCACAAGGAATTAAAAACCATTCTTTAAGATTACCATTCTTGTCAAAAACTAATTTACAATGTCCTATAGCATAATCTAAACTAAGAATTTTCCCTACTCTTCTTGCAAGGTTTTCAAAACTCCCTGTTATAACAGCAGTTTTATAACCTCTTCTCTTGAGTTCTTTTAAAGTTTCTTTTGCACCATTCATCAAATGTCTTTTATTGATTATATCAATGAACTTATGCTTTGTTAATCCATGCCTTTGAAGTACTCTACAAGCCTCATTAGTCCATTCCATGTAAGAAGGGAAGATTCCTTTTATGAACATTTCTTTTAACCTCTCATGTTCATGATAAATATTGAGTCTATCAAAAACAACATTCCAACTACTTACTGCAACTTTTTTGCTAGTTTCGTTATATCTTTCTACATCAAGTAATACACCATCCATGTCAAAAACTACTGCTTTAATTTTCTTGGTCCGGCCATTTGTCATAAAAATAGATAGAATTGGAAATCTTTTAAAGTTTTAAAATATTACTCAGCGAGATCAAAGTTCCAAAGTTTTTTAAGAAGTTTTGTCTTTCTATTAACAATTATCGAGTAGAACTTCATTCTTCCTTTCACTTCTTCTTTTATAAGACCTGTCTTTATTAAAGGTTTTATTTGTTCGGATATGGAAGCGTGAGTCACTCCTATTTTTTTAGCCAATTCACGACTATAATAACTTTTACTAGGATTAAAAATAAGTTGACGGAGAATTTTTTCTTTTGTTTTAGTTCCTAATATATTATGCAGCATAATAGTAAATTATAAATACAAGTAAAAATAAATGTATTGTAAGAAAAACTAACCAAATGGTAGGCAAAATGTATGGAGTAAAGTGGTCGTATTTTGATATCAACAAAATTTCAGAAAAAGAGTGGGGATATTTGGTAGGTTTCTTTATCGGAGACGGGTATATAAGGAAGGGTAGAATAATTGTCCTTGCTTTGAGTGATAGAGACGTTGAGAAAGGGGTATGTGCTAAACTCACACAGATCATTTCAAAATCGGGAAAGAGGTCTTGGATTTATAAGAAAAAGAATAGATCCATTCAGCTCACTGTCGCTTCTAAGGATTTAGCTGCTCATTTAAAGTCCATCATTAGTTTTGAAGATGGTAATAAATCTAAAACCGTAAGTTTAAATTCACTTCATCATTCAACGGAGTTTTTAAAAGGATTAATTGGTGGTCTTATAGATTCGGATGGAAACGCTGATCGTGTGGCTTATTTTTCTACCATCAGTGGTAAGTTATTTCATCAAATTCAAAAAGTTTCAAATCATCTGAAGATAAGAACAGGATGCTATGAACATTTTACTCCGAAAGGAAATAAAGCTTACAATATATGGTTTAGAAATAGAGACGTCAAGAAAATTCCGCTACCAAGCATCAAACTTCAGAAAGCTTCCTGGTTTCACAATAGAAGAAGAGAGGATCTCTGGATATTAGATGTAGTCAAAGAAATGCCTGATAAGTTCAGATTTTCGGATGTTGTGAAAAAAACAGGTGACAAATCAAACTTAATTTGGATTTTACTCAACCATAGATTAATTAAGAGGGGTTACTTAAGAAAAGTTTCTAGAGGAGTCTACAAAAAGACTTCAAAATGTAAGAAAATTTCTTAAAGATTTAAATAATCAATAGTTAAAGGAGGTGTTTCATGAAACTTGAGATGAATAAGCCTTATGTGAAGGAGGGCTATCTATATGAAAAATTAGAAAGGAAAAAAGTAAAATGCAAAACTTGTAATAGAAAGTGTGTAATACCACCAGGAAAATTAGGCTTTTGCAAAACAAGAAAAAACATTGATGGAAAACTCTTCACATTAGAGTATGGTTTGGCATCATCGATAGCCTTTAACCCAGTTGAAAAGAAACCGTTGTTTCATTTTTGGCCTGGCAGCACGCTCTTGACAATGGGAAGTTGGTCCTGTACTTTCACATGCCCATACCACGAAAGTGGGGGTACGGTGTCAAAATTTTAGCATTTCGAAAGTAGAGCCAGATCCAGCCCATTCCGAAATCTTTTCACCGAGTAAGTTCATCGAGCTTGCTGAAAAAGGAGAATGTGAAGGGGTAAGTATGAGTTTCTCAGAACCTACAACCTTTTTCGAATTTTGTATAGATGTTTTTAAACTCGCAAAAAAAAGGAGACTTTATACAACTGTCATAACGAACGGATATTTCACTCCAGAGGCCTTAGATATGTTTTTGGCTGCTGGTACAGACGCATTCAATATCGACATAAAAGGCGATAAAGAAGCAGTTAGAAAATACTGTAATGCTGACGTGGAATTTGTCTGGCAGAATGCTATAGAAGCAAGGAAAAAGTCATGGGTCGAAATAACTACTTTGGTCATCCCAGGGGTTAATGATGATGAAGCCTGTTTGCGTGGCATAGCGAGAAGAATTCACGATGAGCTAGGTGATGATGTGCCTTGGCATTTATCAAGGTATTATCCTGCTTATAAGTTCACTGTTTCTCCAACTCCGATAGAAACTTTGGTAAAAGCCAGAGAGATTGGAATTGAGGAGGGATTAAATTTTGTCTATATAGGAAATGTTCCTGGTCATGAGTTTGAAAACACTTACTGTCCAAGCTGTAAAGAACTTTTGATTCAGCGTTACATTTTCGATATCATTAACTATAAGATCACAGAAGATAAAAAATGCCCTAAATGTGGGGAAGTTATTCCAATAGTTGGAAAATATGTGGTTTGATCTGTTTTTTGAAGAACATTCATTCTAACTAAAGGAACAGCCGCACAATATCTTAGTTCTTCGAAATGAAGGCAAAGTTAAGAAAAGTGATACAAGGCAATCGGTAAAGTGCCTTTGCTATTTGGAGAACTTCATGAGGCAGATCTAATTATTTTAGTAGGAGTAACAATTATATCGACTTTTGTATCATGCGCTTCTATTGGTACTTTGTCTACAACTTGAACATCATGAACGGTTGTGATAACAGGAATTTTTCCAAATTTTTGACCTATTCCTGTAATTTCTCTATCACCATAACCCCCACCCTTTCCAACTCTGTAGAAGCTATTTTTTTCAACAGCAACACAACCTGTGACAATCAAATCGGGTTTTGGTAGCTCTTTCAATTTATCTCCAAATTTAAATGCTCCTGCTATTGTTGAAGCAAAATCTTCCCTTCCCTTTACTTTTTGAGGATCAACTTTTAGATAGCCATGCTTAAGTCCAGGAGAAGCCATTATTAGGATTTTATTATCCTTCAAAACAAATTCTCTTATTTTCTTCTGGGCAAAATCAGGATTGGCAACTATCACTTTTGCCCTCTTCCACTCTCTCAATCCCCTCACACTTTCTGCAGCTTTTTCAGCTCCAACAAAATTGGGAATTCGTCCATAAGCACCTGGAAATCTCACTATGCCAAGCTCCTCCATTTTTCTCCATATTTCCTCTCTTAATTGTTGCTTGGCTTTTTTAATTTCAGAATTGTCGTAGTTACTTAACATACTAAAATTTTCTATTCCCAATTTTCCTTAACTTTATTTTTCCTTTGTTGAACAGCTGTTCAAGATATTTTATTGCATCTCAAACCCATGTTCTTTTTTTGCAAATTTCATTAGTCGACATGAATTTGTGTTGAGTTTTAACTTTAAAATTTTCTTTCTATACTTCTACTGACCATAAAAGAAGGCATTATTTTTCTAACGAATTGCAGAGCCTCTCTGATTTGGAATTTTTTTTGGAGTTTCTTTACTTATGTTTACTACCGATATTCTTGATGATGGAGCATCTAGAATAGGATCAAAATCAACTTTTCCTTTTCCTTCTTCATCATGATCGTCTATCTTAGCTTCCAGATTGGTTATCCTCTCTGAGAGTACCGTTAACTTTTCTTCTATTGCCTTATCTTCTATCGGTTCCAATATCCCCATCTGCATCAGAATACCTAAACTCCAATATTCGTTTTCTCACCAGTATCTAAGTTCTCACATACATGATTCTTTTTGTTGTTGTCAAAATAGACCCTGAAATCTTTGGTGTTTAACTTGAATTTTTCGGTATTTTCATCCACCCATAATTAAAAAGTAATCCTAATGGTCTATCTGAAAACTTAATTATAAATAGATGAATTTATTCAGAAAAAGTTAAAAATTATTTTCTATCTTATCCC
>JASEGN010000003.1 GCA_030018055.1 Candidatus Aenigmatarchaeota archaeon | reverse complement strand
GAGTTATAGTCGATTTTATCGGGAGGAAAGCTACGATGCTTTCTTGTATTTTACTAATTGCTACCATTCCTTTAGTTTATGCTGTAGCTCCCAGTGTGCTCTTCTTGTACTTTTTTGTTATATTTGGAGCAATAGGTTGGGCCGGATTTAATATCGCAGCATTTGCATACTTTTCAGATGTTGCGGAAAAAAAGAATGTATTTCAGTTAACAGCTTTCTACAATTCCTCGGTTGAAATTTCTGGAATAGGAGCGAATTTCTTGGGTGGTATCTTGGCTCAAAATTTTGGCATTTTTACAGTTTTGATAATTTCATCCATTTTGAGGTTAATGGCTTTAATATTTTTTATAGGAATAAAGGAGAAAACTGGCTATAGGGAAGTAGTTAAATTCGAAACGACCTTACATCCATTCTATTTCATAGAAAGTTCGATGACGATTTACTCTATACTTTTTTCAACCCTAAGAAAAGATGTAATTAGAAGGATTGGATTTATAGATAAATTTCGGAGACTTTCCTACCGTGTTCTAAAGAGAATGGGTATAAGGTAAAATTTACTCACTATATAATTATTTCTACACCATATGTTGTTGCTATGAAAGCAAAATAAATAACTGACAATAGAATTCCATGATATCTTTTCAACTCTCCTGTTCCCAAAAAGAACCATAGGCATACATTTGCTATTAAAACAAAACTTATCATCGGTGATAGTTCAGTTAAAGTAATAGTTACCGGAGATAAGAAAAGTACAAGACCAAGGACTAAGGTCAGTTTTGTCAAACATGAACCAATTATATCACCTAGTGCTAGCTTGAGATATCCTTGTTTCACAGAGCTTATACCAACTGTTAATTCGGGTAGAGCACCACCCAGGGAGATGATGGTAGCTCCTATTACAGTTGTTGCAATTCCCAACTCAACTGCTATTTTTGATGCAGAGCTCACGACAAACCAAGAACTTATTAAAACTCCTGCTAATCCCAAGATTAGGGTTAGGATTAATGTATAATACTTGATTGTAAGCTTGAGCTTAGCTACCATTGCTCTGAAGAAATCTGGTTTTTGTTCCTCAGAAATTTTTACTAGAGTTATCCTCTTTTTGAGGGTATAATGGCAGAACCCGATAAAAGTAAGCAATAAAATTAATCCAACTACTTTATTCATCATCACATGTAATAACAGCAAAGGAATTAAAGAGGATAGAAAAAGCATTGTTGATAGCTTAGTTGAAACACCTCTTGTAATTTTTATGCTGGTTAAGATACAAACAACACCTACAACTAAAGCTATATCCGTTACATTACCTCCTATAACATTTCCTACTGTTATTCCAACTTCACCAGAAACTAAAGCTGCGAAAGCTACTCCTATCTCAGGTATGTTTGTTGCGACTGAAAGAACAAGAAAACCTATGGCTATCTCACCAAGTCTTGTTATCTTCGATAGCTCTACAGAAGAATTCACAACAAAGTGGCTAGACTTTGTAAGTACTGCCATCGAGATTAAAAAAATTATTGCTTCAAATAATATCGCCATGTAATTATATTCATTTTAAGCTAAAAATTTCGAAATCAACTGGCTAGTTTTTCCTCGATTCTTATCATCTCATTTATTTTTGTTGTTCTTTCTCCAGAAATTCCTAGTTTGATGAAATCACAACCCAACCCAGTAGCTAAATGACAAATCAATGTATCCTCCGTTTCTCCACTTCTATGCGATACTATAGTTGTTATATTGTTTCTCTTAGCCTCTCTTACAAATTCTATTACATCGCTTATAGTACCAACTTGGTTTGGTTTTATTATTATTGCATTAATTGCTTTCTGTACTATTCCAATTTTTAATCTATTTAAATTAGTTGCCACTAAATCATCAGCTGCTACAAGCTTCTCTTCTAGTCGAGCTCTTAATTTAGAAAATGAAATAAAGTCATCCTCTTCGAATGGATCCTCAATATAATCTATAGGGTACTTTTCAACCAATCCACTAACAAAATTTAGTTGCTCCAGGCTAGGTAATTTTCTTCCATCTGCATAAACATAATTTTTTCCATCAAAAAGTTGAGAGGCTGCTAGATCTAAACCCAATCTAAGAAATTTTTGAGTTGCAATTTGTGTAATAATTTCCAAAATTCTTTCATGATTAAGAGTAGTAACCCAAGCTGACTCTATGTTTTTTCCAAAATTAAAATTCTTATCAAACTCTCTTAGATATTTTCCAATCTCATGGTAGGCTGAAGAAATCCTTTCTACAGATTCAAAAAATGATTTTTGTACTGTTGGTAAAAGTAAATATTCTTGAATATCACTTTGTCCTTTCCAACCACCAACAACATTACATATGGGCTTTGGAATTGATGGTTTTTTCGATAAAAATTCAAATACTTCCTTATCGCTATCCAGAGCAAATCCTTTTAAAAATGCTGAGGATAAAGCTAAAGCTAAATTTCCACCAAGCTTACTAAAATTTCTAGTTCCATCTAGTCCATGTAATAAACTATCGACCTCTTCCTGAGTTGAAAACTCCTTTGCAAGAAATTCTCTTTTAATTAAATGAAGATTTTTTATAGCCTTTTCTACTGGTAAACAACAAGCTTCATGCTTCCCGACACTAGTTCCCATTGGTACTGATGATTTGACAATACCTTTAACAATTTCAAGTTCAACCTCAATGGTTTTCTGAGACGTTGTTGAAAAAATCTGCCTTATTCTTAGATTTTTTACCTTCATAATAAGAATATGGAAGTTAAAATATTATTTTCAACTGACGTGATTTAAAAAGATTAGCTTAACCATCTTTTAAACCAACCTAAAGTTAAATCAACTACCCGTGGGACATTTTTTAGATCATGTCCAACATCATCGATTAATTGAAGTTTTTTGGGACCTTTGGCAAACTTGTATATGTCCAAGGCATTGGTGAAATGAACTATATTGTCTTCTCTTCCATGAATTATTAACAATGGTAAAGCTATTTTTTCAACAGCCCTCGCTATAACATGCTTCTTCATATTATTGTACAAACATTTACCAATCCTCAACCCGCTTTCTAATTCAAAAAATCCTTTCTTTTCAAAACTTTTAACCATCTTACCTGTTAGTAGTTCGGAAAACCTTATCGGAGAACCCCATGTTGCCAAGCATTTAATTCTTTCATCTTGAGCTGCCGTAAGCATCGCTATGGTCCCACCTAAGCTGGAGCCTTGAACGCCAATTTTTTTAGAATTTAAATTTTTCTGTTTTTCAACCCAATCTAAAATAGTTTTTAAATCTTCTATTCCTTTGCTAATAGTAAACTCTTCAAAACTTCCGTAGCTCTTTCCATGTCCATAAAAATCAAATCTTAGAGTTGCAAAACCACTGGTGCAAAATTTTTCTGCAATTTCAATTCTATGCAAAGAATCCTTACAACTAGCGAAGCCATGACACATAATAACTACTGAAGGATTTTTAATTTTGGGTAGATGAATTGTTACTGCTATACCATCAATTCTTATTTCTTTCATTTGAAAATGAACCTCATCAAATTTCTTCCGTTAAAATTCCTTAATTTTCCAACATTTACAGAAAACTCATCAAATTTTTTCACCTTGTCCTTTCCTTTGCCAAAAACGAGGAGTGGTACCTTGCCATGAACGTGTGCTTTTAATTCACAAGAGGTTATGTGATCTGTAGTTAAAACCAAAACACCATCGAAATTTTTAAAATCGGCCAACTTCTTATCTATAGCTTCAATTCTCCTAACCTTCTCTTCAAAATTCCCATCATGTGCAGATTCATCCGGACCTTTTACATGAGTGTAAACAAAATCATATTCTGGTAAAGAATCTTCTATCGTTTTGAATATAAAATCTAGACTTCTTTCAAACGTGAGTTCTGGAACCGTAATCGCATTAAATCCAGCGAGCATACAAGTAGCCTTCATAACTCCTCTTTCCGATACGCATAGGGTTTTTTCTATTTTATACTTTTCAGCAAAATTTTTTAGTACAAACAACTTATTTCCAGCATCCCTAACTAAAAGATAATTTGCTGGAGGTAGATTTATCTCGATTCTCTTCAAATTTGCAGGACAATATTCGATTACATTCCTAACCTTCTCAATAAAGTCTTGAACAATTTTTGCCGACACTAAAGCATCTGGGGTAAGAGCTTGAACATTTTTTACAGTTTCACCAGCCTTCAAAGGGTCGTTATCACTAATTCTATCATCAAGATCCATTTTTATAATTAGAACTGCTCTATGGCCATAAGTTCTCTTCAGTATGAATGGTATTCCAATGTTAACATGTAAATTCAAGTACCTTGTAATCTCATCTAGACCAAAAGTTTTCCTCCCAGCTCTTCTATCGATAACTTTTAAGTTTTTATCCACGGTTGCAAAATTACATCTCAGAGCGAGATGGCCCTCTTGATATGGTAAATCAGCTCCTACAGCTTCAAGTGGACCACGCTTTAAATAAAGCTTTTTTAGCTCATAGCCTAGGAGAGAAACATTGGCTATGTGGCTCCATACAGGCATCGTTTTAGGGATTAAATTCAGAGTTCCACAAATACCATTTTCTGCAAACCAATCTAAGTTTGGTTTATCCGCGACGGAAAGAGGTGTTTTTCTGTTGATTGGTAGGTCTGCTAAGCCATCAACCACAAGAAATAAAATTTTTTTAAATTTTTGCTTCCTTACCATAAAGAAAAATTATTTTGTAGAAAGATAATATTAATCTTGGTAGAAAATCTATACAATTATATATTTAAATTTACTAATTAAATCAAAGATTATAAAGAGAATCTCAAAGGGGTGGTATAAAATTGTTAAATGAGATACAAGTACCAAATCATTTGGGAGTCATTATCGACGGAAAGACTTTTTGAGTCCCGTAAACAGAAGATGGGCCAGAGCTCATGGTATGCCCCCGTGGAAAGGGCATTGGTTTGGAGCAAAAAAAATTGAAAAGTTTTTGAAGTGGTGCATAGAACTGAAAATATCTCAAGTGTCTGTTTATACACTTTCTACAGAAAATTTGGAAAGACCAAAAAGAGAGCTGGATGAATTGTTTAAAATTTTTTACTTTTATCTCAATAAATTGGAAAATGGTGAAAGTAATTTTCTTGAAAAATATAGAGTAAGAGTTAGATTTATTGGAGATTTGGAAATGCTACCTCCTCGACTGGTTAAGCTTATTGGAAAAGTTATGCAGAAAACCGCTAAATATCAGAAAAGAGTTATAAATTTTTTAATTGGATATGGTGGGAAGTTTGAAATTACTCAAGCTATCAGGGCAATCGTGGAAGAATGTATAAAGAAAGGAAAGGTTGAGATAACAGAAAAGAGCGTGGAGAAGAAATTGTTGGTAAGTAAACCTGTAGATTTATTGATAAGGACTGGTGGAGAAATGAGGCTTTCTAATTTTTTGCTTTGGCAAACAGCCTATAGTGAAATTATTTTTCTTAAAAAATTTTGGCCAGATTTTGAGAAAAAAGATTTGATTCGGTGTATAGAGAAATTCAACCAAAGGAAGAGAAGATTTGGAAAATAGCATGCATGATGTTGTTATAGTAGGAGGAGGTCCTTCTGGTTGTGAGGTTGCTAGATTAGTTAGCGAAGAAGGTTATGATGCTCTTGTAATAGAAGAGCATTCTAAAATTGGTATCCCTACACAATGTGCTGGGTTGGTTAGCTTTAGGATAGGTGGAATTCCTGAAAAATTAATCTTGAACAGAATTAAGGTTGCTAAGTTTTGTTGTAGGAATGAGTACTTTGAAGTTAAGTCAAGAATACCTATGTTTGTTATTGATAGGAAAGGCTATGATGTATTTGTTGCTGAAAGAGCTATAAGTGCTGGAGCAAAATTAAAGATGGGGATAAGATTTCTTAATTTTAAAAATGGAAAGGTAGTTACAAATAGGGGGAATTATCAAACGAAAATTTTGATTGGAGCAGATGGGCCTAATTCCTCAGTTGCAAAAGTTGCTGGGATTAAGTTGCCTAAGAATTTATTAAAAGCTGTCCAAGCTCATATGAAATCAAATTTTGAACCCAATGTTGTTGAGCTTTGGTTTGGTTCAGACACAGCTCCAGGTAACTTTGCTTGGGTAGTTCCTGAGAATGAGGAAGAAGCAAGAGTTGGTTTAATGATGGATGATAATCCAAGTCCGTATTTTGAAAAAATTTTGAAGAAAAGATTTGGAAACTCTAAAACAAGAAATAGAATTGGTGGTGTAATAAGATATGGATTGATCGAAAAATCTGTAGCAAATAATATTTTGCTTGTTGGAGATGCCGCCGCTATGGTTAAACCATTCTCTCTTGGTGGTCTAGTTTATGGACAAATTGGATCTGAGTTTGCCGGAAGAGCATGCATCAAGGCTTTAGAGCAAGAAGATTTTTCTAAAAAATTTTTTCTTAAGAATTATGATTTTTTGTGGAAAGAAAAATTAAAATTTCCTATAATGAAGGGACTCCTCCTCAAAAAAAATTTCTCAATTTTTCAGGATACTCCTGCTTTTTTCAAAATTATAAGGGAATGTGGGATAGCAAAACTAGCTTTATTCTTGGATGTAGACTTATTGTAAAAAGTTTTGTATCAATCAATTCTAAAAACTCTATTACTTGCCACTGGTGCAACGGCATCAAATCCCCTTTTTCTTAACTCGTTAGCAAATTCCTCAGTATGGTCGCCATGAATACAAAAAACTTTTTCCGGGTTAACCTTTTCTATGAATTTAAACAATTCGCTCCTGCCTACATGAGAACTAAAATCCAGCCTTCTAACTAACATTTTAACCTCTAGATTAAGTCCGAACTTTTCGTTTATGTATCTTCCAGTTTCTAGTAAAGTTTTTCCAGGAGTACCTTCAAGCTGCCAGCCAGCAAGAACTAAGCTACAAAATTTTTTATCGTAAAGTTTTTTTAAATAATAAACTATTGGGCCGCCTTGGACCATACCTGAAGTCGTTAGAATCACGCAAGGCTCATTAACAATTTTTTTCCTAACCCCATGTTTTGTTACATATTCAACCTTCTCCAAAGTTTTATCCAAGCTTTTAGGGTGGCTCAACAAATTCCTATACCTATTGGTAATGGTTATTGCTTTTTTTGCCATCCCATCAACAAATACGGGGTAATCGATTCCATAAGCATCCAAAGTAAGTAAGAGTTCGGCTATCCTACCTATTGCAAATCCTGCTATCAAAGCAACTCCATCATTAGCTAGAGTTTGACGAACAATTTTTATTAGCTCTTTTTCCTGTGATTTTCTTGGAGGATGATCTCTATCTGAATAGGTGGACTCTACCATCATAACATCAACAGGTTCTTTAATCTCATCACACTTTCTCAGCAGTCTTGTATCTATAGTATTAAAGTCACCTGTGTAGAGTAAATGTTTTTTCCCAGAAACAATAGAAACTATCGCACTTCCTGGTACATGACCTGCATCGTATAAAGTTATTTTTGAACGATGAATTTTGAATTCTTCTCGATAATTAACATCAACAAAATTTTTCAAAGTCCTCCAGATTTCTTTTCTTTCGAATGGTAGCTCAATTCCTTCCTCTCTACTCACCTTAATAGAATCTAGAAGCAAAAGCTCCGTCAAAGGTCTTGTGATATTAATTCCATAAATTGGTAAAATTTCTGTATCTCTAAAAAACAGAGGTAAAGCTCCTGAGTGGTCAAGATGGCAGTGTGATAACAAAACTGTATCTGGTTTCCCAGGTAATGGTATAGGAAATTTTGGCGGTATTTCTCTTGGTCTCGTGCCATAATCTAGAAGTATTTTTTCTGTTGCCGTATCGACTAAAATTGCTGAGTTGCCTACCGTTCCCATTGCACCTAAAAAACTTATTTCAATCAAGCAACTCCCTACAAATTTTTAAACTATTTTTAAAATCAATTACTTTAGCCGGAATTATTTTTTTATTTTTTAGAGAATGATGAATTTCAAGAAGAAGGTATTCACAATTTATGTTTCGAATAAAGCCTGCGATTTCTCCTAAGTTCATTTCACCTATGCCTAATGGCAAATGATCTTCTATTCCCCATTTCATTAGAGCTACATCGTGCCAATGAATCACTGAAATTATTTTATTAAACCTTTTAATCCATGGCTTAAGCAGCCTGGTAGCTTTTAGTTTCTCTTGCTTTGGTAAATAGCTTACTACTACAGCATGACCTAAATCTAAGCATAAGTTTAAATTTTTTCTCAACATAAAATTCAAGTCATCAATTTTCCTGCCTATACCGCCAAAAAGACCATTTTCAAAAACCAAAAAAAGGTTGTAGGATTTAGAGAAACTATGGAGTTTAGTAGCTACTTTCGCAGCTTTTTTAACAGCCTCTCCCCAAACTTCTTTAAATCTTATGGTGGTAGCTAGAAATTCAAGATGAAGGTTTATATAACTTGGATTAAGTAAAGCTAAAGATTTTAGAAATTTTATGCAAGTATTCATAGCTGGAATTGATATTTCATTAGAAGGATGACACAAGTTTAGCTCTGGGATAGGAAGATGAAAAGCTAAATCAAGCTCATATTCTTTACTTAACTCTATTAACTGTTTCCGTAGTTGTTGGTTTGGATGCCAAGGATAATCCAATGAAATTTCAACGTAGTCAAATCCAAGCTTTTTTGCTGATTTGAGTGGTTTTTCTAGAGGTCTATTGCCATACCAAATTGGCATTCCTACTTTCATACTAATATTTAGAGGTTGGAATTAGAAATATTAATGTAAAACGTCTAACATTAGATATGAGCTACATAATACTTTTTGACATACCAAGAAACATGGGATATTTGCAAGTAAAGATAAATAGACTTTTACACTCGATTAATGCTCAGCTTATTCAACATTCTGTTTGGGAGAGTGAAGATCTAAATGTATTAAAGCAAGTATCAAACCTAATAAAAGAAGGTGGAGGAAAGGCTATAATCCTTGAGAAAAAAATTGTTGAGTAAAACTTACACTGTTTTTAGTAAATTAGATATAAACTTACCTTCATCAGTTAATCTCCAAACATTTTGTTTTTCTTCATGCTTAATCTTTCTAATTAAACCTTCCCTTTGTCTATCTCTTAACCATGTTGCTGAATAGCTATAATTCTTCTTTGTTAATCTCATGAAGTCTGACGTTAAGAATTTTTGTGGTAGAATGGCGAGATATTTTAAGGAACGAAATCTTTTATGTTTTTTAATTACACTTCTAAGATATTTAGTTCTCTCACCTAATAATCGAAAATAATACAGTTTTAATAAGTCTTGCCAATTTAAGAAGGCTGTATATGTAAACATTTTCTTATTACTTTTCTTGAAATTGCCGTGGACACCTAAATATGCCAATAACTTTGATATATCTAATATAGCGCTCTCATCCGATTCAAAGATTTGTAATCTAGAATGTAGAGAACCCTTTTTATCTCTCCACCTATAAAAGGAGCCATCTCCTAAGATAATTCCACGTAGATATTGAGTAATAAACTGTAGAGTAGGGCTTTTAATGATGTACTTCCTCAGAATATTTTCTGCATTATTGATTGTTTCTGACAATAAAGAATTCGTAACATAGATTCTAACTGTAAATTCTTTCACTTTTGCTACCCTTTTAGTTATACTTTTTTCGTTTAAACCTAAAGTGATCAATCTCGATTTAATTTCATTTAAGTCTACTTTGTTGAATGGATTATAAGAGATAGTTGCTTTTAAAATTTTAATAGAAGTTATCTGTTTGAAGAGTGTAATAAAATCTGAAAGTACATCCAGATTTTTGTTAGTAAATGAAAATTCACGCCCTCTCCGATAAGATAATCTAGGTTTGCCACCTTCTGACCTGTAATAACCTATAAAACGAAAAAAATTACCACCATCAACAAATCTACTAATCAAAATACTTTTTGGTCTACCCTTTGATGCAAAATACCATGCAAAAATTTTATTCCTGAGAGGAAAAGCTAAAACTTCAAAACCAGATAGGGTCCGTTGAGGAATAAAGGATAAAAAATCTATTCTGTTGTTTTTAACAAAAATCTTAGGGCGCTTATAGTTTTTTATAGCGGTAAATTGTACCTGAATCGACCGATCTTTTAGAGCAGCCAAGTATTCTTTTGGTATGACTAAGCGCTTATCTTTACCAAGCTTAGAGATAAAGGATCTTTGTTTTTTATTTTGTCTTATGACGATTTTACAAAAATTGTTTTGTAGATAGTGTTGAAATTTTTTTGGTATCCAAATTCTATTCTTTTTTAAAACACAATTTAACTTCATAATAATGGTTTAGAACCTTAAATATTTATCATATTCTTTATTCTTTTATTTAGCTTAATTTTTTAGAAACCTTATTATTAATATGGATGTGGAAACACGCTTGCAATTGATAAAGAATATTGGGGAAGAAATAATTACTGAGGATGAACTTCGTAGGTTATTGGAAACAAAAGAACATCCTGTAGCTTACGACGGTTTTGAGCCCAGCGGAAACTGAATTCTCCAGCCGTATTGGCTCACTTACCCTTCGGAATTTTCAGGCCAATGTTAATAAAAGATTTACTCAAGGCTGGTGTTCATTTCAAGCTTTATCTTGCAGATTATTTTGCCTGGATAAATAACAAGCTCGGGGGTGATTTGGAAAAGATAAAAAAATGTGGAGAATATTTCATAGAAGTTTGGAAAGCAGCCGGGCTCGACATGAAAAAAGCTGAGTTTGTTTGGGCAAGTGACCTTGCAAGCTCCAGGGAGTATTGGAAAAAAGTTATGCTAGTAGCGAAAAATACAACAGTTCAGAGGGCAAATCGAGCTCTAACAATAATGGGAAGAAAATTAGGTGAAATGAAGGAAGTAGCACAGTACTTTTATCCTGCTATGCAAGTTGCAGATATTTTTGAACTAGGTGCCGATATCTGTCAACTTGGTTTAGATCAGCGGAGAGCCAATATACTCGCCCGCGAACTCGGACCAAAGCTTAAGTGGTGGAAGCCTGTAATAGTTAGTCATCACATGCTCATGGGTTTAGAAGGACTTAAAGAGCCAGAGGGATTTGAAACTAGTAGAAAAATGGATATAGCTATCTCTTCAAAGATGAGTAAAAGTAAACCAAAAACATGCATCTTTGTTCACGATTCCAAAGAGGAGATTCGAAAGAAGATTTTTGCTGCATTTTGTCCACCCAAAGAAGTGGAAAACAATCCTATTCTTGATTATACAAAACACATAATTTTTAGAGCTTTCAAGGAGATGAAAATTGATAGACCAGCAAAGTATGGTGGTCCTGTAGAATATACCTCATACGCTACGCTTGAAGATGATTTTAGAAGCGGTAGGTTGCATCCAGCTGATTTAAAAAGTGTAGTTGTTGAACTTTTAGATGAGTTAACTAAACCAATTAGAGAGCATTTTGAAAAGAATAGAAAAGCGAGAGAAATGCTGGAATTCGTAAAAAAGGCTGAAATTACGAGGTGATTGGATACTTTCATTTCTCCTAGGTATAATTTCTCTATTTTTTGCCTCAATCTTCTTACTCATAGCAATCGTAGCCAGAAGACCCAGATATAAAATAGATTATTTTCCCCCTGTTTCTGTCATATCTTGGTTCTGGAGAGATGGTAACGTAGTTGAAAGGAAGATAAAAAATTTTCTCTTGCAAAAATATCCTGGAAAGTTTGAAGTAATAATCGTAGATAATGCTTCTAAGGATGAAACTCAAAAAATATGTAAGAAGTACGCAAAGAAGAAGTTGATAAAATATTATCGCTCCCCAGTTGAATATGATAGAAAAGCTTTTACGCTAGATGAAGCCATAAAAAAAGTTGCGAGGTATGATATCTTAGCGATGACAGATCCTGATGGAGTTTGTAGAGAGGATTGGTTAATGCACATAGTTCAACCATTTAAAGATAAGCATGTTGGTGGTGTTATAGGCTTAACTCATGCTGGAAATTTTTACAAAAATTTTTTTACAAAGCTAAGGGCGATTGAAGATGAATGGGGCCTTGTTATCTCCCCACTTGGAAGAAGTAGGCTTGGAAGAGCTATTCACCTAGTATGTGGAGCTAACTATGCTGTTAGGAGAAGTGCCCTGAAAAGTGTTGGTTACCATGGGAAGAAAACTCTAGGTGAGGATTTTGAACTAACTATAAGACTTTACAAAAAGGGATGGAGGATAAGGGTTACGAATGCGGAAGTTTGGCAAGAGGAAGTTGAAAATTTGAGGGAATATGTAAGACAAAGGCTTAGGTGGATGGATACTGGCATAAGATGCAATAAATTGTATGCAAAGGATTTAGCTTACGTAGCTAAAAGAAGGTTTATGGGCCTATTTTTATTTTACCTATCTTCAATCATTCAACTTTTTTCCTTTATTTTTATGGTTATGATGTTATTTGGCGCCTTCTTTTCAATTTTTTTGTACTTTTCTGGCTTAATTTCATTTATCCTGTTAAATCTCGGTGTTGCCATTGGGTTAGCAAAATTTGATAAGCGTCACTTAATTCCATATGTTCCATTCTTTTTGCTGCTTGAGCCTTTCTATGCATTTTATTGTCTTTTTCTTCTCCTGTGGCATTCAACAATTCATAAAAGACCAATTGTTTGGAGAAGTTTATACGATGGGTATTATCATAGAGGAAGTAAGGTGATGTTAAAATAGTTAATATTTCTCACTTTTAAATTAAAGGTTGGGAGAAGATGGTAAGGGTTAGTGCACCTGGGAAGGTTCATTTGATTGGTGAACATGCTGTCGTTTATGGTGAGCCAGCCATACTAGCTGCAGTAGGTAGGAGAACCTATGTCAGCATAGAAAAATTTAAAGATATAACCTACGTAGATTTGGCATGGCCAGATATTTCGCATACTTGGACTGTAGAAAAGGTTTTTGAATTAACCCAACAAGCACTTGATATTTGGAATACTTGCAATGAGGAAAAGAATTTTTCAGAACTTTTCAATTTTATTAAGAAAAATGGATATGAAGGTTATAGGGCTTCTATTCTTGGTATTGCGATGAAAAGATTAGGAATTAGTGATGGGTTTTCAATAAGAATCGATAGCAAGCTTCCTGCGTGTGCAGGACTTGGTTCATCGGCTTCAAGGGCAGTTGCGATAACCATGAGTATTGCAAAATTTTTTAATAAAAAAATTTCACTAAAAGAAGTAAATGATATTGCTTATGAGCAAGAAAAAATAATTCATGGAACACCTGGTGGTGGAGATAATTCTGCATGCTGCTTCGGTGGCCTAATATGGTTTAAAAAGGCTCAACCGAAAAATGAGATAAAATCTTTAAGAAAAGTGATTCCATACAAACTCCCAAATTTTGTCCTTGTTTACTTAGGGCAACTGAAAAAGACAACTGGAGAACTTGTACAGCTTGTGAGAGATTTAAATGAAGATTATAGAAATGAACGAGTGAAAAAGATAGGAAAGATGACCTATGAAATGTTAGATGCCTTGAAGAAGAGGAACTTCAAAAAGGTGAAAGAAATAATAAATCTGACACAAAAAAATCTTGCAGAACTTGGTGTTTCAACAAGTGAAATAGATAGAATTGCTGAAGTTGTTAGAGAAATTGGTGGTGCAGCCAAGCTTTGTGGTGCTGGTGGTGGGGGAACTATGCTATGCTATCATAAGGATACAAAGAGATTATTAAATTTGATAAAAAATCTTGGCTATGAACCATTGAAAACTGAACTAGCAGTTAAAGGGGTTAGGATTGAATAGAAGTACGAGTAATCAGATAAATAATCATATCTTACATTAATATTTATGAAAATCGTAGTTGCAATAACTGGCGCATCTGGTTGTATTATTGGTGCGAAGTTAATAGAGGAATTGAAAAAGAGAAAAATAGAAGTGATAACATTACTATCGTCTACAGGGAAAAAAGTTCTAAAGGAAGAAGCTAGAATTGAATTAAAACCTGATTATGAGGAAGATGATTTGTTTGCTCCAATCTCAAGTAGCTCTCAAAAAATCGACGCACTTATCATTTGTCCTTGCACGATGAAAACTCTAGCTGCTATTGCTAATGGCTACGTAGACAACCTGATAACAAGAGTAGCTGATAATTGTTTAAAAATGAAAAGAAAGCTTATCCTTTGTGTGAGAGAAACTCCTTACAATTTAATCCATATAGAAAATATGAAAAGGGTAGCAACGGTAGGTGGAATAGTAATGCCTTTGAATATTGCATACTACTTTAAACCAAAAAGTTTGAATGATTTGACAAATTTCTTTATAGGTAAGATTTTAGACTTATTGGACATCAATCATAATTTGTACAAAAGGTGGGAAGGTGAGTTTTAGAAGTTTCTTAGATCAACTTGACAAAAGTGGGGAATTGATAAGAATTAAGAAGGAAGTGTCACCTGAATTTGAAATGGCCAATATTTTAGATGCTTTAGATGGTAAACCAGTGTTTTTCGAAAAAGTGAAAGGGTACGATATTCAAGTTGTTGGTGGTTTTTGTTCATCTAAAGAGCTTATAGCTAGAGCTTTGAATTGCAGAAGAGAAGAATTGCTACAAAGGTTATCCAGGGCTATTGACAATCCAATACAGCCAAAAGTTGTGGAAAGTGGTGAGTGTCAAGAAGTTGTTGAAAAGAATGTGGATCTAATGAAATTGCCGATAATGAGATATATGGAAAAGGACGGTGGTAAGTACATTCCATCCGCTGTGTGTATAATTAATGATCCAGAATTAGGTAGAAACTCATGTTTTCACAGGTTAATGCTACTAGATAAAAAAAGATTTACTGCAAGAATAGTTGAAGAAAGAGGCACTGACATGGCTTTAAAAAGGGCAGGTGGAGAATTGGATATCGCGATTTGCATAGGGAACTCAGCTGCTGTTCTAGTTGCTGCTGCTACCAGCTTACCTCCAGGTGTGGATGAAATGGGAATGGCAAATGCTCTAGAAAAGACAGAGCTAGTGAAATGTAAAACTATTGATGTTCAAGTTCCTAAAGATTGTGAGATTGTTCTTGAAGGAAGGATAACTAAGGAGAAAGCGTCTGAAGGACCTTTCTTGGATTTAACTGGCATATATGATAGAGTAAGGCAACAGCCAGTTATAGAGATAGGATGCGTGACCCACAGAAAAAATCCAATATACCAAACAATACTTGTTGGTAGAAATGAACATAAGCTTTTAATGGGAATGCCAAGAGAACCAACAATATTTAACGAAGTCAACAAAGTTTGCAGATGTAAAGATGTTTACATAACTCCTGGTGGGTGTGGATGGCTTCATGCTGTAGTGCAAATACAAAAACAAAAACCTGATGATGGAAAGAAAGCAATAGAAGCTGCGTTTAGAGGACACAGCTCTTTAAAACATTGTGTTGTAGTAGATGAGGATATAGATATTTATAATCCTCTAGAAGTTGAATGGGCAATTGCAACAAGATTTCAAGCAGATAAAAATACTATCATTCTACCAAATCAAAGAGGCTCATCACTAGATCCATCTGCAGATTTAACCGAGGGTAGAAAAGCAACTGGTTGTAAAATGGGAATTGATGCAACTATTCCCTTGGGTAAAAGGGATAAAGGATTCAAAAAAGAAAAATACAAGAAAGTAGATGTAAAGAAGTACTTGTGATCTAATGTATTTGACAAAAGAGGAAGAGAAGATATTAAATGGAGAAGAAGGCTATGCTGCTAAAAAGTCTATGGAGATTTTAGTTGCCTTGGGAAATATCTATGGTGCTGAAAAGCTTATAGATGTGAAATCAGTTCAAGTGGCTGGAGTTTCTTACTACAATCTGGGAGATGCTGGTTTGGAATTTTTATCTGATTTGGCAAAAGATGGAAAGGTAAAAGTCTTTACAACACTCAACCCAGCAGGAATGGATTTGGTAAATTGGATGGAGCATAAAATTCCTGAGGATTTTGCTCAAAAACAGAATCTAGTAGTAGACTCTTTTAGAAAAATGGGTATCACCATCTCTTGTACATGTATTCCTTATCTAGCAGATAATTTGCCAAAGTTTGGAGAGCATATAGCATGGTCCGAATCTTCAGCTGTTACTTTTGCTAACTCAATTATAGGAGCGAGGACTAACAAGGAAGGCGGACCATCTGCTCTTGCAGCTGCCATCACAGGCAAAACACCCTTTTATGGTTTACACCTTGATGAAAATAGAAGGCCAAACATCCAGGTTGAAATAAAAACTCACATAAAAAATATTTCTGATTGGGGTGCACTCGGCTATTGCATCGGCAAAGAAACTGAGAATATGATACCATATATTACTGGTATAAAAAAAGCAAGTGTTGATGAATTAAAGTCATTCTCCGCATCAGTAGTAACCTATGGATCAAAACCATTGTTTCATATAAAAGGAATAACCCCTGAAGCTAAGAATTATGATATTCCAAAGGAAAAAGTCGTTATCGAAGCTGATGACATTAAAAAAGCGTATAGTGAGATTAACGATGATGTAAATGAAGTTGATTTTGTTTGGATAGGATGTCCGCATTGCTCAATAGAAGAAATTGCCTACATAGCTCGATTGCTTAAAGATAAAAGAATATCATCTGATGTTGAATTCTGGATAACTACAGCTAGAAAAATTAAAGAACTTGCGGATAAAAAAGGGTATACTAAAATAATTGAGAATGCTGGTGGAAAGTTTGTTTGTGATACTTGTGTTGCAGTTGCACCGTTAAAGGGTAGATTTAAGTCTGTTATGACAAACTCTGCAAAAGGAGGCTACTATTCAAGAGCAAATAATGAGATGAAGATAAAATTTAGGAGTTTAGAAGATTGCATAAATGTGGTAGTGGAAAAATGAAACTAAAAGGCAGGATAATATTTAAGGGTAATGTTAAAGGAAAGGCATTAGTCACTTCACAGCCCATTTCATTTTTTGGCGGTATTGATGTAGATACTGGTATTGTAGTTGAGAAAGGACATGAATTAGAAGGTAAAAGTATTAAAGGAAAAATTTTGGTTTTTCCCAGCGGCAAGGGATCTACTGTTGGTTCTTATACACTGTATCGAATGAAGAAGAAGGACACGGCACCAGTTGGAATTATAAACCGGGAATGTGAAACCATTACAGCTGTGGGTGCAGTAATTTCAAGCATACCATGTGTTGACAAAATTGACGTCTCTAAAATTAAAAATAATGATGTTGTCGAAATAATCGAGGGTATGGTAAAAATAAATGAATGATATTAGTCCTTGAAAATTCAATTTTTTAAAATTCTAAACAATTACTTTAAAAGCCTTTCCAAATACTAATTATGGGTGAATTAATCCTCTTGAAATTAGGTGGCTCTGTCGTAACAGATAAGAGTAAACCCTTCACTGAAGACATCAAAATAATTAGAAGGCTTGCTAGGGAAATACATGCTGCAAGAAAGGAGAAAAACTTTAGGTTAGTAGTTGGACATGGTGGCGGTTCCTATCCACATGTACCAGCTAAGAAGTATAAGACAAATGAAGGAGTGGTAAACAAAAAAAGTTGTGAAGGTATCGCAAAAGTACAAGATGCTGCTTCAACACTAAACAGAATAATTGTCAGGGAGTTAATCGCAGCAGGTGAATGTGCAGTATCTATTCATCTTTCAAGTAGCTGTGTTACAGAGAATGGAGAAATCAAATACATGTTTCTAAAGCCCATTAAAAAGTTATTAGACCTAAACATGATTCCAGTTCCTTATGGTGATGTATGCCTAGATTCAGAAAAGGGTTGTAGCATCCTATCTACAGAAAAAATTTTAAGTTATTTAGCAAAAAAACTCCCTACTATGGAGAAAAAATATAAAGTTTCTAGGATATTGATATGCACTAAAGTGCCTGGTGTATTCACTGGAGATCCAATTAAAAACCCAAATGCTAAACACATACCATTAGTTACACCAAAGAATTTGAAAGAAATAATAAATTATGTGAAAGGTTCTGCTGGTATAGATGTAACAGGAGGGATGCTACATAAAGTAGAAATGCTTTTAGAATTGGCTAAGAAAGAGATAGAATCGGAGATTATTAATGCAACAAAACCAGGAATATTAAAAAGGGCTTTGCTCGGTGAAAGGGGGTTGGGAACAATAATCAGAAGTGATTAACAGTTTAATAACTTTCTGTATCAAATAATTCTTTTCTTGATAACTGATATAATAATTTTCTAGGCACTAATCAAAAGAATAACAACCCACTTACTTATCATTTAAAAAATTCATTTAAAATTTTTATTGTATAATGAGTTAAATTCATCCTCTTCATTTGTGTTAAAGTAAAGAAACCAAATTTTTTCGCATCTCCACCTGCTCTTATTCTTCCTATAGCTTTGCCTAGAAAAGTGTGACACTTGTGTTTATGTCCAATATCAACATCATGAACGAAGATATAAAATGGTTTTTTACTAATTTCAACTTCACCAACTTCCTCTCTTACCTCGCGTACAGCAGCATTGTATGGAGTTTCATTCTTATCAACATGCCCTCCAGGAACTGCCCAATAATTGCGGTTTGGTTTGTTAGCTCTTTTTATCAATAGAAATTTTCCCTCTTTTTCTACTACTATTGCGACAGTATCGTGCAAAACCATTTTATTTTTCATAAACACTCATAGCTTTAATTTAATCCACAAAAAGTAAAATAATATTGAATGTTAGATATAAAACTGATAAGAAAAAATCCAGAACTAGTTAGGAAAAATCTTGAAAGGAGAAATGATCCAGGAAAACTGGAATTGTTTGATAAGTTAATAATAGCGGATAAAAAATGGAAGTTTTTAGTAAGTGAGACTAATAGACTCAGAGGAGAAAAAAATAAAATAAGTGAGGAAATAGCAAAGTTAAAAAAAGAAGGGAAGGATGTAAGAAAGAAGATAGAAGAAGCTGGGAAAGTTACAGAGAAAATAGAGGAAGCTGAAGAAGAGCTTAAAGCATGTGCTCAAATTGTTAAGGATTGTTTGTTGAAACTTCCAAACCTCCTGCATGAAAGTGTTCCCCATGGCAAAGATGAAAGCGATAATGTTGAAATAAGGAGGTGGGGTTCTCCACCAAAGTTTGATTTTGATCCAAAAGATCATTTAACCATTCTTAAGAATTTAGGTTTAGTAGATTTTGAAAGAGGTGCAAAGGTTGCTGGTCATCAATTCTACTACATGAAGAATCAACTTGTTCTTTTAGATTTGGCTATTCAAAGATTTGCCATAGATTTTTTGTTAAAAAAAGGATTTACTCTAGTTGAGCCTCCTCTTATGATAAATAGAAAAGCATATGAAGGAATGATTGATCCAACAGACTTTGAAATGGTCACCTATAAGATAGAAGATGAAGATTTTTATCTCATCGCAACAGCAGAACATCCTTTGGGAGCTATGTTCATGGGTGAAGTGTTTAATAAGCAAGATTTGCCTTTACGTTTATGTGGAGTTTCTGCATGTTTTAGAAAAGAGGTTGGTACTCACGGAAAATATACTAAAGGTTTATTTAGAGTACATCAATTCAATAAGGTAGAGCAGTTCATCTTTTGTTTGCCAGAGAATAGCTGGGAATTATTCGAAGAGTTACAAAAAAATGCTGAAAAACTTTACCAAAACTTAGGGCTTTGCTACCATGTCGTTAACATTTGTACAGGTGATATAGGAACAATAGCTGCAAAAAAATATGACATAGAATGTTGGATGGCTGATGGGAAATTTAGGGAAACAGGAAGCTGTTCAAACTGTACAGATTACCAGGCACGAAGATTAAACATAAGATATAGAGAGGGACCTGGAAAGCCCGTTAAAGGATTTATTCACACTTTGAATAATACTGCTTTGGCTACCAGTAGAACCATAATTGCGATTTTAGAACAATACCAGCAGGCTGACGGAACTATCAAAATTCCTAGAGTACTCCAGAAATACATGGGTGGAACAAAAGAATTGGTAAAAGTTGAAAAATAAGTGAGGTAAAATGGCTTTTCTTTCTGTCAAACTAAATTAGAATTTAATTTTCAATCCTATGTAGAAAGAAAGGAATAATCTAGGTTGAGTGTATACTAGCACTCCTAAGGAGCTTGGTGTATTTTGTACTAAGATTTGCTTTTAGATGCACCATACTTACAAAAATTTCTGATTGGACATATTTTACATCTGGGTTTAGCGGTTCTACAAATATCCTTTCCAAATTCTACAAACAACAAATTTGTAATTAGTCTAAATTTCTCTGGAATTTTTTTGTTAAGCTTTTCCCTAACAGTTTCTACGTCATCATTTTTATCGGCTATCCCCAATCTTTTAGCTATCACGTTACAATGGACGTCGATGGCTATGATTGGTGAACCAAATCCAACAGAAAGTACTACATCAGCCGTTTTATAACCAACCCCAGGTAGTTTTAATAACTCTTCCCTTGAACTTGGAACCCTACCTCTAAACTTCCTTAGCAAGATCTTGCAGAGTTTCTTAACTTTCTTAGCCTTCTGCCTATAAAATCCTGCTGGATAAATAAGCCTAATAATTTGCTTTTCAGATAGTTTTAAAATTTTTTCTGGGGTGTCAGCTACCTTAAATAACCTTCTACAAGCACTTCTTGTAATTTCGTCCTTTGTTCTTTGTGAAAGAATTGTTGCAATTAAAACCTTAAATGGTTTTTCTTTCCAAGGTTTAATTTTATACCTTTTATTGAGAATTTTGATGAGCTTAGTAATTTCCATATTTAGATAATTGGGGAAAAATTATTATTATGGTATTGGGATTTATCTTCGCTTTTATTACTGCTATATTTGAATCAACAAAAGATTTGTTCAGCAAAAAGGGTTTACAAAAAGTTGATGAATATGTAGTTGCATGGGGTTTAAGAGCTTTTGCATTACCATTTCTACTTCCACTGTTACTTTTTATTTCACTACCAACTTTAGATGGTTATTTTTGGTATGCACTTTTTATTGGTGGAGGTTTAAATGTCATAACCACAATCTTGTACATGAAAGCGATCAAGCTATCTGATCTATCTATAACAATTCCTATGGTTACATTCACACCATTATTTCTTTTAATAACATCTCCGCTAATTGTCGGTGAATTTCCAAGTGTTCTTGGAATTGTTGGTATTTGTTTAATTGTTCTTGGTGCTTATTTTTTAAGCATAAAAGAAGTTCGTAAAGGTCTATTTGCTCCGTTCAAAGTGTTAACAAGAGAAAAAGGCCCTGTCATAATGTTACTGGTAGCCTTTATATGGAGCATCACCGCCAACATAGATAAGATTGGTGTCTTGCATTCTAGCCCAATATTCTGGGTAATATCAACAAATGTTTTCCTTACAGCCACACTTTCTCCGATAATGTTTCTAAGATCAAAAAACACCACAAGAGAAATTTCCGTTAATATTAAGGGTTTAATTCCAGTTGGACTATTTTCTGCCTTAGCCTTAATTTTTCAAATGACAGCAATAAAATTGACTCTAGTTGCATATGTAATAGCGATAAAAAGGGCAAGTGCTATTTTTAGCAGTTTGTATGGATTTTTTATTTTTAAAGAAGCTGGAATGAAAGAGAGGCTTCTAGGAGCAGTTATTATGGTTTTGGGTGTGTTTTTTATAACTTTATTTTAGGAGTTTGGTAGAGATGATTAAAGCTATTTTGTTTGATCTAGGTGGAGTATTTGCTTCAGACCCATTGCCACTTACTTGCAGAAGATTAAGTAAAATCACTGGCATCAAATTTAATAAAATATATAAAATAGCAAAGCAAAACCATGATCCTATCCAGAGAGGAAAAATAACTATCGGAAAATATTGGGAAAATGTTAGAAGAGATTTGAAATCTGGTTTTGATATAAATGAAGCACAAGAAATGTATTTGAAATTTTTAAAACCCTATCGCAGAATGATAACTTTGATAAAAAAACTTAGAAAAGAATATAAAGTAGGGCTTTTGTCAAATACAGAAAAAGAAAACTTCTTGTATTGGAAGAAAAAATATTACTTTAACAAAATTTTTGATGTTATAATTACTTCA
This sequence comes from Candidatus Aenigmatarchaeota archaeon, assembly GCA_030018055.1. Classification (GTDB taxonomy): domain Archaea; phylum Aenigmatarchaeota; class Aenigmatarchaeia; order CG10238-14; family SCSR01; genus JASEGN01. The sequence goes on along the minus strand of JASEGN010000003.1, from coordinate 8,002 downwards.
TTTGAAATTAGCTCAAGAAAACCAGAAAGAAAAATCTATAAAAAAGCCATTGAAAAATTAGCATGCAGACCAAACGAAATTATATTTGTAGATAACGAAAGTAAAAATCTCAAGACAGCTGCTAGTCTTGGTATGCGTACAATTCATTATGTTTCACATGAAAATTTTTTAAAAGAACTTAATAGGCTGTTGTGATTCTATGGTATTTGAGTTGTTTAACGAAAATTTACAAGAGTTAATTAAGAAAAGATTTGAAAAGCCAACCTTATCTCAAAAATTAGCTATACCAAAGATTTTGGAAAGAAAAAATATCTTACTACAAGCGCCTATTGCAAGCGGGAAAACTGAGGCTGCCATCTGGCCAGTATTAAATTTTATAATTAAAGAAAAGTTGAAGCCGATAGCTGCCCTGTACATAACGCCACTTAGAGCTCTCAATAGAGATATGCTTGAAAGATTGATATGGTGGTGTAATGAGCTTGGTCTAGATATTGGAGTTAGGCATAGTGATACTGCTGCTTACGAAAGAAAGCTGCAAGCGGAGTTTCCACCTCACCTTTTAATTCTAACTCCAGAAACTCTTCAAGCGATTCTACCTGGCAAGAAAATGAAAAAACATCTTGCTAACGTTAGGTTTGTAGTGGTTGATGAATTACATGAGCTAGTAGATTCAAAACGTGGTAGTCAATTGACGATTGGTCTAAGAAGATTGAGAGAATTAGCAGGAAAATTCCAAGTAATCGGGTTATCTGCAACTATTGGTTCTCCAGAAGAAGTTGCAAGCTTCATATCACCAGGTGAGCCAATAGAAGTTGTAAAGGTTATCTTTCCCAAACAGTTTGAAATTAAAGTTATTTCACCAAAGCCAGAGCCAGTTGATAAAAAGTTAGCAGTGAAAATTTTTTCTTCAAGGGAGACTTCTGCCAGATTAAGGGAGGTTATGCAGCTAATTGAAAAATCCAAAGCAACCTTGATGTTTACGAACACGAGAGAATTTGCTGAAATTCTTGCAAGTAGAATTAAAACTTTAAAAAAGGATTTTTCAACTGAAGTTCATCACTCAAGCTTAAGTAGAGAAATTAGAATTAGAGTTGAAAAGGAGTTTAAGCAGGAGAAATTAAGATCTCTGATAGCAACATCTAGCCTGGAGCTTGGTATCGATATAGGAGCTATAGAACAAGTTCTGCAATATATGAGCCCAAGGCAAGTAACACAAGCCATACAAAGAATTGGTCGCTCAGGTCATGTCCTAGAAAAAATCAGCAAAGGAAAAATTATTGCTACAAATGAGGATGATGTTTTTGAGTCAGCTGTAGTTGCAAGAAAGGCTTTGGTGGAAGAGCTAGAAAAAATAAAATTTCATGAAAAATCTTTGGATGTTTTAGCACATCAAATAGTCGGTTTAACCTTAGATTTTGGTAGAATGGATGTTGAAAAGGCGTTCGAAATTATAAAAAACGCTTATCCTTATAAGCGCTTGAGCTTGGATGAATTTTTGAGAGTTTGTAGACAATTGGAAAAATTGGGATTAATTTGGCTTAATCCTTAACTCTAGTTAAAACTAAATATTGAGTATTTTAAATTTTAAAGGAAAAATTAATTTGCGGGAGTTCGATAGTCTGGTCAATTCGGCAGGACTGAGGCTCCTGTGGCTTAGTGCCTTCGTGGGTTCAAATCCCACCTCCCGCATAGCAACAATTTTTAAGAAAGGAAAAATTCGGTGTAAAGTATTTAAAATTTATTTTTTATCTTAATTCATGCATAGTTACTCTGTTAATGATTTGGAACTTGAGTTGTTCGCTACTGAAGTTAGAATGGATGTTATTGATATGCTATACAAAGCTGGCTCAGGCCATACTGGTGGTTCTCTTTCCTGTACTGATATTTTAGTTTCTTTGTATCATCCTAAACATGGTATAATGAAACATGACCCAAAAAATCCAAAGTGGGAAGAAAGAGATAGGTTTATACTCTCAGCAGGACATAAAGCACCTGCTCTTTACGCTATTTTAGCAAAATGTGGCTATTTTCCAAGAGAAAAGCTCTATACCCTTAGAAAAATAAATTCAATACTTCAAGGTCATGTTTTCACCAATACACCAGGTGTAGAAGCACAAGCGGGAAGTCTTGGTCAAGGGTTATCGATAGCAAACGGTGTTACCATGGCTCTGAGATTGAAGAAAGTAGATTCTATGGTATATTGTCTACTTGGAGATGGTGAGATTAATGAGGGCCAAATATGGGAAGCTGCAAAAAATGCTTCTTACCATAAATTAGGCAATGTGTGCGCAATTATTGACCATAATGGAGAAAGAATAGATGGAATTACTTGGGAAATATATCCAATAAGAAAAAAATGGGAAGCGTTTGGATGGTATGTCATTGGTGAGGAAGTTAAATGGACTGAGGATAGAAAAGAAATGGAACTAGATGGGCATGACTATAATTTCTTGACGAATGCATTTAAAGAGGCGAAAGAAAGAAGAAATGATAATCAACCTACGGCCGTAATTGTAAATACAATTAAATCAAAAGGAATACCCATGATGGAAAATGTCGTAGGCTCGCATGGTAGAGCCCCAAACAAAATTGAATACGAAGATGGTATGAGGTACTTAAAAGAAAAGGCGGAAAAGCTTAAAGTGAAATTATATGAATTTGAATTACGAGCAGGGTAAGAAGTTTAATATAAGAAACGCATATGGTGATGCACTTTTAGACTTAGGAGGAAGATATGATAAGCTGGTAGTTCTCGATGCTGATTTGGGTGAATCTTTAAGAACGGGTAAATTTGCAAGAACGTACCCTGACAGGTATTTCCAAATGAGTGTATCAGAAGCTGACATGCAATGTTCAGCTGCTGGATTTGCTTTAGAAGGTTTCAAACCAATTACTAATACCTTTGCTGTGTTTATTCCTCGTGGTATAGAACAGATTAGACAAAGCATTGCTTTTCCTAATCTGGATGTAAAAATTGTAGGTAGCCATGGTGGAATAGTTACAGGTGAGGATGGTGTTTCACATCAGGCTATTGAGGATATTGGAATGATGAGGTCCATACCAAATATGATAATAGTTTGTCCTTCAGATGCTGTACAAACTTATAGAGCAACAGAAGCTATGGTAGAGTATGAAGGACCAGTTTATCTTAGGTTAATGAGGCCTGATGTTCCCGTAATATATCCTAACTATTTTGATTTTAAAATTAATCTGAAAAGAGGAAATGGTTACAAGTTAAGGGAATATGGCAAAGATGTGGCAATCCTCTCTACGGGGTACATGACTCACCTAGCTTTAGAGGCTTCTGATAAGCTGAATGAAGAGGGTATAAAGACTGAAGTAATAGATATTCTTACACTCAAACCATTGCCAAAAGATATTATTCTACGAGCAGCTGACGAAACAAAAGGAATCGTAACAGCTGAAGACCATAATATCATAGGTGGGTTAGGAAGTGCTGTCGATCAACTATTATTATCAGAGAATTGCCCCACGGAAAGAAGATATATAGGAATTAAGGATACCTTCGCAGAATCAGGAAAGCCGGAGGAATTGTTAGAAAAATATTCAATGGATGTTAGAAGCATATGCGATAGAGTAAAAGATATACTTTAAAAAAATAAAGTAGTATTCAACGACTTTGCTTATGTGATTAAAATTTTAAATGGAAAGAGTTTATATGGGATTGGAAGAGGAAATAGAAAGAATAGCAAAGAGTATAGAAGAAAAGAGAACTCAAATTAAAATACTTCAGCGGGAAGCGAAACGTATAAGGAACGATCTAAAATCATTAACATTGAAGGAATTCGAAGAGGAAATAGATAAAATCAAGGGTGAAACAATAGGTAAGATAGAATATTTTACCAAACTTTCTATTCCCTATAAATTGGAATTTGTTGATGCAGGTGAAATTGATAGCTATGTCTTACAATCACAACTCCAAAGAATACCAGATGATGGAAAGGATTATGTTAAGAGATTGTACGAAAATTTAAAAGAAAATAGGCAGGATGAAATAAAGTCTTTACTTAAAGAAAACTTTGTTAACTTTTGTTTATACTTTTCTGATGTTGTTGAGACTACAAATTCCTTGGAAACTCTGTATTTATCGCTTCAAGATAGGATAATCTTATCCAATTATTTAGAGTATTATGTGTTAAAGTTATTTGATCAACAAAGGAAAAAAGAAGGAATGAGCAAAGCACTTGGATCCGCAAATCTCTTCTATAATGGGGGATGTAAATCTATCCTGGCTGAAAGTTATGTTCATTTGCTCATGCAAAAGCCACTAGCTGTTGAATATGAGTACTTGAAACAAAACCATGAATTAAAAAGAAAAATTCTGAAAGAAAATTTCATTCGAGGTGCTTATTGGACTCTTAAGGATCCTGAAATGATGGAAAATTTCTTTGTCAACTCTAGCCTTTTACCACCCAGAGCAAAGGTCTATGAGCATTTTGTTAAAGCTGGTGTAATGAAGTATGAGAAGCTTGATGCTTTAGCTGCAAGTGAAAATGAAGTAAGGAAGAAGATATCACCAGAAGATTATGATGAGCTAGAAAAAATTTGGGAAGCAAAAACAGTTTGTCGCGCCTTGCGTGCTGGCTCAGTAGAATTTGTAGTATTTCGTAGTCTAAGCGCCGACATAAACTATCTTACATATTCTAAGAGAAAAGCTGTAGAAGATCCTATTCTTTTAGTTGGAAGAAAGTTCATATCGTCTTTATATCCTAAATTCGCTTCATTTAAACAAGTCCATGATGCAATTAGTAGAACACCCCCCAGCTTGAATGAGTTGCTGGAGCCAGAGGCATACTTAAGGAGATTGTAATGGAGTTTAAACCAAGTTATCTTAGGTCTTATGAAAGTGTGGAATTGGATAAAAGAATAAGGACTTGATAGTCTTGTATAAGTGCTTGTATATCCACATGCCTAATGTAAAAAATCATTATTAATCTTTGATGATTAAAAATTTAGTTATGGTTTGGCCACTTGTTAGATTTGATGCAATTAACAGTCTGGAATATCATTTAGTTAAAAAAATTTTACCAAGATACGTAAAAGTAGCAAAAAATGAGTTACCCGCAAAATTTCAAATAACAAAAAGAATATCGTGTATTGGTATTAATGATGAAAAAACGTTAACTGAAGATGAACTTTGGGAATTGCATATGAAAGCTACGAAAGAATTTTACAAAGTTGTGAAAAAAATAGATGAGAAAAAGCTTAAACTGGAAGATTTAAAAATTCCAAAATTTTCTTTACTTGACTTAAAAATTCTACTCACAAAAATAATCATGAAATCTTGCGAGCTTTGTGAAAGAAAATGTGGAGTTAATAGGTTAGAGAACAAGAAAGGTTTTTGTAAAGTTGCTAATGAATGCTTAATTTCTTCCGAATTCATACACATGGGTGAAGAATTTTACATAATCCCTAGCCATACGATTTTCTTCATGGGATGTACCCTACAATGTCAGTTCTGTCAAAACTATACAATTAGCCAGTGGTACGAACGTGGCGAGAAGATTCTTCCAGAAGATTTAGCACTAATGATTGAAATGCGAAGAAATGGAGGTGCACGGAATGTTAATTTTGTTGGTGGTGAACCAACACCAAGTTTACTCTGGATCCTGGAAGCCTTAAAAAAATGTAAAGTAAATATACCAACAATCTGGAATAGTAATTTTTATATGAGTGAAAAAACCATGAAAATTCTGGATGGAGTCGTAGATATGCACCTCTCTGATTTTAAATATGGTAAAAATGAATGTGCATTAAGGTTGTCGAAAATTCCAAAATATTTTGACATAGTGGCTAGAAATCATAAAATGGCTTCATTAACTACCGAGATGACAATAAGGCATTTAGTTCTACCTAATCATGTTAATTGTTGCACAAAACCTGTCCTAGAATGGATAGCTAATAATCTCCGCAACAAAGTCATTGTTAATGTGATGGAACAATTTCGCCCAGAGTTTAAGGCTCATGAATACCCTGAAATAAATAGGTGTGTTTCTAAAAAAGAAATGGAAGAAGCAATAGATTTTGCTAAAGAATTAAAGCTTAACTTTATTACTTAACTTTCTTTGAAAATTCTTTCCTGGAAATATAATTTTTACTTTCTCCATAGTTTCAATCACATCTTTAGTGCCTAATTCTTTTTTTAATCTTTCATATTCTTTTTTCCATCTACTCAATAATATTAAAAGATTCTCTATTTTCTCTGTAGCTTTGTAAACCGATCTGGCTACTGGTGCTGAGTTAGAAATTTTTATTCTTTTAATGAAATTATGATGAAGCATGCACAGGAGTCGAATTACACATTTACTACGATTTCTCGTCCCATAGATTCGCATTATATCTTCTAAATTAAACCCTTTAATTGCCTTTTCATCCAATTGCATAAGTACTTTAATGTATCTTGTTCTCTTTTGTGCTAAACTTAAACCAATTGCCGCAAGAAGCCTTGGATGTTGAACAGTTCCTTTAAAAGCTTCAATTTTATAAAGGTGGAGTAACCCTTCAAATGGACATGAAACTGTTAATCCTCTTCTTGAATTTATTTCACAAACATGTAAACCATTTAGCTCACAATACCTTGCGTAAAATTGTTGAAAAATAGGATTTGTTTCAGCTATATTCAATCTAGTTCTATTTTCTTTTAAGGATATAGATAAACTTCCATCACCTTTTAATGCTCGCGAAATGATTACGTCTTCTAAATCTTTAGAACTTCGGTTGGTAACTACTTGATTTAAAGTTGTTAATAAAAAGTCGTTAAGCGCTACATTATTGATTACAATTTGAAATATGGGATTTCCAGCACGCTTCCTATCGATTCTTTTTAAGGAAGAAATTTTGGTTAACCTTTTAAAGTGGTTTAGAAGTTGTTTTAAGTTACCATTATCCGTTCGATGTGGATTGTATATGCATGTTATCTTAAAGTCTATTTTTTCTGATAAAATTTTGGTTAAACTATCTAAAAATTCTTTACAAAGCGTTGCTTCCTTATTTACAAATACAACTCTACCTCCATTACATTTGGCTCCTTCTGAAAGTATGTAACCTAATATAGTTCCTAGATCTTCTTTACTTATGAAGCGATTTAATGAAATGTAAGCTACCTTCCGCCTTACAGCTTTCGTGCTAATAACGATTAGTTTCTGGTTTTTAACAATGCTCTTCATAATCCTTCCTTGAATTGTTTTTTCATGTAAAAATTGTGATAAATCTAAAGTGGAGGAGTTGTTAAAAGGCTTTATGTTCATGCTGACATTAACTTTCCTTATAGAGAATGTGTATTTTTCTCCTACATTTAGTTTATTGGCCTTTGTGATATGACATGGAATTATCAAACGTCCATGAGAAAAAGTACCAATGTACCAACTATTTCTTTTCTTTATTTTTACTTCTAAAATTTCGTGATTGTTTAATTTTATCACCTTTCTTACTTCTATTGGAATATACGTAGAAAAACTATTGCCTTGTCTGTAAACCCTTCCATTGAAGGTTATAAATCTATTTTTCATTTCTACCACTTATTTTCTATATATTTCTATATAATTAATCTTATGTTTTTAATATAAGACTTTCGGAACACCTCTTTTCCAGTGAAATTTGAAAAACAAGAAAAATGAAGTTCCTTTGACTAAGAAAAAATAATTTATGTGAATTATTAAAAAAATAAAACAGTTTTTTCTTTTTAAAGAAGAGATGGAAAAACCATTAGAGAACATTGAATTTAAGATTATGTTATAGAGAAGATTATCATGTCTTACATGAGTTAAGACTCAGTAGAAATTTTATCTTCCGTAGAAGAGACAGTTATTGGTATTCCGTCAACATGGTTAACTGAACCGCGACGGCATTAACATCAGTAAAGCGTGACAACAATTTTGTCAGCCTATCTATATATAATATATCTAGTGGAATACGATAAACGTGGATAAGAAAAAAGCCAATATAGACCTGAACATAGAGCGATGGAATATGAAGAACTAAG
>JASEGN010000039.1 GCA_030018055.1 Candidatus Aenigmatarchaeota archaeon | reverse complement strand
AAAAAGAGGAGAAAAAGAGGAAAATTGATCCAAAAAATTTATTAAAAATAAAACCATTTGATTGGGGTAAGGGTACTGAAAAAACTAGTAAAGAAATTGATAAAATTTTGTATGGTAGTAAAAGATGTTAATTTTAGACACAAGTTTCATAGTTTCTTACTATAACATTCGTGATGAGAATCATAAAAGAGCTGTCGAATTAATGAAAGACATCGTAAATAAAAAATATGGTAGTTTGTATATTACTGATTACATTTTTGATGAAAGTATAACAGTTATACTGATTCGTCTAAAAAGTTTCTCTAAAACTATAGCTGTTGGTAAATTAATCAGAAAATCCGCAGAAATGTTGTGGATAGAAAAAGATACTTTTGAAGAAGCATGGAAATTGTTTAGAGGACAAAAGAAAACTGCATTCAGCTTTACCGATTGTACTACTCTGGGTATTATGGAAAAGAGAAATGTAAAAAATATTGTAACCTTTGATGAAGATTTTAAGAAAATTAAAGGAGTAAATGTTATTGGAATTGAGTGAGTAATAGAATTTACGCTATCTGAAGGAACATAAGGACTGGTAAAAAATATGGGATGGTTTTCTTTTTAAATTTAAAAAGTTACATTGGTATTTAATTTATGAGATACCTAGATTTAAAAAAGCTGATGATGCTACTGGAATAATAATTATTTTTAAATAAGTTTCTCTGTGGATATGTTAATATTTGCTTGGAAATTAGTGAAAAAGTAAATAATTGCAAAAAAATAAATTCTAAATATGGTGAATAAAAAATTTCCTCCAAATACAGCTGGAGGTAAAATGGTTACTGTAATTCCTCGTGTGCAAGTAGGAGAAAATATTAGAGATGTTGGAAAAATGTTTTTAAAGAAGGCGAAGACCTTTGATGTTATAGACTATGTGTATGTTGTAGATAAGAATGATGTGCTACAAGGTGTAATTTCAATCAAAGAAATTATTGGTGCTTCAGAGAGAAATGTTAAAGTTGAAGAAGTGATGAAAAGGGATGTAATTGTTGTCCATCCACTAACACATCAAGAAAGAGTTGTTTATCTTGCACTTTCACATGGTATAAAGGCAATACCTGTTGTGGATAAGGAAAGACATCTACTTGGAGTTGTTCCGCATGACACAATACTCCAAATTTTCAATCAAGAAGTTCATGAGGATGTTTTTAAGTTTGGTGGTATATTTCATAGAGTTGGGGAAGAATTCACAACTATTAAATCCCCTGCATCACTAATGGCAAAATTAAGGCTACCTTGGTTGTTTGTTGGAGTTGTGGGAGGAATTATTGCAGCCTCTATTGTAACTGTTTTTGAAAGTGTTTTAAGTACTTTTCTAACATTAGCAGCATTCATACCAGTGTTGGTCTACATGAGTGATGCTGTAGGTACACAGTCAGAAACTCTAATAGTAAGAAACATAGCACTTGATCCAAAACTTTCCATAAAGTCTTATTTTTTAAGAGAGCTCAAAGTCGCGATTTTTCTCGCATCAATCTGTGGATTAGCTATTGGTGCTGTTGCTCTAGCTGGTTGGCGTATTCCTTTACTAGGCATTGTTGTCGGTTTATCCATGTGCTTAAGTATACTTGCGGCTGTTTTTATTTCAACTCTTCTTCCTCTATTATTCAAAAAACTTAACTTGGATCCTGCAATTGTAACAGGTCCTTTCGCAACCATGTTAAGTGATATAGTAACCTTAGCTATATATTTTAGCGTTGCTGTACTATTTTTAGGATATTTTGGATTGCTTTAATAAATAAATTCTTCTCTCCCAATTGATTTAAATTACTGGCGCTAATGTTGGTGCTAACTTGCTCAAGCCAAGACCGAAGGTGATAGCTGTAGTATAAAATGCTAGTGCTATTATTCCTACAAGAATATTAACTGCAACAAAGGCTGTTATCATGTCTACTTCAAAAAGTAGCTTTATTAGCCTAAAGACCAGAGCATATCCTATTACTCCAAATACTGCTATTGCAAGAAAGCTAAGTACTGCTCCCATAAAGGGAATATGGATTAACAGTGCTGTGATCAATACTCCTATTGATATGGGAAGTGTCGAGTAAGCAATTGTTGCTAACCCATGTACAAACTCACCTTTGCCTCCTAAAATTTGCATCGTTAGCTTTAGAAGCCATGAAAAGAAAAGTCCACCTAGAAATACTACTAGCCATGTTCCTATTGCAATTGAAGCCAATATGGCGACTTGAAATTGGGTAGGTAAAAATCTGGTTAATATTGGTGTTGCAATTAATGATGCTATTGCAATAAGTGTTGCTGCTATTAGTAAGGTTTGTAATGATTTATTTAATTTTACCTCTTTTTTAGCCTTTAGTGGTATGAGAAGCTTCATTTTCTCACTTTTATATTTACTTTTGAATAAAATTAAATTAATTCTTCGGGTATTCTATTTGGAGAAAAAGTTTTAATTGGTTTTGTTTTAAATTTCTCCAACCTTTTAACTGCACTAGAATAGAGAAAAACATACTCTTCCTCAAAATCTTCCACTAGAGTTTCATCAATTTCCCTTAATTTCTTTAGTAATGCATCCTTCTCTTTCTTCCCACAAAATGATAACATCGCCGCTGGATGACAAGAAACTCCTTCATCTAGCAAATTTTTTAGCGCCTGCAATTGCAGGTGAAAAGCATTAGGCTCGGCTAGAGTTAATTTTCCAAACTCTTTTTCATTAGTACCTTTTATCGAAACCCTCACATGCAGATTATTGAACTTAGCTAAATCTCTAGCATAACTCTTATCATAACCTATCAAAATTCCGTTTGTTTCTAAGGTAAAAGAATAATTTGTTTGATCTACTAATTCTAAAATTTTAAGTAGATGTTCTCTTCCAATCGTTGGCTCATTTCCTGTCACCCTGAATTGAGTATAATTAAATTTTTTTGCGTATCTTACCAGAGCATTAAAAACTTCTTCTGGAGAATAAAAATCTCCCATTTTGCCTTCTCTTGCCAAATCGTTTGACCAACAAAAAATACAACGTAAATTACATCCGCTACAATCAGAGGATGATATTCCTCCGTAAAACCGAGCTGGTCTAACTAAGCGATAATATTTTCTTTCTACACCTTTAGTAACAATCTTTTCAATCTTTTTCGAATATTCAACAGGATTCAACATGAAATTATTTACTCAGCAAAGCTAATATAAAGTATGATTTGGCTAATAGCACTTGCAATAGGGCTTGTAGTAGGTATAGTTTTAACATATCTTTGGTTCAGAGCAAGAATCTCACTAGAAGTACAAAAATATGTCCAAGAAAATGAGGAAAGAATAAGGAAAGAAACTCTTGAAAAAAGTAGAGCAGTGTTAAAAGGGAAAATAGCTGAACAAATTGTAGGGATACTACCAGAATTTCCCTATAGCCCAGCTGATGCACGGTTTATTGGTAATCCTATAGACTATGTGATATTCGATGGCTATACGAAGATTAAAGACGAGAGTAAAGGAAAGTTGCGAATAGTTTTTCTTGATGTAAAAAAGGGAGAAAAGGCAGAGTTATCGAAAGAAGAAAAAATTATTAAAGATTGTGTAGAAAGTAAAAATGTAATTTGGAGAACTTTAAAGTTAAAGGAAGGTTAATCGCTACATTCTGCAAAATTGATTCGTAATTCTTAAGCATAAATAAAGAAAATAAATATAGAGGTTGAGTATGGTAAGATACCCAGGACTGCATCCTCTCGTAAATCTCATATTTGGTATTTCATCCATTCTACTTGTCGTAAAAGTCTTTTTAGCCCAGCCTTCCTTGATTAATTTTATGGCGTGGCTTATTGGCATAACAATAGGGATCGCCATCAACGATTCTTGGTTTTTATTCATAGAAAAACACTTTAACCTTTATCTAAAATTTTTGTTGAAAAGAAAGGGCTTCTATGATATTTGCAAAAGAAGTGTGAATATAATAATTTTAAGTGTAATTGCCTGTGCTCTTGGAGTAATGATTTTCTTCAACTTTGGAGTTCTACCTTTAATTTCTCTTCTATCTGGCATAATGTTAACTGGATTACTCTTCTATGGTATGCAAAAAGACTTCTATGAAAAGCTAATTAAATCTTTAAGTTAATTTCATGTGGATGAACTATTTTTTAATTTATCTCAAGTTCGCTACTGATATTTTTTAAAACCAAGCTCTTTAGCTACCTCCCTCATACATTGCCTGCAATAATAAAGACCATATTTCCTTATTACTCCAGTATGCTTTCCACATCTCCTACAAGCTATTGTACCTTTTCCAAATTTTCTTACCTTCCTTTCATTATCCACCAACATCACCAAGTACTTCTAGAATCATCTCGTCTACTTCCTTTAAAGAAGAAATCTTCTCAAAAACTTCTGAATAAAATTTTCTAAAATCTCTGCTCAATTCTGCCTTTTTCCAAATTACACCATTAAGTTTTATCAATTCATGTAACATCTCGTTCTCATTCAACCTTAACACCAAATTCTTTCTTCACCCATTCAATAGCTTCTTCCTTACTAATTCTATGCTCTTTAGGAATTTTTCCTTTTCGTACCCCTCTTCTCTTTATTCTAAATCCAGGTCTTTCTAGGCTAACACATACATCCAAACCTAATATTCCAATTTCAGGTTGATACCGAACCCCTGGTATGTCTATGTATTCCTTTATTCCAAAGCTGAAATTACCTTCAACATCAAATTGTTTAATTGATAACCTATTTCCAACTGCTTCCAGAGCTTTTTTTAAAAATTCTATTGCTTGCTTTTTTCTTAGAGTAACAATTGTTCCGATTGGCTTTCCCTTAGCTATTCCAAAGGTCGATCTTCGTTTAGATTTTGTTACGAATGCCTTTCTTCCAGTTAAATTCTCGAGAAGCTTCTTAGCTCTCTCTATTTTTTCCATATCTCCAGCACAACCTATATTTAGCACAACTTTCTCCACTCTTATCTTTCTCATTGAATTTTGCATCTACTCACCCAGGCTTATTAACGATTTTTCAGCACCAACTACCAACACATGACTTCCTAAAACTTCAAACTTCTGCTCACCTATCTTACAGATGGCTTTTGGAGGTTGCCTAAACTTTGGAGTTAAAATATTTTCTATCCTAGCTGTTTTGCCAGCGTTTTTTCCCTTTACTATTAAGGTAAGGTTTCCTTTTTGCCATTTTATATGTTCAACGATTTTTTGAGTTGCTACCTCTATCAGCAAAGAATCACCGGCTTTATACACATCTTCTTTAACCAAAATGTTTCTACCATCATGTAAATTTAGTTGAGTAATTCCTCCCTTAACTTTCACCTTGCTTTTAATTCGACATATTTTCAGTTTTGATTCCTCTTCAGAAATCTTAACTAATTTTAATCCTTTTGTATTTACCACCAACCTATAATTTTGCTTAAGTTTGGGAATAGAGACAACATCCATTAGTCCGACAGGATAATTATGACTTTTTCTCGGTTTTCCATCAACCAAAATTTCTCCTTGTTTAATGATCTTCTTTGCCTCCCTATAGCTTTCTACAAGTTTTAGGATATCCCTAACAATTATTCCCAAGGGTATTGATTCAAATTTTTTATGAGGACCTGGTGATGGAGTTATAACCCAATAAGCAACCTTCTTTCCAACCTTCCAGTAAGCTGGTGCCAACAGACGTTTTAACTTAGCCATATCATCACTTTGTTTGAAGCTATAAAAAGATATTAGCTAAGAAATATAAAATTTATTTTGTTCTCTATTTTATCCGGATAAAACATTGTAGCTCGTTAATTCCTTTTCCTTTTATCCATTTATTTTAGCTTTAGTACTTCTGCAATCTCATTAGAATTGTGATTACATAAGCTGAACTCCTTCCAAAAGAACATGCTTATGATTATCTCAAAGTAATTATATTTTCTTCGTAAGGAGAAAAATTAAAAGAAGATATAAGGAAGGTCATTATTGAAAAAGAAATTACAAAAACACCAGTCCCTATCCATTCAAGAGTATGTTTATTTTTTAAAGTATCTCTCAAACTTCTATTCACTTCAGAAATTAGAGTTTTAATTTCGTATAGTTTTCTTGTAAGATTTTTCCGATTAAAATTCATATTTACCACTATTAAATAGTATATTAAATTTAAAAAATTTGCTAAAAATTAGAAAATTGTTCTTGTTTCACTAGATTAAAATCATTTAGTCTTTACGATTTTATCTTTCTTTCTAAGATTTTAGCTCTCCACTTATCAGCAAGATTTAAACTCATTATCCGTAGCTTTGAAGGAGCAAATGAAACAAGCTTTTGTGTACCAGTAGATGTTTTTCTTGTGATGCCCTCTATATGCACACGATATTTTTTCAGGTTAACCTTAACTATCTTCCCCTTTCTTTTCTTGAATTTTCCTCGCATAACCTCAACTTCATCTCCAACTCTAAGTGGCATACTTCTTGTTCTGTATCTTTCTCTTAGCTCTTTCGATAGGTGTGCTGCTAACATTTTTCTTCTTAAATGCAAAGGGGCTGTGAATAAAAATTTTCTCTGTTTTCTTAGTTTTTTAGATCTCGGCCTTTTCATTTTATCCTTTTAATATTCCTTGTGATATTTATTTCCAGCGTACACACTAATGCCCCAGTGAAATCCTATCCCATGAACGAACAAACCTCCATAAATGTAGCTTATTCCATGAAAATGTCCAGTTGTAAGTAACGTCCGTGCCAATAATTCTGAGCTTATTGCTGCGTATTTACCGGTGTTTAAATTCCTTTCTCTTTTATTATCGTTATTCATTAAAAATAACATTTGTAGAAATCTTTTCATATCAAACCACCATTTTAGCAATTTTGCCTATTGAAGAAAATCTCTCCACAGCTTCCTTTGCTACAGCCCCTTTAATACCTGTCCCCTTAGGCTCAAAGTTATCATCAACAATAACTGCAGCATTATCTTCAAAAGCTACTCTTAATCCACTTGGCCTTCTGTACTCAGCTTTTTGTCTAATTATAACAGCATTAACAATCTGCTTTCTTAGCTTTACATCACCTTCTTTTACAGAACATTTAACTACATCTGCTACTCCAGCCCTTGGTTGTCTTCTTCTTACCCCTTTATAGCCCAGAACTGAAATTATTTGTAGCAACTTAGCCCCTGTGTTATCCGAACAATTTAAATAGCTCCCCACGTTTAAAGCTTTTGTTATCGTTGCCTTAACAGCTTTCATTTCATCACCTCAATAATTACAAAGGCTTTTGTTTTGCTCAGCCTTTTACATTCAGCAATTTTTACCCTATCACCAACCTTAGCCTCAATACAAGGTGGATTATGAGCTGCTATTCTAGATCTTCTCCTTTCGTATCTCTCGTATTTTGGTATGTAGTGGAGATACTCTCTTTTTATTATCGCTGTTTTTTGTGGTCTAGTTGAAACTACAACACCCTCTAATATCTTGCCACGAATGGATAAAGATCCGTGGTATGGGCAGTTCTCATCTTCACATGTTCTTTTTGGAGGTTTTACTTCTATTCCAATATTTCTTGGTTTTTTATCCATACAATCTAAATTTTATTTTTGCGCTCTTTTATACCTACAGAAATTTTAAGTCTTTTAAATTAAATTACCATCTTGGAAATTTTTTCTTTATTCTATCTTCAGGTCTTGCCACAAGTAATTTGCCATCAACTTCTACTTTAGTTTTATCTGGAAGTGTAAAGATAAAAATGCAATTGGCTTTTGGAATTGTTTTTTCTCCTTTTTTCGTCTCAATTTTTAGTGTATGGTAAGTTTCATCTATCACTCTACCCTTTAATCCCTTTTGTGTAGGGTCTGTACTTTTTATTATTTTAATTTCAAGTCCACAAAGCTCATGCCTTACTAAGTTGCTTGGAGTGATTGGCATATTTTTTATTTAACACTAATCATTTATTTATGAGATTTCGGCTTACTGAAGAAGGTGAAAAATACCTTAAAGAAGGATTGCCAGAAAAAAATTTGGTAAACTTTCTGAAAAAAGAAAGAAGTTTAAGCTTAAGTGAAGCAAAAGAGAAGATTAAAAATTTCCCCATAGCTCTACTTTGGGCGAAAAAAAATAATTGGGTAAAAGTTGAAAATAACAAGATAATTTTAATCTGTTATCCTGAAAAAATTCCGCAGCAGGACGCTTTAAAAGCAATCTCTAGAGGAGAGAAGGTAGGCGAAGATTTAATTAAAACGTTTCTTTTTAGAAAACTTATTGAAAAAGTTAAAATTGATCTAGAAAAACTAAGAGAGTTGGAAGGGAAAAAAATTACACATCTTACTCCAGAGCTTATAAAAACAGGTTTTTGGAAAAAGGTCAAATTAAAGCCCTACAGAGTGGAAATACAAGGTAAAAAAATCTATCCTGGGAAAAGACATCCATACATTCAGTTTTTAAATTTGATTAGGAAAAAATTAGTTGAGCTTGGATTTAAGGAAATGACAGGCCCTACAATCGAGTTTGAATTTTGGAATTATGATGCTCTCTTTCAACCACAGGATCACCCAGCTCGGGATTGGTTTAGTACATACAGGTTGAAAAACCCAAAACATGGAA
>JASEGN010000038.1 GCA_030018055.1 Candidatus Aenigmatarchaeota archaeon | reverse complement strand
TTTATATACAGGAGAATAGAATGAGAGTTGATATTGAAAAACTTTTCTCAATTCAAGAAGAAGGTCGGAGTTATTTCGATGCCCATCGCTCTGAATTTGAGCAAAAGTTCCAAGGTAAATTCATAGCTATAAAAGATAAAAAAATACTTTATGCAGACGAGGACATAGACAAAGTAATAGCTTGGCTCAAGAAGAAAAAAATAGATACAAATCTCGTTTTCATTTGGTCCATACCACCTAAAGGAATTGCAGCAATTCTATAGCTGGTAAGATGAAAATACCATTATGGATACGTTTAGAGTATAATAAATTAATGGCTTTTGTTTTGGTGAGTTTTGAATTAATTAGATACCATGCTATTCCAAAACCACTTTTAACTCTCGTTGATACAGGTAGCCCTTGGACCACAATTACCCCCTTTGGTGTTGCAGAATTACAATTGCCTGTAAAAGCATTTAAAGTGGCGGATAATTATCCAATTGTCCTATTTGGTGGTCATAAATTTCGGAGATTAATTATTCCAAGAGTGAAAGTAAGAATGAGAAATGAGAAAGATGAACCATTGTGCTTTGAATCTTCTTCAATTAGCGTATTACAACCTACTGCGAAAATTTTACCTGAAGAATTTCACAGAGTTCCTGCCATTCTTGGTAATGATTTCCTTGAGGAACATAAACTCTGTATGCAACTTAATCTTGTAGATTGTATGAGGAAGACAATTTTTGGATTGTAGTTAATTCTAGATTTTCTTCAAATCTTTTGAAGAATGCTCGAATACCTTTCCATCCTCATAACCTTTCCCTCAGGTTGCACAAGCCAAGTCATCCAGCAAAGCTCTATTGGCCTATATCCACAAACTTTAGCTACTTCTTCAACTTTCTTCACAAACTCTATATCATCATTAACAGGTTCTAAGCCAGCTTTAACTAAAATCTCATTTATAACTCTTTTAACTATCTTATCAGGCATACTAGTATCGATACCACCCATCATTCTCAAGTATTGAAATGTAATTAGCCCAACTCCTCTAATCTTTCCAATAGGATATTCTTTCCAGTTTTCAATGCTAGCGTTGCTTGCCCAAGTTCTTAGAGCTAACTTATCATCCTTGCTTAGAGTTGAGAGATAAGAAGCTATTTGTTTAGCGATAATCCATGATCTCTTGTTTCTCCATACCTTTCTTAATTCCCGTAGATTCATTTTTGTGAGGTCTTTTAGAGTTTTTATTCTTCCGGTTTCAACAAACCTTCTGTTGAATTCCTCGACCTTAGGAACAACCGCTGTAAAATAATTTAATCCAATTGAAGTGAAGGCAGCATCCACAACCATTAACACAACACTTCCTCCCCATCTCTCTGTCCTAAGGCACCTATCACAATGCTCCTTTAGCCCAACAACCCTTTGCATGTAGCTATCGACTATTTCTTTTAATGAAGACATTAGCTTCCATCCAAATTTACTTTTAATAAATTAACTACTTTCATTTACCTTTCGTCTCTTGATTATTTCTGCTACAACACTTGAACTAGGAATTAAAACATACTCTTCGCCAGTATCTATGGTTGTGCGCATAACACCAATCTCATGAACTCTACCTTTTATACCTTTAATTTCCACCATATCACCTATTTTAAATGGCCTAGTAATTACTATGAATATTCCAGCTATGGCATTTCCCAAAACATTTTGAAAAGCAAATCCAATTACCAAACCACTGAAGCTCCCGATAGTTAGGGCTGCTGCTGGGTTAACGTTAAAAACCGATGTGAGAGAAGAAAGAATAATTCCATATCCAGCTACTCTTGTAATTGTGCGAATGATTGAGGCTGTACCCTTACTTACTATTTCAAAACGTTTATAAAGTCCCCAACCGATATTTTCAACTATTAAATACCCTATAACAACCAACTCACCGGCTGTTAGGTAGGGCTTGTATTCGGCCAGAAATTTTAAGTAAGTTTGAAGTGCGTACTCTGTTAAGCCTATGAGAACTACAAGGAGGGCAGCAAAAATAGCTGCTTTAATAAAGTTGCCAAGTCCAGCCTTGACTACGAGTCTTTTCATGCTATCTATTAAAAATAAGATCCTCTCAAATAAATGTTCTTTAAGCACCTTGTAAATTACTTAATTTTGTCATCCAATAAAAAATATGGAAAAAATTTTTTGGAAGCCAATTTGGTTTGATAGTTTAGGTGCTAAATGTAGCTGCTGTCTTGTTAAAACTCCAGATGTAGCCATTCTCATTGATCCAGGTGCTGCTGAAATGCAACCTAGTTACCCTTTGTCCTGGCCAATGAAGCTAAAATACCTTTTGCAGGCTAGAAGGGCCATGCAAAAAGCTTCTGAGCACGTTGATATTGTAGTTATAACCCACTACCACTATGACCATCATAGTTTGTTGGATACTCCTGGGATGAATGCAACAAAACTTTACAAAGGGAAAACACTCTGGATTAAAGACCCTAACCAATATATCAACGCTTCGCAATGGGAAAGAGCACGCTTGTTTCTGGATCAACTCTGCAGAAAATTTGGAAAGGTAGAGTTGGAAAAAATTCAAACTAAGCCAAGGGTAAAAAAATTTTCAGACCCTATGCTTAAGTTACCCTTAGCTAGAAAAAAAGACTGGGGTAATTATGCCAAGAGAAAAAAAGAGTTGCTAGCTAAGGGAAGAAAATGGTTTGAAAGCATTTCCCAGAAATACTGGAGCTCTAAATCTTGGATTCCTGAGCTTAAGTTCAACGAGCTAGAGGTAAAATTTGCGGATGGGAAGCAAATAAAAATAGGTAAAACTTTGATTAAATTCTCTGAACCGTTGTTTCATGGTCTAGAGTTTGATAGGGTTGGCTGGATTTTTTCTGTTAGCATAAGCTATGGAAAGGAAAGGTTTGTTCACACCTCTGACCTATGTGGAATTTTGATAGAGGATTATGCTAAAGCCTTAATTAAAGAAAATCCTAACGTGCTTGTAGTAGATGGGCCTAGCACTTACTTAATTCCATACATGATGAACTTGATCAACCTAAATCGTTCTATTGAAAATCTTTGTCAGGTTATCAAAAAAGTTAATCCAGAAGTAGTAATCCTAGATCACCATCTTCTGAGGGAGAGAAGATACAGAGAAAGGTTGAAGAAAGTTTATGAATTAGCTGAGGAAGAAAACAAGCGAGTATTTACTGCGGCTGAATACTTGGGGAAAAAACCTTTGATACTCAAGCTTTAATGTGCTTCAAATTAAATCTATACCTTCTTTTACTACTATTAAATTCTTAACTTCTCCATTAACTTATCTATTTCTTCATGAAGTTTAGCAAAAGAACCATCATTATTTATGGTAAAATCCGCTAGTTGCATGGTTTCTGGTATAACTTGTTCTGTTGGTAAATTTTCACCATCTAAAAATTCCTCATAACTTAGCTTAGCTTCACCTTTGATTCCTCTCTTTATAGCTCTTTCATACCTTATTCTTGAATCGCATTCAACCGATATCAACTTAAACTTATCTCCAAACTTGTGATTAAAATATTCAACCTCTTCTCTAAATCTAACACCAGATATAACCCACAAACCAGGCTCAATTTTTTCACAAATTTTCCGGGTTAAAATATCATTTCCATACTCCTTCCTTAAACTCATGCTGAGTTTAACTAGATTTTCCCTCGTTACTTGCTCGTTCTTTTCCTTTAAAATTGGTTCTAAAATATCATTGGTATAATCCAAGCAAACAAAGCTATATTTCTTTGATAGATACTGAGCGACAGCATCTTTCCCGCATGCACGCTTTCCGACTAAGCCAAGTACTAAGTTTTTATAAATTTCAGTTGCTTTATCCATTTTTTACTTCCTGTTGGTATAATCCTTTCCTCTCTGTTGCTACGCTTATTTCTCTAAATCCATTTTTTTGAAAATGAAAAATATTACAGAAAATATTTAAATTTAAATTAAAAATTATTGTTCTATCCTTAGGAAGAAAGGCTTTCCATGAACACAATCTAATTTACATAATTCTTCCAAAGTTGTTTGTATTCTTCTATTTTCAGCAGGATATGTTGTTATCACACAATGCACAAATGGTTCCTCATCAATTTTAAATATAGATTCTCCCCATTGTCTAACTTCTCTAATACTTATTTCATTTTTACGCAAAGTTCCTGCAACTTTTTCCAACGTCCCAACTACGTCCTTCAAATCTGCTCTTATGTAGCCCCTAGTTCTAAAATCATCTTTGTTTAAAAGTTCTATTGAAGAATTTAATGTTGGAAGATCGTCTGTTATTTCCTTTCTAATATTATCGGCTATGCAAGCTATGTCAGAAATAACGGCGCTTGTTGTTGCTTCTCTACCTGCACCTCTTCCCAAGTACATCTGTGGTCCACACATATCTCCCTCTAAATATATTGCATTGAACTCATCTCTAACAGTAGCTAAGGGATGTCTTTGATTAATTAAAGCAGGCTGGACTCTCAATTCTAATTTGTCACTGGATCTTTTCGCAACTGCTAATAATTTTATAACATAACCATCTTCCAGTTCTCTAGCATAATCCATATCTTGTGGTGTTATTTCTGTTATACCTTCACAATAAATCTCTTGAGGATTTATATTTACATTATAAACCAACGAAGCCAAAATAGCTAATTTGTCTCTTGCATCCTTTCCACTGACATCTAATTCAGGGTCTGCCTCTGCGAAACCTCTTTCTTGTGCTAATCTTAAAGCAGAATTGTATTCCAATCCTTCACTTACTCTTGTTAAAATATAATTGGTTGTTCCATTCAAAATACCCATTATAGTAGAAATGTTATCTGAACGTAAACGTTCTAGTGTATGGATTATTTGTATCCCACCACCAACAGAAGCTTCAAATTTAACATCTACTCCCTTTCTTCTAGCCGCTTCAAATATTTCCTTAGCATATTTTGATATTACAACCTTGTTTGCTGTCACTATACTTTTTCCTCTCTCTATTCCCTTTAAGATATATTCCTTTGCAGGATTTTCACCACCCATCAGTTCAACAACTATATCAATTTCAGGATCATCTAGAATATCGTTAGGATTAGTTGTTAGGTTAGGAAATTTTACATCTCTTTCTTTATAAAGGTTTCTTACAGCAACTGTTTTTAAAGAAATTCTAGAGGGTAGTTTCTCTTGGAAGTATTTTGCTACACCACCCCCAACAGTTCCAAGTCCTATCATCCCAACATAAATATTATCTTTCATTCTATCTGTTTCAAAATTTGGTAATCAGAAAAAAATTAAAGCCCCAGAACATCTTTTGAGAAATCATAAACTCCTTTCTCTTTTGTCGAGGCATAACATACTGCCATTTCTACACCCTTTGCATTAGAATTGCGTGTTGCTCTAACACTATATTCTGAATAATCGATCTCATCACCTATTCTTACCACATGCAAACCTGGCTCATCCCCGAATCTTTCACAAGAAACTTGGATGTATTTTTTAAGTGTATTTGGAGGTAATTCTTTTAATTTTGGCATCTCCATTTCATTACCTATTGGATTATAAGCCTTTCCCTCTCTTAAGAGAATATAACCATCTTTATTCATTGTTTCACAAAGAATCCTAGCCATCTTCGCAGCAGTTCCTGAGGTTGTTAACTTTTCTGCTCGGTGTCTTTCGTGTATGCTTACCCAAGCATCTTTATCAGATGTCTTACCCACGTACTCTAGTTGCTTGAAAAAACGATTTGCCTCAAGAGAAAAAATTGGAGAAAGAATTACAACTGAATTATTACCAAGACTAAGAATCTCTGTTTCATATTCCTTTGGTAACGGTGTTGTTCCAATAACTAATTTTCCACCCTCTTTTGCAACGTATCGTGCTGCATTTAAACACGCATCAGGACTACTGAAATCAACTAAGATTGTGCCTGGTTCTATACTAATTTGTGTAATATCATCTTTCACAGGAATCTTGGAAGATCTTGCTAACTTGTACCCATCTTCAATAGAAGGGTGTGGATCGGCAACTCCTACAACTTCGATACCACTATCCAAAAGTCTTCTAAGAGCAGCAGTTCCCATCTTTCCGAGTCCATTTTGAACTACTTTAGGCATTTTCCACCTTTTTACCTATATCGCATTAGTCTATCTTCTATGGTTGGTACTGGTTTGAAATACTCTGTTAAAGATTTAAAATATTCTGGATGAGATTCATAAAGTTCTAAAAATGTTTTTCCAACTAGTTTCTGACCCTCCTCAGGTAAGACAACCAAAGGTGACCTTAATCTTGGGGATTCTATCATCCCAAGTAAATATGCTGCAAATTGCACTGCTGCTGGGTTTCTAAATGAATCGTTGGTTATTTGATATTCTTTATCTTCTATGTTAATTTGATAACTCAAGGATATTCCTACTATGCTATTTAATTTTTTAAGCGAGTCGTCTATCTTCTTTCCTTCTTCAATATTTCCTTCTGATAATGCTTTTGCCAGTGAAACGTATACATTGGGCAAAATATTACTCCAAACTGAAATCACACCAACACCCTCCACCTCAGGATCTGACATCATGCTAAATGTAGCTGGGTCATCACCAGAAATTATCTTAAAAGTATGCTTATCAAATCCATTCTCTCTAGCTATTCTCCTCGTTTCTACCCAATCGGCTTTATTTCTTTCACCACTCGCTTCCTTTACACCAATTACGTTGGGATAGTTCTTAGCAAGATAGATCCTCGTTGCTGGCATTATCGGTGGGTGTCCTCTTCCTCTTACATCATACATTATTACAGGCAAGGGAGAAGCTTTTGCAACTCTAGAAAAATAATCTATTATCCCTAGTTGAGCAGGCATGTTGTAATAGCCTGTCACATGAAGTGTAGCATCAGCACCTTCTAAATATGCTTCATAGGTTGCTCTAACTGCTTCTTCTGAATTGTTAGAGCCAGTACCTGCGATTATAGGAATTCTATTATTATTAATTTTTACAATCGTTTTTGTGATTGTGCTGTGTTCTTCCCAACTTAAGGTTGGACTTTGTCCTGTAGTACCACAAGAAAGCAAATTATTTATACCGCTATTAACCTGAAATTCAACTAAATTTTGCAGGTCTCTCCAGTTTATGCTTCCATCATCAAATAGAGGTGTTATCAATGCTGTTGTAGCACCTTCAAATTTCTCTGACATTAATTTCTTCTAACATTTAAAATATTTATAGGTTTAGAGAAGAAGATTATCATGATTAAAGTTACCAATCTTTCTTGTAACTTCTTTTCTTTGTCAGTTCCAATATAACTAATCTTAAAATTATAAAGCTTGCCGAGGAAGTTAAATTAAATTTTTAAATCGTTCAGTGAGCAATAAACGTTAATGATAAACGTTTTACATCTAAATCAAAAAATATCCAGAAGCTCTCTCGGTGCGATAATTCTAATACCTTTAAACTTTTTTAGCTTAAGTAGATGTTTATCTCCACTAACTATAAAATCGACTTTGTCTTGATACGCGCACTCTAGTATTATATTATCTGCTACATCCTCCTTTATTACACGTAGCTTAACAACTGGCTTAACAAGAGTAGAGTTATCAACGATATGCTTAAGCACTTCCTTCATACTTATTCCTACATCCTCAAGTAGCCTGGTAATTTTAGGATAAGTTAGAACTCGTGAAATTTCTCTTAATATCTTTTCTGATATGAATACTTCTATTTTTCCTTGCTTGAAAAGCCTAGAAAATTCTCTACCCAATGTTTTTTTCATGAAGATTGAGATCCAAACATTTGTATCCAAAACTACTTTGACTTTCTTGCCCATTCGATTGCCTCGGAGATAATCCTATCTAAGTCAATTCCTTTTCTTCTAGCAACCTGCTCTATTCTTTCTGAAATCTCCTCGATGCTAACACCCTTCAGCTTTTTGAGATGTATCTCTTTGTCTCTGCTTGCAACCAGAAGTTTTTCTCCTGGTATGATTCCCAACTTTTTTCTTATTGTTTTTGGGATGACTATTTGACCTTTTGGTGATACCTTTACTATATCTTCAATTTTTTCTTCCATAAATTTTACTTGTTTTACAAGTATTAAAAGTTTATTAAAGTTTACATTTCCAATCTTTCCCATCTTAAAAACTTCATATATTTTTAACCATAAGAGATTTATATATTTACAGGGAATTGTATTGCATTAATGGTTGACGGATGATTTTTCCTACTAGGTGATATTTATATTTTTAATTTATCTCTAAATTTAATTTTAGATAAATATTATTATCTCTAATAACTATAAGCCAACTATTTTCCTTTGGAACCGTAAAACCTCTTTTCTGAACAAGATGAATTCTTTCGTAAGATTGTGATCTTTTCATTTTAATAGATTTTACTTTTTCATTTAAAAATAAGCTTTATTTTTTCCTTTGTAAAACGTTTTACAATAAAATTATAAAAATTGTAGAGTTTAGAGAATATATAATGAAAAATATACTTTATATTAATGATAGACGTTTTACACTTTAACTTTCTTCCACTCGATTAGCTCGGCTTTGCCTCCATGTGAGTTAATTAGCTGGGCTATTTTGCTCAATTGTTCTAGGTCGTCATGTTGCCAAATAGATCTTTGAACCATTACTGCCTTAATTGCTTGCAGAGCTCTATTGACTCTTGCCCTCAAAACGTAATTTCGTGTCGGGATATCGAAAAATATTACATATTTTTTCTTTTTCATGTTACATATTATATGTAATAGTAATATATAAACTTTGTTATTCTGAAATATATATAAAAAGGTGAATGATAGACGTTTAACATAAGTGTTTAAAAAAGAAAAAAGTGAGATTATAAAAATAGAGTTTAGAATATATATAACATATTATATATGTAAAACGTTTTACACATCAAATGATCTTAAAAGTTAATGATAGACGTTTTACAACCTAAAACAGAAATTATTTTTAAAAAGTGAGAAATTAATAAAAGTTGCTGTTGTTCGC
>JASEGN010000037.1 GCA_030018055.1 Candidatus Aenigmatarchaeota archaeon | reverse complement strand
AATTAATTCAACAGTTAATGAAATAGATTATTCTGATAATTTTGCTTGTAAAAACATAACAGTGGTTGAGAATCCAATACAGATTTTAACTGCCCCATCTCTAACAAACTTTGGCAGTTTTAATTTCCTTCAGGTTAAATTAAATTCAACCTATTACAGCTACGATAAAATTAGATTTTTAGTTTATGGTGGATATGGTAAAAGTGGCTCGAGGATTGTAGCTGACCTTAGCTGGAATAAGATAACCAAATACGCTGATTGTAGCGGAGATCTTTCTGTTGAGGCGAAGTTAGAAGACAATAGAACCTACTATTTTTCCATTCCATTTTTCATTTACCCAAACTGTAATAACTATTACTCACCCAGCGATTATATGGTAACTCTAAGAACATGTAGTCCAAGTGGCGAAGGTTATAAAAAGTATATAGAGTTTCCACTCAATTTAAGTATAACTGGAAAGAACGAAAGGCTGTGTCCAACACCAGAAATAAGAACAGTTTATAAAGAAAAAAATATAACAACTAGACCCATAGAAACTTTTCACAAAACATATGAGATTATCTCAGCCCCTGATCAGGTAAGAGTTGGTGAGGGGTTTCAAGTTATTGTACGAATAGAGAATGTAGATAACATAACCAAGAACTTCACAGCCTACTCTTATGTATATTCTGGAAGAAAAATTATATCTGAGGGATTTACAGGTAGCAGATGGTTAAAATCCTGGACTGCAAACCAAAGAGAAATAACGCTTGTAGCAGGAAATTCTACTATCTTAACCTTACTAAATAGAATTAGACTTGACGCTGAGCCAGGTGAATACATTCTTAAGGTTAGAATTAAAGATGAAGAAGACCTTGTAAAGAACATAACCATACTACCAATTTTACCTAAAGTTGAGGCTAATTTAACATGTGAAGTAAGGAATGATACTCTGGTCGCAATAATAAAAAATGGTCAATTGCCTGCTAATTTTACTCTTGTTGAAATTCAAGAAAGCTTGGAGAGAAAGGTTATAAACTTAAATGAGAGTGAGGAAGTAAGGCTCAGCTTTAACCTAACAACAAAAACCCACTTGTTACTTTTACATGATGAAAGGATAATTAGTAATTGTACAGCTGAAAAGCCTAAAGTAAAGGAAAAGCCAGAGCAACAGCCTATAACTGGACATGCAGTCGAAAGACCTAATCCAATTTTTGTAGTACTGCAAGCAATCTATAACTGGTTAAAATCACTTTTCTTTAAATCTTAATTTTTATGTTTTGTAGCTTAAGGTAAAAATTTAACTTTTAAATCTCACTCATAATTAGATAGGATGGCAAGAATTGGTATAGTAGGGAGTGGAGTAGTTGGGTACATAATTGGAAGAGGATTTGAAAAGATAGGCAATGATGTAATATTTTACGATACAGATAAGAAGAGAGTTAAGAAGTTGAAAGATGAACGATTAAAGGCAACAACTGATATTAGAGACCTTGTTAACAGCACAGACATAGCTTTTATTTCAGTACCAACTCCAACAAAAAAGGGAAAGATAGATCTGAGTTATATAAAGGATGCATGTAAAAACCTAGCTAAAGCTTTGAAAGAAATAAAAAGATACTATCTAGTTGTTATTAAGAGTACTGTGATTCCATTAACTACGGAGAAAGTTGTGATTCCAATTCTGGAAAAGTATTCTAGAAAAAAGGTAGGTAAAGATTTTGGTGTATGTGTTAATCCAGAATTTCTTACCGAAATTGCTCGTAGCTGGACTAATGATGCATTATTTAAACGAGACTTTTTTTCTGAAGATAGAATTGTTATTGGTGAGTTTGACAGGAAATCGGGTGAGGTGCTAAAGAAAATTTACAAACCCCTAAAAATCCCAGTTTTTAATGTAGATTTAAAAACAGCCGAGATGATTAAGTATGCATCAAACTGCATGCTTGCAACGAAAATCTCTTATTGGAACGAGATATTTCTCATTTGTAAGGAGCTCGGTATTAACTCAAAAATTGTTGCGGATATTGCTGCTCTAGACCCAAGGATAGGGAAGTATGGAAGTGTTCATGGATTAGCATTTGGAGGAAAATGTTTAGAGAAAGACTTATTCGCATTCATTCAATTTGTTAAGAAATATCATTACCCAGAACTATTAGAAGCTGTTCTTAAAATTAACTTACATATGGCTAAAAAATATGGTGTGAGGGAATGATAAGAAAAGCAGTTATTCCAGCAGCAGGTGCAGGAACAAGATTAAGGCCATTAACTTTAGCTATGCCAAAGGAAACTTTACCCATAGTTGATAAACCAGCAATACATCACATAATGAGTTCTTTAAAAATCGCAGGGATAGAGGACGTGATAATTGTTTCTGGATATAAAAAACATGCTTTGATGGATTATTTTTCTACTCCAGAGGCAGAGCTTACAGAGGGAACAAAAGAGCTAGATGGCCTAAACTTTTTATTTACAACCCAAGCAAATGCTATAGGTATAGCCGACGCGATAGGTAGAGCAAAATCTTTAATTGGCGATGAGCCATTCGTTGTAATTTTTGGTGATACGCTCATTGATCCACCAACTTTCTTGAAAGAGCTTATAAATGAACATGTTAACACAAGAATACAGGATAAAAATTTAGCAGCTACAGTTGGTGTGATGAGAGTTGAGGACGTTGAGAGATGGGGTATTGTAAAAACTTCAGATGAAAAAATTGGTCGGTGCTTCAAGGTTTTAGATATGGTCGAAAAACCTAAAAAAGCAGAATCTCCAAGCAATTTAGCAATATCAGGTTGCTATGTATTTGAGCCTGTGATATTTGAGGCAATTAGGGAAACTCTGAGAAGGTCACCAGGAGCAAAGGGAGAGTACCAGATTACTGATTCAATGAAAATTTTGCTAGAGAGAGGATTTTCAATTTTTGCTTTACCTTTGGATATAGCTCACTATGACTTAGGTACAATCGAAGATTATGTTGCAACCTTTGTAGAGTTTGTTTTTAAACATGACAAATTTGGTCCTTTAGTTAGAGAGAGATTAAAAAAGAAAAATTTGTTGTAATTCTAAATTAAGCTAAGATGAATGCCAAAATACTACCAATATTAGTATCTATAGCATTGCTAGTTGGTTTAATCTATTATTCCGGTGCAAGTAAGGTTATAAGTCTATTTCTAAGGGCAAATCCAGTTTATGTTGTTTTAGGTTTGCTCCTTTGGTTTGTTGGAGCAATTATAAGGAGTGCTAGGTGGCGCTATCTTTTAAGTAAATTTGATCACATACCATTTTCAAAAGTTCTGCATGTTTTTATTCCAGGACTTTTCCTATCAAATTTAACACCAGCAAAAGTTGGAGAGCCAATAAGGTGTTTCTTACTCCAAAGAGTGAGTAAAATAGGAGTTAGCAAATCTTTACCATCAATATTAATTGAAAAGATGCTAGATGTTATAACCATGATTTTAATTTCTTTGATTGGGATTTTGTTGCTAGTGAAAATTTCGGTGATATACCTTTGGTTAGGTTTAGCAATTCTTATCTATGGACTAGTTTTTTCCGTTGCAATCTACATTCTTCTTTCGAAGAAAAGAACCGAGAAAATTTTATCCTTATTTTTCTCTCTGTTTTCTTTTCTTCCATTTGTAAGACAGTTAAAAACAAAAGTTAAAGGATTTTCAAAAACAGTGGGCAAATCTTTAAAAGTTTACAGAAGTGAAAGAACGATAATAACTACCAAAATTTACACGATCTTTATTTGGATTATTGAAGGAGTTATATTGTTTCTCGCCTTTAAATCCCTTGGGCTTGAAGTAACAATTCTCTCAACAATAGTTATACTGGCAATTACAGCGTTGTTGTCAGTTTTAACACTCTTACCAGGTAGTTTGGGCTCTGCAGAAATTATTTCTGCGTTATTGTTTACTTCAATCTTCCCATTAAGTTTAGCAGAAGTTACAGCGGCAGTTCTTTTAGCGAGATTTTTATCTTTTTGGATGTATGCGTTGGTTGGCTCAATTTTATTACCAACTTTAAAATAATTTAAGAGCTATAAGTAACTAGGTGGATGAAGTGTATAGAGTAATTCAAGAAGATATTCAAACAATTATAGAAGAGCTATGCGAATTTAAGGGAAAAATTACTGACAAAACTTTTTTGGTTACTGGTGGTGCTGGATTTTTGGGCTCTTGGTTTTGTGATATTTTAAATGTTTTTGGTGCAAGGGTAATTTGCCTGGATAATCTAAGCTCTGGTTCTAAGAAAAACATAAAACATCTAACGAAAAATAAAAATTTTAAGTTCATTAACGCAGACGTATGTTCTTTTAATACCCATGAAAAAATCGATTACATCGCTCACTTAGCTAGCATTGCCTCACCACCACTTTATCAAAAATTTCCTGTTCAGACATTGGATGCTAATGTTATCGGAACAAGAAACATGCTTGAGTTAGCAAGAAGAAATGATATTAAATCTTTTCTTTTCACGAGTACGAGTGAAATTTATGGAAACCCTCCAGATGAAGCTATTCCTACACCAGAGAGCTATTATGGTTATGTTAATCCTTATGGTCAAAGGTCGATGTACGACGAAGGAAAAAGAGCAGCAGAGTCTTACTGCTACTCCTACTTTATCAAATACAATTTACCGATAAGAATTGCTAGGATTTTTAATACCTATGGCCCAAGATTGGACATCAAGTCAACTTCTCAATACGGAAGAGTAATTATCAAATTCATTTACCAAGCACTAAACAACAAACCAATAACAGTCTACGGTGATGGAAAACAAACAAGAAGTTTTTGTTATATTACAGACCAAATGGAAGGTTTATTCAAACTATTTATGACACCAAAAATTAATGGTGAAGTTGTAAATATTGGTAATAGTGAGGAAATCTCGATCTTGAGGTTAGCGAGGAAAGTTAAAAAGCTTACTAAATCTAATTCTAAAATTACTTTTCAACCTTTACCCCCAGATGACCCAAGAAGAAGGTGTCCAGATTTAACCAAAGCTAAAAAATTGCTAAACTTTAAGCCAAAAGTAAGCTTACAGAAGGGTTTAAAAAGAATGATAGACTGGCAAAAGAGGATAAGATGAAAGTCCTGATAACTGGTGGGGCAGGCTTTATAGGAAGCCACACTGTTGACTTGCTCGTTGAGAAAGGTTATGAAGTGAGAATTTTAGATAACCTTGAGCAACAAGTACACCAAGAAAAAATTCCAGATTACCTTAATCCAAAAGCAGAATTTGTACAAGGCAACGTAACAGATTCTAATACTTGGAAAAAGGTCCTAAAAAATGTTAATACTGTTATTCATCTCGCTGCTCTTGTAAGCATTGGTCAAAGCATGTATCAGCCTTTGAGATTTTTGAATATAAACACACTGGGCACTGCAAAATTCTATGAAACCTTATTAACAAATCCAGAGATTAGAAGGAATGTTAAGAAGATAATTGTTGCAAGCTCAAAAAGTATCTATGGTGAAGGAACCTATAAATGCAAAACTCATGGTACAATCTATCCTGGGCTAAGGCCAATAGAGCAACTTAAGCGAAAGGATTGGGAGGTTCATTGCCCTATTTGCAACGAGTATGTTAAGCCAATAGAAACAACAGAAGAAAAACCAGCTCAAAATCTTTCAGTTTATGCTCTATCTAAATTTGACACCGAGAGGTTAGCTCTGATGTATGGTAATGCCTTTCAAATCCCTACCATAGTTTTCAGATATTTTAACGTTTATGGTCCAAGACAAAGTTTAAGTAATCCTTACACAGGCGTATGTGCAATTTTTATGTCGAGAATTAAAAACAACAACCAACCAATAATTTATGAAGATGGTAACCAAGTTAGGGATTTTATTTATGTAGAAGATGTAGCTAGAGCAAATTTAGTTGCCTTAGAATCTAATAAATTCATTTTCGATGTTTTTAATGTCGCTACTGGTAAACCAACTAGCATACTAGAAATAGCTAGAACATTAACGGAAATTTACGATTCCAAAGTCCAACCAAAGGTAACGGAAGAGTTTAGAGTTGGAGATAATAGACATGACTTTGCTGATATTTCTAAGATTAAAAAAGTTTTTGGTTGGGAACCTAAAGTTAAACTAAAAGAAGGTCTAGAAGGATTGGTTAAATGGAGTGAGGAGCAAGAGGCTATGGATAAATTTATGGAAGCAGAAGCTGAGAGAAGAAAGTATTTAGGTGGGGAGTTATGAGAATTTTAATTACAGGTGGAGCAGGCTTCATAGGAAGTCACATAGTTGATTTGCTAAAGGAAAAAAATGAAGTAGTCGTTTTAGATAACTTAAGTGCAGGAAGGAAAATATTCCTGGAATTAAATTAATTAGAAAAGATGTAGAAGATGTGGAAAAAGAGGATGTTCAAGGTTTTGATGCGATAATACACGCTGCTGCCCAAGTCTCAACTTTTTTATCTGTAGATTATCTCCATGAGGACTTTAAGTCAAACTGCTTGGGAACTTTTAGACTTTTTGAAGCTTGCAGAAAATGGAATGACGATGCTTTGATAATTTATACTTCAAGCAGATCTGTTTTAGGCGATATACCTGAGCCAAAAATTGCAGATGAAGGTCTTCCTTATAATCCTTCAACTTTTTACAATGTTCATAAAATATACGGAGAAAATCTATGTAAGATTTATTCTGAATTATATGGGATGAAGTTTGTTATTTTGAGACCTTCTAATGTCTATGGACCTAGACAGCCTTACTGGATGAAGGGTTGGTATAATTTTATCGCCTTCTGGATAAAACTTGCCTTAGAGGGTAAACCACTTCCAATTTTTGGAACTGGTAAACAAATTAGGGATTATGTCGATGTAAGCGATACAGCCAAAGCCTTTGTTCTAGCTCTAAAAAATAAAAGAGCAATAGGTGAGACATTTCTCTTACCTACAGGAAAAGGGACTGACTTGAATGAGCTTGCAAGTTTAGTCATAAAGCTATCAAACAGTAGATCGAAAGTTCGATATCTCCCTCCTAGAAAAGGAGATATACAAAGATTTGTTGGAACTTATGAAAAAGCTAAAAAAATTCTTGGCTGGATTCCAGAGACTTCTTTAGAGGAAGGACTGAAAGGAGAAATAGAATGGGTAAGAAGTAAAATAAAAGCAGAGAAAGGAATGCAATGAAGCTGTAGTTACTGGTTATGTCGGGTTTTTATAACTTTAAATACTTTTGTTACATATAATAAAGTATGAAAACAACATTGACGATTAAAAAAGAAACTTATCAAAAATTGATAGAACTTAAAATGAAATACTCTCTCAGAGAAAGAAAACCATTAACATGGGATGAATTTTTTCTCGACCTTGTAGAAAGATAGGTGTGAGATTATGAAAGATACCAAGAAAAGAGTAATAGATGTAGCTAGAATAGTTCCTTCCCATAATCTAAGTGGTTATGCTTTTAACATTGCAAGAGAAGGACAATATGTACCTATATGTAAGTGGAATAGAAAAATACTTCCAACAAAGTTAAAGATACAGATTAAAAAAGGTGAAAATAAAACTACTTTTTTACTAGCTGGTTATGTGAATAATAAATTGGTAAAGTTGCACAATAGGTGGAATTCTCTTTTTCTTCCTTCTCAAAAAAGTTTGATTATTAGAGACAAGTATTTGTGGTTTAAGATTCCTACAGGTCGTATTGGTATTTATTACCTTTGGGGGAAAACAATTTTCTTAAGTGCCCTACCATGTAAAGTAATTTTGGATGAATTGTTTTCGACTGGAGTTGGATATTATGAGGGAGATGGGACGCGAAGTAATTCAATTGGAGTGTGTTATTCTGTAAGGATAGGTAGTAAAGATGTAGAAAATTTACGCTTTGAATTGTCTTTTTTTGAAAGTTTGGGTGTTCCTAGAAATGCATGGAGATTTAATTTTTATGGCACAAAGAAAGAATTGAATAAATGGTGCAATTACTTAGGTATATCTACTGAACAATGTGCTAAACAAAATAATGTTAGGGGAAATAGGTCTACTTTTATGGAGTTATATTACGATAACGGAATTTTCAGATGTATATTTGATAGACTCGTACAACAGGCCACTTTGTTAATAGAGACAGACGTATCTTTAGTTCCGCCTTATCTTAGAGGTGTGTTTGCAGCTGAAGGGTCCGTATGTTTAAGAAATAAAATACCAAACAGTATCATGATTCATTTTAATTGGAAAAGCGAACAAGATTTATCTAACTTCTACTTACGATGTCTTTCTAAGATAGGTGTGATCGGTAAAAAATCGCTTCAGAGAGTTTCTAGTGGGAGAATAATTGTCTGCGGATTAAGGCAAATTTTTAAACTTTACCATTTTGGGATTTTAAATTTATGTAATCGAAAGCTTAAAAAGTTTGAAAAAGCAGCAAGTCGTATAAAGTTTTATATCTATTTTGATAATTCTAATTTTGTTAAAAAGCTTTTTGGCGGCACAGGCAATCCCCTAAGGAAACTTCTTATAACTACTCTTAAAATATCCAAACATACTGTGGACAGTTGGGCGTATAAGAATCATCTTCATGGGATGCCATTGAGTATAGTGTTTATGCTTGCCAAATACTCAAAAGTCTCATTAGGCGAAATAAAGGGGCATATAGCAGCTGTTACTTTGAGAGGTCATCCAAGATGGACTATTTCTGATTCAGATAAATGTATGTTAAGTGACATCTTTAAACTGTGCGGAGGCAACTGTTATGGAAAAATATAAGGATAAAAGGATATTTATCACTGGCGGCGCAGGTTTTATTGGCTGTAACTTAACAAAATACTTTTTAGATAGAGGTGCCTTTGTTATAGTTTTCGA
Organism: Candidatus Aenigmatarchaeota archaeon; assembly: GCA_030018055.1. Classification (GTDB taxonomy): domain Archaea; phylum Aenigmatarchaeota; class Aenigmatarchaeia; order CG10238-14; family SCSR01; genus JASEGN01. The sequence goes on along the minus strand of JASEGN010000037.1, from coordinate 168 downwards.
TAATTTATCTAGGAAAGGTACAGAAACAAACCTCAGATGGTTGCAAATTCAAAAAAGTCAAAAGTTTAAATTTTCAAAGGGGGACATAAGAGATTTTACATCTTTGACTCAAATTTTCAAAGAAACAGAACCTGAAGTAGTTCTACATTGTTGCGCACAAACAGCCGT
>JASEGN010000036.1 GCA_030018055.1 Candidatus Aenigmatarchaeota archaeon | reverse complement strand
AAATAGTGAAATGGCTCTGCCGAAGGGTTGCCATATAACAGACCCTATATGACGTAAAACCGAAAGGCTATTATTGGTGTAAGTCGTAGGGATAGTTGGAGTAGTTCACATTCTAGCCTCCTTCATCAATCTAAACAATTGAAGAGTAACCTCAGACCTAAACTTCGATTCAAATTCTGAAATCTTTTCAAAACTATCAACAAGTAAAATTTCACCCATGATATTTTTGCAAGTTGACACGATATGTTGAGTTATGGTAGGATTTACTTTTGTGTAGGCCGAAACTAAACCAATTATTTTATCTAGGTTAGAGATGATAGTAGCTTTATATCCATCAAAAAATTTTCTCCCAGTTTCACTCAAATTTAGTTCTCTTTTCAAGTTTAAAAGTCGTAGCTGCAGATCATCTCTTCTACCCAAAAGCAGGTTATCACAAAAACTTTTTCTAAATCTCTTTGTATCTAAGAGCTCTTGAGTGGCCAAACATAAAGCTAATGGCATTAGGTCAGCAATAGTTAGTGGCATAATTAGATTTTCATTTTAAAATATAAAAGACTAAAAATTTGACTTGAAGAACGCTACCATGTTTAATTAGCTGAAAATATATATCATATCACCGAAATTTAAATAATATAGAGAAAGAGAAGAAAAATATTACAATTCTTGACTTTAGAGAAATATGGTTAAGATAAAAAAAATTAGGAAACGAGACGGAAGGATTGTTGACTTTGATCCAGAGAAAATCACAAACGCAATTTTTAAGGCTGCTCAGGCAGTTGGTGGCAGGGATAGGAGCATAGCTGAAAATTTAACAAAACAAGTCGTTGAAATTCTCGAGGAAAGATTAAAGCCTGGTGAAATTCCAGCAGTTGAGCAAGTTCAGGATATAATTGAGAAAGTTTTAGTTGAAAATGGTCATTACAAAACAGCTAAAGCTTTTATTTTATATCGAAGGGAAAGAACTTGGATAAGGGAAGAAAAGAAGAGATTGTTGCAGAAAGAAGCTATAGATGAGGTTGATAAAAAGTTTTCTGTTAGTGCGGTCCAAGTTTTGGTTTCAAGGTATTTGCTAAAGGATGAAGAAGGAAAGCTAATAGAATCTCCTAAGCAACTGTTTCAAAGAGTAGCATCTCTAATCGTTATTCCCGATATTTTGCACGATAAAAAAATTTTTGATAAAAAAGGAAAGCAGAGAATTAAACCGGTAGAAGAATTTAACCCAATAGAACTTGAAAATAAACTTGGTCTTAAAGAAATTAAATGGAACCGGTGGCACTTAGAAAGTATGAAAAGTTTATACGATGAGTTAAATTCTCAAGGAAAAATGAAAGTTAGTTGGAAAGAATTTTTAAAGATGTTAGAGAAAGGGGAGTTTGAAAATTACTACCAAAACTTTTTGGATTATTACAATTTGATGGTTGAGAAGAAATTTTTGCCGAATTCTCCCACACTTTTTAATGCTGGAGCAAGATTATCTCAGCTGAGTGCATGTTTTGTCTTAGGTATGGAGGATGACATGAGATCTATAATGGAAGCTGGTAGAGATGCTGCAACAATTTTTCAGTCAGGTGGTGGGATAGGAATAAATTTTTCTAAGTTAAGGCCAGCAGGTGATGTAGTTGCATCCACTGTTGGAGTTGCAAGTGGTCCTGTAAGTTTCGCTAAGATCATCGATACTATTACAGATGTTGTAAAACAAGGCGGGAAACGTAGGGGTGCCTGTATGGGAATTCTAGAAATTTCTCATCCTGATATTGAAAAATTTATAAGTGTAAAGGAAACACCAGGTGTATTAGAAAATTTCAACCTTTCTGTACTAGTTTTTCCTGAATTTTTCGATGCTTATGAAAGGGATGAGATGTATCCTTTAATCAACCCAAGAACTAAAAAAGTTTGGAAATATGTTAATGCAAAGTATTTGCTTAATAGTATAGCTATGAGCGCTTGGAAATCTGGTGACCCTGGAGTTGTATTTTTTGACAATTTAAATAGAAGGAATGTTTTGCTGAAAACTAAAGGACCAATTAGGTCAACTAATCCTTGTGTCAGTGGAGATACGATCATCGTAACTAATGAAGGTTTAATTCCTATTTCTTCTCTCCATAACCCTCAACAAGTTCTGGGAAAGGATGGTGAGTTTCATGTGATTAGATGGGTAGGAAAAACAGGTAAGAAAGAAGTTTACTTAATTGAAACCGAAAATGGGTTAAGATTAAAAGCGACCTTGAATCACATGTTTTTAACTAAAAACAATGAATGGAAAGAATTGGGAAAATTGAAGAAGGGTGAAGAAGTAGTAACTTTTTTTAACAATCGTTTTTATACAGCACCAGTTAAAAAAATAGAAAAAGTTGGAATAGAGGAAGTATACGATTTAAAGGAACCTGTTACTCACTCTTTCATCGCTAATAATTTCGTAGTTCACAACTGCGGTGAAGAACCTCTCTATGAGTATGAGAGCTGTAACCTCGGTTCTATCAATCTTTATGCTCACTTCAAAGAAGATAACTTGGGCAACAAAACCTTCAATTGGGAAGAGCTGAAAAGAAGTATTAAGCTAGCAACAAGATTTTTGGACAATGTAATTGATATGAATAAATATCCATTTGAAAAAATAGAAAAAACAACAAAAGAAGCTAGAAAAATTGGACTTGGAGTTATGGGTCTAGCCGATACTCTTTTTGCAATGCAAATTCCTTACAATTCTGAAGAAGGTATTGAATTGATGAGAAAATTAATTGAGTTTGTTACTTTTCATGCTATGCTAGAATCTTCTCAGTTAGCTGCTGAAAGGGGTGTATTTCCAATTTATGATGACTCAAGCTACCCGAAAGAATTACCGATAGAGGGTTACTACCAGCCTGAATTGTGGACACAAGATTGGAAAGAAGTCGTAAGGGCAATTAAGGCGAATGGTATAAGGAATGCTGAAGTTACTACCATTGCTCCGACTGGTAGCTTATCGATGCTAGCAGATGTTTCTTCTGGTATCGAGCCTCAATATGCTTTGGTTTTTGAAAAAATTGTAACAATAGGGTCATTTTTTTATACTGATGTAGAATTTGAGAGACAGCTTAAATTAAGTGGTTTATACGAAGATGAGATATTGAAAAGAATTAGGGAGAATGGAGGAAGTGTTCAAGGAATAGAGGAAATTCCTCTTGAATTAAGAAAAACTTTTATTACAGCCCTAGACATACCATGGTGGGATCATGTGAGAGCTCAGGCAGAAATTGCAAAATGGGTTTGTGCCGCTACAAGCAAAACTATAAACATGCCAAATTGGGTTACTCCAGAGGATGTAAAGAATGCTTTTCTTTTTGCCTATAAGTTGGGTTGTAAAGGAATAACAATCTATCGAGAGGGTTCGAAAGCTAGACAAGTTCTTTATTCACCAGAAGCTGAAGTTAGAAATAGACAAAAGGAGGTTATGAAATTAATTAAAAATAAAACTCTGCAGATGATGAAGAAGTTTAAAATTGAGTTACCAGAAATTCATGAATTGGAGGAAGAACAACCCAAGAGAAGAGTAGAAATAATAAATTATGAAAAGGAAGGAAAGTGCCCTGAGTGCAAATCTTCTAGGATCGTAAAAGAGAGTGGTTGTATAAAGTGTTTGGATTGTGGATGGAGTGTTTGTATTGTGGGCTAGTATTGAATTCCTTTTGTAGCAGGTATTTTCTTTGGATGTTTCACATCAATTATTTCATTTATAAAATCGGCCCTTTTCATTAACAGCTTGGGTACGTATCTTCCAGTTAGCACAACATCTGTTTTACTTGGAAGGCTATCTAAAAACTTTATAACTTCATTTACGTCTAACAACTTCCAATGCAAAGCTAAATTTATTTCATCCAAAATCAAAAGATGTGGTTTTTTCTTTTTAACTATTTTTTTGGCAAATTCTAAACCCTCTTTCGCAAGCTTTTTGTCCAAGTCTTTAAGGCTTTTAACAACAAACTTTTTCTTACCAAACCTATAAACTCTTTGCTTTTTATTTTCAGCTTTAAACCATCCAGGTCTTCCAAACTGATAGATTTCATAGTAAGGCTTAAGCATCTGAATTATTTTATATTCCCCAGTATTCTTCCAATATTTCAAAAACTGAATTATTATCACTCTATGTTTATGACCAACTGAACGTAAAGCTAAACCTAGAGCATTGGTAGTTTTACCAGCCCCCTCACCATAGTATAAATATATATAACCCATATTGGAGCCTCCAATGTTCTAGTGTATGATATTAGAACATATTAAATTGATATTTGATATTATTGTAAAGATAGAATAAGAAAATTTTTCATCTAGCTTCAAAACTCTCTATTTCATGTTTAAACTCACGATCAGATTTTATCTCTTTTCTCTCTTTTAATATCTCCCTAGCTAAAAGCCAAAATATAGTAGCGATAGCCCTTTTCCCAACATTGTTACATGGAATTATTAAATCAATATCCTTAGTTTCATTAAAAGTGTCACATAGAGCAACTACTGGAACCCTTGCTTTTACAGCTTCTTGGATAGCTTGAAAATCTATGAGCGGGTCTACAACCAAGACAACATTAGCCTCAAAATACTCCTCATAACTTGGGTTTGTCAACATACCAGGCATGAAACGACCTGTTACCACCTTGCATTTAATTAACTCACAAAACTTTTTTATTGGTTGAAATACTATAGGTTTTCTGCTTGTCACTAGGATGTTAGTGCATCTAGCTAGAAATTTTGCAGCTATTCTTATTCTTTCGTCAACTTTTTTTAAATTAAACACAGCTAGCCCGTCAGGTCTTATGTTATATATAAACTCCTCTATCTGTTTTGTTTTTTGTTTCATTCCAATATGTATCCCAGAGGCTAAATATTTTGACCTTGGGATTAAAAATCTTATTGGCATACTTTTCTGAATTTAGCCTATATATGTTAATTTCTCCTCCTCAGGAGGTGGTTTCACCCTTGCCATTTGCACTAATGCCCTTTTTTGTACATCCTCAACCTTTTTAATAAATTTCTCCATCTCCTCTACTCTCTTCTTTAGTTTGCTGAGGTCAATTTTTAAATCTAAGAACTTTAGCAGAACTTTTAAAACAGCCTCAGCACTTCTTGGGTCTGGAATTATTGGAAGACCAACAGTCTCCCCAAGCAAGCAAATACCCCTCATCCCATGATATTTTGCTAGACCAAGGAGAAGTCCAGCAGCCCCAACTATTGTGCCAGCTCTTGTACCAGCTACAAACTCTATTCCATAACCTTTATATTTTTTTATTAATTCCAAGTCACTCGATGCACCAATTACTTTGGGAGCAATAATTATTTCACCAACGTTTAGACCACCAAGAGTAATTATTTCTTTCACTCCAATTCCCTTCAAATATTTCAAAATTTCTTCGGCAATCTCATAATGTCCCTCAGGAGTAATACTTTGCATATCTCCAACCATGATTATGAGGTCTCTTTGCCCCCTTTTCTTAGCTCTCCAGTAGAAGAACTCGTATTTTAATAGATGGGTTTCACTTGTTTCATGAAGTAAAACGAACGGCATGAAATGTGAAGAAATTAATTCAGCAAATTTTTTTGCCCCTATTTCTTCAGTCAAGTAGCCAGCTGCAATCCTACCTACATTTCCTATTCCTGGCAACCCTTGGATGAAAAGTGGATCCTTTAATTTAGGCCTTTCAAACTCAATAATTTGTGTTACCATATTTATTAATTATATTCTTTTTTTATAAGCTTTCTCCTCCATCGGCCGAATTTATCAACAGGAGAAAATTTTGGTGGAGCTGGAGTTATCGTAGCACTTTCACAACTTCGGCAAACTTCTTTAAGTGTATACCTTTTACATTCAGGGCATTTTCTAAGTTTCATAGTTTATAATTTCCTTCCCCACCAAGCTTTTCAGCTTTCCTAACTACATTTTCTAAGCGTTTAAAAAGCCTTTTTTCCACATCCTTGGGATTTTTTGTTCTAATTTCAACTCTATATTTTGGAGCAGAAATGTAACTAATCGAAGCTCCACTTTCCCTTTCTAAATCTATCAATAATTCTTTGATTTTATCTATTCCATCCCCACGGTACAACTTAAGGTCTAACTCAGCTGTTATAGTAACTTCCTTTTCAACAAAACTCTTTTCTAAAACTTTTTTAAGGGAACTTTGCCACTCCTTGCTGACTCCAAGTTCTTCAAGTAAGTGAGGAGATTTTTTAATCCTTTCAAAGGCGTCAAAAAGTCTTCCAAAATTTTCCTGAAGCAAAAAACCAACCTCTTCATAACCCTGATCTAAATTTTTTCCAATTTCCTTTGAAACTTGTTCAAGAATTTTTTCTGCCCTTTGCTCCTTTCTAAATAAGTTAAGCTTTCGCTTCCCCTCCTTCACTGAAACACGCTTTAAACTTAAATTGACTATGTTTTTCTGGTAATCAATTCTAATAACCTTCGCAACATATTGCTTATCTCTCTTCACGAAATCTCTGATGTCATAAACATGCTTACCAGCAACTTCTGAGATATGAATCATCCCTTCAGCTTCAGGATATTCCTCAAGCTTACACCATGCAGCAAACTGAGTAATCCTCGCAACTTTACAAATTATCAATTCTCCACACTGCGGCAATCCTTTTCTTCTAACCATAACCTTTACTTTTATTTTATATTGTTGGTAGAGTACCAGCGAGTGCAATTGTAATTATTCCCCAAATTACGGCTAGTATCAATACATTTCTTCCAGTTTTCTTGTATTTTTTCTCCAAGTACAGGCAATAACCAGCAACTATACCAGTTGGGACTGGCGAAAAGATTGCAGCTATATACCCTAATATCTTCCACTTGTCCATGTTCTCACTACTTATACTTAAAATCTAAGCCAGATAATGTTTTTAAAAGTTACTTAGCTTTTCTCCATTTAACACCTTCTTTTGTATCTTCCAGGATTATATCAAATTCTTTTCTTATTCTCTTTCTTATTTCATCAGCAGTCTTAAAATCGCCAGCTTTTCTTGCAGCTTCCCTTTTCTTAATTAATTCAATAATTTCTTCTGATAGTTTTTCTTCTTTTAATTTAGGAATTATCTGGAAGAATTGTCCTAACTCATTTATAACAGCATTAGCTAACTCCAAATCTTTTCTTGAAAATTTTCCTTCATCTATCTGCTTGTTAACCAAAGAAATTATTTTAAAAAAATACGTTAATGCTAAAGGAGTGTTTACGTCATCTTCCATTGCTTGTAAAAACTGTTTCTTTAACTTTTCGATTTGGTTCGAAAATACCAGCTTTTTGATCTTAGCTTTGTCTAAATTCTCTTTTATTTTTACTAAAGTAGAAGAAATCTTCTCGACTTTCTTTTTCACAACCTCCAAATCTTTTTCATTATAATCTAAAGGTTTTCTGTAATGGGTGCTAGCAATCCACAACCTTATTGTCTCAGGGCTATATTTTTTAAGGGCATCGTTAACTTGTATTATATTACCCAAACTTTTGCTCATCTTTATTCCCTTTATGGTCAATATTCCAGTATGAACCCAATACCTAACGTATGGCTTGATTCCTGTAGCTCCTTCTGCCTGAGCAATTTCAGCTTCATGATGGGGAAAAGCAAGCTCTATAGCTCCACCATGGATATCATATTGTGGGCCAAAATATTTTATGGCTATGGCAGTATCTTCAATGTGCCAGCCTGGGAATCCTAGAGAAAAAGGGGATTCCCATTTAAGTATATGCTCTGGTTTTGCTCTAATCCATAAGGCAAAATCTCTTTGATTCTTTTTATCAGACTTAACTTCAACCCTCGCTCCTGCTACCAATTCTTTTGGTACATTTTTTGACAATTTTCCATAATCCTTAAACTTAGAAATTTCAAAATAAACATTTCCTTCTGGAGTGATATACGCATATCCATTCTTTATCAATGCTTGAACTTGCTCTATAATTTCTTTTATGTGTTCAGTTGCCTTTGGCATTAGGTCAGGCTTTAATATCTTAAGTCTTTCCATAACTTCAAGCCAATGTTTTAAATAAAACTGTGCTACTTCCATTGGATGTTTTTTTTCTTCTTTTGCTGCTTTAATTATTCTATCTTCTCCTGTGTCAAGTAAATGACCAACGTCTGTAACATTTTGTAGGTAAGTTACCTTGTAACCTAAGTAACGGAGAAATCTCACTAAAGTATCGTAAAATGAATACGTGCGTGCATGACCCAAATGTACATAGCTATAAGTTGTCACACCACAAACAAAAAGTTTAACTTCTCTATCTTTTAATGGTTTGAATTTCTCCTTTCTCCTTGTCATTGTGTTAAAAAGTTGAAGTGGTATTAAATCAACCCTAATATTTTCAAATCTTTTTTTAAATCTGGAACGCAATCATAATTGTCTATTTCACTTGGGTGTATCCATTTATATTCCATGTGTTCCCTTGGATTAACTTTCACCTTAGTAGAATTAGCTTCACATAGAAAAGGAATCACAACCCAGTTGCCATGCTCGTTTTTGAATTCAAAAACCTTGCCCTTCTTAATAATTTTTATATCCAATCCAGTTTCCTCCTTTCCCTCCCTTAAAATACATTCTTCAGCAGTTTCCTCTTCCTTTATACTTCCACCAATAGAATCCCATTTACCCGGAGAAGGTTCAGCTATATCTCTCCTTTTTAAAATCAGAATTTTATCTTCATACCTAATTATGCCCGCAGTAAAAACTCGTGTTTGCATATTAACCAAAAGCTCGGGAAGGGAATTTCAGATTTCTCTTTTGAACCCTTAATCTTCTGCTCTGCAGGCAGATGCCTTTACCAGATTCGGCCACCCGAGCTTAATAGTAATTTTCTCCTGTTTTTATTTAAACATACCAGTGCTGATATACCTTTCTCCTAGATCAGGCAATATAACAACTATGGTCTTTTCCCTTCCTAATTCTTTCGCTTTTTTCATTGCAACCCACATCGCAGCGCCAGATGATATACCAACAAAAAGTCCTTCTTCTCTTGCAATTCTTTTAGTCATTTCAATAGCATCTTTTAAACTAACATTAACTTTTTCATCTACCTTTGATTCGTCAAATATCGAAGGAGTAAATTTTCCCATATTTCCCAAACCTGGGATTATCTCTTCTAGCAAGGGTTCAACTGCAACTATTTTTATCTTTGAATTGAATTCTTTCAGTCTTTTTCCAGCTCCCATAATAGTTCCTGTTGTACCAATTCCAGCAACCAACATATCTATTTTTCCTCCAGTTTGCTCGATAATTTCCTTTCCAGTAGTTTCATAATGTGCCAATGAGTTAAGCTCGCTATTAAATTGACCTAACAAAAAATACTTTTCTGGATTTTCTTTAACTATTTTATTAGCTAATTCAATTGCTTCAACTTCTTTTCCTTTAGGAGTAAAGATTATTTCTCCACCGAATGCTTTTATCATAGCTTTTCTTTCTTCGCTAACATCCTCTGGCATTATGATTAAAGTTTTATATCCTTTGATACTAGCAACCATAGCTAAGGCTATACCAGTATTTCCAGAAGTAGCTTCAACAATTACTTTATTCTTTGTTAACTTTCCTTCTTCCTCCACTCGCTCTATCATATACTTTACCATTCTATCTTTGATTGAGCCTGTTGGATTAAATTTTTCTAATTTTGCCAGAATGGTTGCATCGTTCTTTCCAGTTAATTTATTTATTCTTACCATTGGAGTGTTTCCAACAAGATCCAAAATGTTGTTTGCAATATCATTCATCATTCTCACCTTTTAATAAAAATAATTTTTTTCTTAAATCAAAATATGGAGGAATTTCTTTTACCATACCTTGTTTCTTTAGAATAGCAAGATTATATCTCAAAGTTCTTTCAGGTAATTTTGTGATTTTAATCAGTTGCTGTCTAGTCTTAGGAGTAGACAAAGCTTGCTTAATTAACAGCAAAGCAAAGGCGTTCACCCATTTTTTCACACCAATAGATATTATCTTAAGTGACTATAAATAGGTTGCGATACCGGCAATTGTTTTATTCACTATAACTTTCAAGGATAAGCTCCTGTAGCGAGCGTTTTGGC
>JASEGN010000035.1 GCA_030018055.1 Candidatus Aenigmatarchaeota archaeon | reverse complement strand
CCTCACACATCTCCTAAAAGCTTCCATAGCTTGCCTTATATCTGTATACCCGCCAGGAAAACTTATATTCAGTATGTCATAATAAGGTATTTCTCTAACTTGCTCAGAAAATAAAAAAACTTTTAACTTATCTTTTGGTTCCCTCTTTATAAGCTCAGATAGAGCTAAAGATGTATCAATTGCTGCATTAATTTTGTCCTCTTTTCCTACACGCATACTACCTGATTCATCTATTATAAGTCCTGCACACATTTTAGTCATGTGTTGGGTTTCATAAACTTGAAAATCTCCTTGTTTTAAGGAAATTCTTTTCCCTTCAGGATTTCTTTCTAAAGCATTGAGCAAAGTTCTTTGGATATCAACTAATTCATACTCATCCCCAATCTCGTATTTCCTTGAAGTTGTTGATAGCTCTGAACCATAACCAATTTCTTTTATTGCATGTGGACCCATTTCCTTGTTCGTCAAATTTTCTAATATCCTTCTCAACACATTGTTTGCTAGCTTCCTGGCACCTTTAGGTGTTATCTTAATTTTACCTCTTTCTATATCTATATAACCCTGTTGGGCATATTCTTCTAAGCTTTGCTCGACATCCTCATAACCAAGTCCTTCTGGTTGGTATTTTAATGACTTTACTTGCTGTTCTAATTCTTGTCTAAGTTTATCCTTAGTTATTCTTTCTACAAGCTCTTCGATGTTTTCTCCTTGCAAAGCTCTGTCCATAATTTGATAAGAAAGATCCTCCTCATGTTGCTTTAATCTTTCTTCGTATTCCGCTAGCTCCCTTTTTCCCCTTTCTATTCTTTCTTTCATACTCTCGCTTGCTCTTTCCTTTAAGCTGTGCATACCATATCTCATTTGATTAAGTAAATCTTGAATTGAGCGTTCTCTAGAATAAGCAAGCTCAGACAAAATTCTATTCTCTTCTGGTTCGGTTAGCATACATCTTCTACAATATTCCATTCCCATCGATAACAACCTTATTTTACTACTTCTTTTGAGACCAGCTTACCACTTGAGGAACAAAAACTTTTTCTTTAACTGACTCATCAACCAATTTTTTATGTCTGGCCAGATTAACAACAGTTTCCAAGGCTGAATAGTTATATTCTTCCAAAACTTTCCTATCAGCTCTCTCTGGGTAATAGAATAATTCTTTCTCTGCTTCGTTCAAATCATTTGTCACTTTTTCTCGTGCAGTATTTTTTAGTTGCCCTATTACCCTACTCAATTCTTCGTAACGTTGGAGTTTATACGTAAGATTTTCTGTTCCCTCAGAGAATAAAGAATTTAACTCACTTGCAAATTTTTCTCCATTCCATTCGTAGTGAAAATCAAAATCTTCTAGAGCGTTCCATAGTAAGTCTTCCGCAACTTCATCACTCCTTGTAAAAGATTTTTTTATATCATCAAAATCTATTAGATCAGGTCTTAGCCCAATCCTACCTCTTAATGCTAACTTTAATCCTTCACTTACATCTTTTAAATTAGCCACTTTTCTATTGGCTAGCTCAACCGATGCATAAGTGTGATCAATTCCTTTGGTAGTCCCTCTTATACTCGCTTTTTTATCTAGCCAACCACATTTTCTACTATGTCTTACAGCTTCGTTTACCAAATCTATAATCCACCAAGGTGCAATCACATTCCTTTCTAGTTCCTTTAAGTTTGGGTATGATATAATTTGTACTTGCTCAGCCGCATGATAATAATCATCTTTAACCCTAAATCTTTCCTTGAGCATTATCTCTTTTTCTATCTCTTTCTCAGGTAAATCCATGTAAATGAGCTCTAATCTGTCTAAAAGCGGTCTAGGAACTTCGTTAACATGAGCAAACCCTTGAGGATTACCAGTAGCTATTAAAACTAAATCCAATGGATGCTCCCAGTTATATTCTTCCAAGATTGCTTTTTTCTCCTCTAAAACCGGATGTAGTAACACTTGAACTTTTGTACGAATAGCTGGTAATTCGTCAACAAATAGAATTCCACGATTAGCCCTGAACACACCTGTACCAGTAAAAACTTGTGGGTCCGATGGACTTCTGCCTTGAGCGATAGCTTGGATATCCTTTAACCCCAGCAACTTCGCTTCATTAGTGTATTCATTTCCTTGAATGCGTGAGAATCTTCTTTCACCTGAAACAAATTCAATTCCATATTCTTTTGCTGGATTTTCGCTTTCTCTACACCTAGGACATAAAAGATATGAAGGCCATTTCGGATCGTCGTTATAAGGACAACCCTTTATTACCGGTATTGGTGGTAATAGCTTTGTCAAGGATCTTGCTAGTCTAGTTTTTCCAGTTCCTTCTTCTGAAACTAGATAAGGATGCGCACCAGATAAAAGAGCCCTTAAAACGTCTTTTTTTACTTCTTCCCTACCTTGGATATCTGGCAATACATCTTCTCTCTTCTTAACTTTTTCTAAAATTGAATATCTTAGATGGTACGTTATTGGCAAAGGCTGATAGCTATCTAAATCAAATCCTGGATATTTTTCCTTAGATTTGTACCTTGAGAAAATTCCAAACATTTTACTATCATTAATGATTAAAATAGATAAATTTATAATAGTTTCTTACCTATAAGTATGGAACCCCCTCTGGTAAAGACATTAAAATTACTTAGAGATGCTAAAGAATCTCTAAAGGAAAGGGAAATTGCTGATAGGACTAAAGAAAAACAAGATAACATTAATAAAGCCTTAGAAAAATTAGTTGAAAGAAATATAGTAACTAAAAATGGAGAACTTTATAGTTATTGTGCTACAGATCAAAATGAAGAGTTTACTCAGAAAATGTTTGCTGTCTATGATCAAGTTATAAAAAAACCAAGGATGGAATTAATTGTTAGGGGTTTGCTATCTTATCAATTGCCTTATTCTTATCTATTTCCGACGAAGACGTTATTAAAAATATTGGAAAATGAAGGATTTGATCCTAGAGAATCAATCACGTTCCTAAGAGAAGAAATGAAGAGCGGATGGATTAGTGAACTTGAAGTTCATATTGGGAGTAAAGAAAAATTCTACTCTCCTTTTGGCATTCGACCTTCCTATACGCAAAGAGTTGTAGTAGATAAAGCTCATGAAAAAGAGCAACCACATGCAGAGGTTAGGGTAATTTACCATGGAAAAATCCCCCCCGAGTTTTTTACTCACATCTCTGAACTTAGACATATAAATAGTTTAGAGGAGTATGAGGAATTTAAAAAGGAATTTAAAAAAAGATGGGAAGATGCAGGATGGTTTACCCGGGAAGAATATTTTTTAATAGGAATGTATCCTCAGGAACTGACAAATCCTGCAAGAGAGTATTTAAATAAAGAAAAGAAAGAGATAATAAATAAGCTTACCGACGAGGGATTTAGGTTATGGTTTCATGGAAGGCCATATATTAAAATTTAATTCTCAATAAAAAATTAAACTAATAATTGAGATACTAGTGTTTTAAATGCAATATGAGACTACAAGTAAAAGACTTTTGAAAAAATTATACAAAGGTTTAGTACCCTTGGTAATTGCTGGTATGGTAACTACATCTTGTACTCCGTATACTGCTCCAACCACTACACCAACTCAAGAATATCCAACTCCAACACAAGAATACATCATACCCTACCAAGGAAAGGTTTATTCTAAATTTGTAGCTATCGATGAAAGAGGTAATGGGGTTATAGGAGATCTCATGGTAGAGACAAGAAAAGGAGATGGTATGGTTCTAGTTGATATAGATGAATTATCATTCTGGCTAGATGTACAACATTCTATCAGAACAGCTAAACACGTAGCTTTTGACTATCTAAACTTAAGTGAAGCAAAAATGGATTTAATTTACTCTATAAAAACTTATGCTCAGATAATTGAAGGTCAATCTGCGGGTGCTGCCTTTACTGTAGCAACCATATCTGCTTTGCAAAATAAAGCCCTAAGAGATGATACTATAATAACTGGAATGATTCGTGAAGATGGGACTATAGGAAAGGTTAGCGGCATAATAGAAAAAGCCAAAGCTGCCAAGGAAGCCGGATTTGATTATTTTTTGGTTCCCGAAGGCCAAAGCATTCAAATTAGTTATGAAACAAAAGAAACCCGTAGGAAAGTTGGGCCAATGGAGATTATAGAAACAAGAAGATATCCTGTAGAGGTAGATGTTGAACAATTAGTGGGAATAGACATAATAGAGGTAAAGGATATAAAGCAGGTAATGGAACTTTTTAGTTTGGACTAACATAAATAAGGTTAGAATATGAAACATAGAGCAAAACGCTCCAAGATTAAATATGAACATGATATGATTCATGGTTTACGTAGTTATTTAGAAGAAGAACTAGAGCCTTTAGAATATGTAACAACAATTATTCCTGGAAGGATAAAACGACGCAAAGGAGTTTCAAGCTTTGAAGTGCAATTTAGATATTCAACTCCAACTGGAGCAAAACTCTTAGCTTATGGTCCAGGAGTAGTTCAAGAGGTATTTGTGGTGACCGATAATCCAGAAGCGTTAAAAGAAAAGTTGTCCTTGTCAAAATATCAACTTAGACTATCCGCTACCCCATGACTGCAACTCTTAGCTCATCTGAATAGCTTATTTCATTGTACGCAGAATCTTTACCACTCGCATCTATGATAAATATGTAAAATCCTCTTTGCTGTGGTGTTGCTTCAAAAGCTACTTTGGAGTTAGATTTAATCGAATAGGTTCCATAAGCAACTCCTTTGTAGGTTGCATCTTGACTTGCTACTATACCAGCTGTCCAAGTTTCATGTGTATTCTCATCCATACACCCTAATCCAACATCTGTTCCATTATCTAGGGAATGGTAACACTCAGCTGGATTAGTTGAATTTATTTTTCCTTCTAAAGCTGGATGATTATAATCAACACCTGTATCGATCATGCAAACTTTTACTCCAGAACCATTAATTCCTTCAGCCCAAACTTTGTCTGCTCCTATTTGCACATCTGCTTCCAAATTTATTATCCTAAATAGTCTAGACCCCTAACATTCAGAGTTGAGATTATGCTCTCAGGACAATCTAGGGATGTCATGTCCATTAGCCTATACCTTACATAACATCCCTTACTTTCAAGATCGTCTATATCTTTTTCATCTGTCATTTCTACTATCACTCTTTTCACCTTTGACTTATCAAGAGGATTTAGATTTGCCATTCCAGGTTCTTTGCTGCTACAACTGATATACAACTGATATTAAGGCTAATAGCATTACTGCTATTATCACAAATGTAAATATTTTTTTCATTTTCAGCCCATCCGTAAATAAGTTATATTTTTAATATTTTTTTAATTAAGTTTATTTAAATTTTTTTGTTTATTATAGGTCTAGATCATATGTACGAAAAAGATTATTATGAAATTTTAGGAATAAGCGAAAATGCCACCGAGACCGAGATTAAAAAAGCCTACCGTAACTTAGCATTCAAATATCATCCAGACCGCAATCCAGGGAACGTGGAAGCAGCAAAGAGGATGAAAGAAATAAATGAAGCCTATGCTGTCCTGAGCGACTCAAGGAAAAAACAAGAGTACGATTGGCATAGAAAGCAGTTTGGTGGTTACGCTCGTGAAAGGTTTAGAGAGACCTACTCCCAACAAGATATTTTCAGAGGCTCTGATCTGAACTGGATTTTTGAAGAGGTTAGCAAGGGGTTTGGTGGCAGAGGTTTTAATGAAATATTTAGAGACCTTTATGGTGCTGAATATGAGACCTTTCACTTTCGAAGACAAGGACCAGGATTCTTCTTTCAGTTTTCGTTCACTAGACCAAAAAGAATGAGGGTTGATGAAACTAAATTACACGAAGCTTATGAGAGTTACGGAGCTCCTGAAATTCCAAGTTATGAATCCTTATTTCCAAAGTTTTTAGGTAAACTTGGCAAGTATGCCTTGAAAAAAATTACTGGAGTAGAGTTACCAGAAATGGGCAGGGATCTACATTACAACATTAGAGTAAGTCCAGAAGAGCTTGGAAAAGAAAAAGAGTTTTCATACAAAAGGGGCAAGGAGAGGAAAAAGTTGATGGTAAAAATACCAGCGAATATTAAACATGGTCAAAAAATTAGGCTAAGCAAAATGGGCGAACCAGGTAAATATGGAGGAGAACCAGGAGACCTTTATCTTAAGGTCCGCATAGGTAAGTAAATAGGTGATATTATCAAGAAATATCTTAAATAAGGTATTATGATTTATGAGCAAGAGATGGCTGATTCAGTACCCACGAATAATTGTTTGTTCTCTTCTAGCTCCTACAGAAATGACCGAAATAGGTACACCAACAAATTTTTCTACTTCATAGACATATCCTTTTGCATTTTCAGGTAGGTCCCCATAATTTCTTACGCTTGAAATATCCTCCTGCCAGCCTGGAAATTCTTCGTATAATGGTCGACACTTCTCCAACACACTCAACCTACTTGGAAAATAATCAATCTTTCCATTGTTATATTCATACTTCGTACATAGCTTTATAGTTGAAAATTCACTTAGAACATCTAGCTTCATCATTGCTATTTCATTAAAGCCATTAACTCTAGTAGCATATTTTAAGGCAACTACATCTAGCCAACCACATCTTCTTGGTCTCCCAGTTGTCGTCCCATACTCACAGCCTCTTTCCCTAATTTTCTCCCCAATTTCGTCTTTCAATTCTGTTGGAAATACACCTCCACCAACTCTAGTAGCATAAGCCTTACATACACCTATCACTTTATCTGGAACGAGTGAGACCCCTGTTCCTGTAAAGATTCCACCTAAACTTGGGTTTGAAGAGGTAACATAAGGATAAGTTCCTTGATCTATATCAAGCATAGTTCCTTGAGCTCCTTCAATCAATATATTGTCTCCATTTTCTTTAGCCTTGCAAAGCAACGATGACGTGTCAGTAACTTTATCTTTAAACTTATCAACATGGAACAAGTATTCCTTTAAAATATCTTCCAGCTTAGGTAGTTTAATTCCATGTTTTTCTAATTCACTCCCATAAACATTGCTAAGAAATTTATATTTCATCGGCAAAATTTCTTCTAGTTTTCTTCTAAAGGTTTGTTCATCCAATTCATTATTTTCATCTACTACATCTCCAATTCTTATACCATGTCTCGCGATTTTATCTGTGTAAGCTGGACCTATACCACGACCAGTCGTTCCTACCTTCCCACCTTCTATTGTATCAAGAATTATATGATAGGGCATTATGAGGTTGGCCTTTTCACTTATCTTTAAATTATCACATCTGTAGCCACGTGAGCTTAATCCTTCTATCTCTTCAACCAAAACCCTTGGATCAATAACAACACCATCTCCAATTATATTTATCACATCTTCATGTAAAATTCCGGAAGGAAGCAAGTGGAATCGATAGGTGTCATCACCTACTTGAACCGTGTGACCAGCATTATTACCACCAGCGTAGCGAGCAACATACTTTATTTTCTTTTCCTCGTTGTCTGCATACAAGTGTGTAATTAAGTCTACAATTTTTCCCTTACCTTCATCTCCCCATTGACCTCCAATAATAGCATAGATTGTCATTTTTCTCTTTTTGGCATAGGTCTTATATCGGCATATTCTTGCAGCTCTGGGATGCTTCTAAAACCTAGTTTTTGCATACTTTGTTTAACTCCTGCTATAAGCTGAGGAATGAAGTCATAGCCGGAACCTCTGTAAGGAACCTTTGTTACAATTCCTTCTTCAACTCTTATCATGTCTCCTCCTTCAATACCATATCCATATCTTATGGCAGCTCTTTCTTCCATGGCTTCTAGAGAACCCATCCCTCTATATTTCTTAACCATCCTATCTTCCTCATAGTCAAAATATTTTTCACCAGGTGATTCGTCTAAACTAGCCAACAAGCTACCCATCATCACAGTATCTCCACCTAACGCTAATGCCTTTGTTATATCCCCTGGTTTTGTTATTTCAGAAAGTTTTTCCACTTCCCCTAACTCGTAAAGTTGTTTTAGTTGCTCCCTCATCTCCTCTTCTGACAATTTTCTGTCAACTAAATCAAGCCTTCTTATACCGCCATCAGCTATTATTGGCATAAAACCATACCCCTTTTCTAATCTTTTTGCTTCCTGCGCACAATCCCAAACAGCAGAAGCTTGCGCCCTCCCTGTACCAAGCTCTTGTTGAGTTTTACAAGCATACCCAGGCCCGATACCAACCCTAAGAGCATCGCAATATTCAGGGGCTTCGGTTATTATACTTCTTACCATCTCGGCTGAGTCAACATTACCTAAAACTACATCTAATCTTGGAAAATTCTGTTTACAATATTTGGCAATTTCTATTTGTTCTTTAAAAACAATACTTGCATCTACAACTACTCCATCAACACCCGCATCATAGGCTTTTCCAATTCTTTCCTTTGCGGGTGATAACCTCGATTCAACAGCAATAAAAATTTTTAATTGTTTATTATCGTCTTTTGTTGCTAATGTGTATTTTTCATCTTTTTGTATATCGCTGTCAGTAACCAAAGCAACCACATGAAAGTCATCATCAACAATTGGAAGTGTATCTAGATTATATTCCCTTATTATTTTATTCGCTGCTTTAACATCATTCTTATCCAGCGTATCCCTCCTATGAGCAGTTATTAGCCTTTCTTTTGGTGTCATAATTTTTTCTAGGGGAATTGACATATCCTCTACGTATCTTACATCCCTATGGGTCACAAAACCTATCATTTTTGTTTTAAGTGTTCCATCTTGAGTTATTGGTACGCTATAGAATCCATATTCCTTAGCTATTTTATAAACATTACCAACTGTATTGGTTGGTCCTAAGACAATAGGATCTATAACAAAAGCAGCTTCAAATCTTTTAACTTTTTCAGCTTCCTTTATTTGCTCATAGATTGTTCGATGATTATAATGAATCACTCCTATACCACCCATTAACGCCATAAGTATTGCCATATCGGAACCAGTAACCGTATCCATAGGAGAACTTACAAATGGGGTTTTAAGTTTAACTCTCTTAGTAAAATATGTTGTTAAAACGACTTCATCTCTTTCAAAATCAGGCAACCTAGTTGGAACGAGGGTAATATCTTCATACCAAAATTCTTTACCAACCAAATCAGGATGTAGTTTTGCCACTCTCCCTATTTATTTTTTTCAGTTAACTTTTTAAAGTTAACTAAGAATTAAAGCAACATCCTTAACTTGTGATTACAGTACCTCTAAATTCTTTTCCATTTAAAAAATTTTCCAGAGTTTTAAAATTTCTGCCATTTATCATAACAACTTTTAGATTCATTTTTTCAGCTTCCTTTGCAGCTACAGGGTCGAATGGAACATTTAGACCAGGGCTCCACTTGGTCCCAAATATTTTCCTATACTCTTTCCAGGTCATCCGCTCAAATGGTTTTGCGTCCTTATATTTCGCAGGATCTTTATCGTAAACATAATCTATATCTGTCAAATTCAAAATAGTTTTCACCCCAAAAGTTTTCGCTAGCATCACAGCATCATAATCGGTGCTGCAACCAGGTCTATAGCCAGCTGCTATTAGTATGGGTTTCTTGGACTTAATTTTTTCTTTATAATGTCTAATCACCCTAGGGTAAGAATGATCTCTAAAGATTGTTCTTAAGAGATGAGCATTAAGTCTAGTGGCATGGATACCCAACCAATCTACATCTTCATCAGTTAACTTTGTTAGACGAGAAGCAGCAGTTTGATATATTCTAGAAGTTTTTCCACCACCACAAATTATGATGAATTTCATCTTCCTTTTAATGAACTTAAGAATCAGTTGCTTGAAATTTTTCAAAAATTTTACATCTATGGCTGAAGGAACTATCAAAGAGCCTCCAAGGGAAATTACTATAGTCTTCATCTTATCCTTTAAAATTAGTATTTCTTATTTATTTAACTTAGTTTTTTAGATGAAATTAGCCTTTTTAACCCTCTAGTCCTTGAATTAATTGGTCTATACTCATGCCAACTGCTCTACCTATATACCCACCTTCTAACGTAACAAATACAGGCAATCCCAACTTTGCTGTTCTCTTACCAATTTCTCTATAGCACTCAGAAGTTAATCCCAAGGATGCCATCATGTCTTCTCGATGAGCATCGAATCCAGCTGATATACCAATAATTTCTATACCTTTCAGATCCACTTCTTCTAAAGCTCTGTCCAAAGTCTCTAAGTACATCTCATCACCAGCATAAGCTGGTAATGGGTAGTTGAAACAATTGGCCTCTGACCTTAAACCTGTTCCTGGATAATGTGGACTTCTATGTA
>JASEGN010000034.1 GCA_030018055.1 Candidatus Aenigmatarchaeota archaeon | reverse complement strand
TTCATATCAGAAATTTCAATATCAACCCAAGAATATTCATGAATTTTAATTTCAAAAAGTATTTAAATAACTTTCATCGCTAAATGTTATTTCTAATCATAAGTTTGTAGACCAATTTATAACCAGAAAAGATAAATACTCCCGACAAGAATTGGCTGGTGAATTAAATAAATCAGCAACGAATTTCTGCCTAGCAGACAAAGAAATTTTACTGATGGTAAATTGGAAAAGTCAGCTAGAGCGAAGGTACGTTTACCCTCAGGATAAAAACGACCACCTACCCATAGTCCAAGAAGTAGTACACCAAACCACGGCAAGATAGGTATATAGTCAAAAGTGGAAAATCCCTTCGGTATCAAACCAAGCCAAAATAGCCAAGGCCAATCGTACACCTTGCTATGAAGCCAAATGCCAAAAATGATTAGCAAGATAGCTAGCCAGGGTAGCCAGCGTGCATGTGGATATCTAAGAAAAGGGTAGGCCAAGATAATACCAACGCCGATAAAGTGAAGAACGCCAAACAAAATTACGCCTTGAGGCAAAAACATCCACGTAACAGCAGTTATAGCTACACCCCAAAGAAAGATTTTTATTCCTCTCATGAGATATTTTTTAAACAAAAGACTTTCGTTTTTATGTCTTACTCGTACATAGCTCAAATTCAGTGAAAGGCCTACTAGAAGAACGAAGGTAGCAACTATAACTCGAGGAAATACCCACCAAAAACCATTAAAGATATCAATTTGCCAACTACCGAAGTTGTACAAATCATAGACAAAATTACTAATTACCATCAATACAATCGCAACACCGCGTATTGTATCAATTTCCCAGAGCCGCCCTTTGGCAGGCTTAGCAAGTTCGAGAAACTTTAACATAGACATAGGATTAAGGTGCATCATATCATTTAAATATTTGGAAAAATAGTTTAAGGCTACTTGGTATGATAAAAGCCATCAAGATCAAAAGTAACCAGCCCAATTATTTGAATTAACAACATACATTGTTCCGTTAAAAATTCTATTTGTTAATATTGCTTTGCTACCTGTACGACTTGTTTCGCTACCTTCCCACAGTAAACACATTTTCTCTTAGGTTTCTCTTCTACTCCAAATAAAGTTCCTCTTATAGCTCCGCCATTGGTTTTTTCTTTTATAGCTTGAGCACATTCTATTTTGCCACACCACTCTGTTTTAACTATCCCGCCTCTTCTTTCTAAAATTTCCTTAAGTTGCTCAAAATCAAAAACCTCAAAAGTATGTTCTTTTAAAAATTTTTCAGCTCTCTCGATTAGGCTTTGTTGTATGCTTCTTAACTTTCTTTTTATCATCTTCGGTAGCCCCCTTTCTTTAACCACTATTTTTCTTCCAGTATCCCTTCTAACCAGCACAACCTGCTCAAGCTGAATATCTTTAGGGCCAATTTCAATTCTAAGAGGAACGCCTTTTAATTCCCAATAATTAAATTTCCATCCAGGTGTATACTCCTTTCTATCATCAATCTTAACTCTAATTTTATTCTTTTCCAAATTTTCAAGAATAGCTTTAGCTTTTCTCATTATCCGAATAAACTGAGCGGTTGAATAATAAATTGGAACAATTATAACATGTAGTGGCGAAATTGCTGGAGGTAAAATAGCACCTTTGTCATCACCATGTATAGCTATAATTGCACCAAGAATTCTCCAAATAGCAGGGCCGTAACAAGTTGACCAAACATATTTTTTCTTTTTATCTTTATCAACAAACCCAACGTTAAAGGCCTTGGAAAAGTTTTGTCCTAAAAAGTGAGTTGAAGGTAGTTGAATTACTCTTCCATCTGGCATTAGTGCATCGGCAGCAAAGGTTGCTACAGCACCTTTAAATTTGTCATGTTCGGGCCTTTTAAAGAAAAGAAAAGGTATACAGAATTTTTTATAAAGCGTTTCTTCAGTTATTTTCACATCTTCCTCAACTTGTTTTTTTGCTCCATCCTTTGTGGCAAAGGCATTGTGCGCTTCAATCCAATAAAACTCCCTCCCCCTGATGAAAGGTCTTGTAACGCTTTCATATCTCCAAACTTGACAACTTTGGTAAGTTTTTAATGGTAAATCTCTCCAACTTCTTATCCAAAGACTAAACATTGGATAAATTATGGTCTCTGATGTTGGTCTTAAGGCAAGTCTTTCTTCTAGTTTTTTATATTCAGCACCACCTTCAGTAACCCAAAAAACATCCGCAATGAATTCTGCATGCTCTTTCTCTTTTTTAAGGAAAACTTCTGGAATCACTGAAGGGAATAGAAATGGCTCATGCCCATGTTTTTCTAACTCTTTTTCTATAAATTTATACATCCTTTTCATTATCTTTACAGCCCATGGTAAGTGTACTAAGAAACCCTTCACACCATATCTTATATCCCCAAGTTCTGCTTTCTGTACAACCTGTGTGTACCATTCAGAGAAATTCTCAGATTTTTTTACAGTTATTCCTTCCTGTTCAGCCATATAGAATTATTTCTTTTTTGGTTTGATATTTTTATTATATTACACTTAATCGTTAATTAGTCTTTTTACAGAACGCCAGCTTTTTCCAAATACCTTTTTGTCTTATCTGGAATAAATTTATAATCAATAGGATATCTACCATCTTTACATCCTCTACAGAAATTAGGACCAAAAATTTCACATATGTTTTGTAAAGGTTGATAATATACATTAACACCTAATTTTTCTCCCACTATTTTGTTAATTTCTTCTAAAGTTCTACCATATAAACCTTCAGCTACTAAACTCTCTTCTACACCCCAATATCTAAAACAGTTAAAGATGTACGGAGCATCTGAAGTAAACATGTGGATTTCTTTAACACGACCTACATTTTTTAACTGACCTATTAAACCACCTTTCTTGCTTTTATGACCAGTTACACCACCTCTAACAATGCTATCCTCACCAACTCCAACCCTTTTATTCTCCAGAAGCTCTCTATTAACCTCGAATTTTAGGTCAACTTCTACACTTCTCCATTCAGGATCTGATGATTGGAATGTTCTTCCTGTTGCTGACACCTTTCTTACAGCATTGCTTTTAAATGGTTTGTTATATCCTGCAGACAACCCTTCCGTGACACCAATACCTGTAGTTGGAGCAGCTACAAATAGGTCTATTCTTTCCCCGACTTCTGGATAATAATCAGCTAAAGCTAAACCAAGACAATTCCTTATCACACTATAAGAAGGTTGATTTTCGAATTTTGGATCAACATCTAGTTTTTTCACCGCAACCTTAAATAGCTCATAAAATTTTGGACCCAGCTTGAATAATATCCTTGTATAAGGACTGCCGAAATATATTGGGTCAAAATTACAAAGTTTTGGTTCTTTTTCTTTAACTTGAAATGTCCTAGCGCCATTTTTTGAAACAATTAAACCTCCACCTCGAGGTACCTCTTCTATTTTCTCTATACCTTCTTTTTCTAGCCAGTGAGTTTCAGATTCAAGATAATAAGTTTCATCCATTTCACCCCAATGAAAGGGCTTTAGACCATGCGGGTCTCTTAAAGCTACTAAATAAATTTCTTCCAAACTTTTGTTTTTCTCTTTCACCAATAAAATTGAAGAATAGCCACCTCCTCCATCAAGTTCTTCTATTGTATAAGAACAAGCTTCATCAATGTCATTTGTTTTTTCTAACTCTGTAATAAATGTTGCTCCTATTCTTTCTGCCCCTGTCAGAGATCCAAATTTATATCCTCTTTCTTCTAACTTCTGTGTTGATTTATCTAAAAACGATGGTATAAATGTGCTATCTGCCACAACGTAGCACTCATACTTCGAATCATCTGAGGTATTTATTCTTATAGGCTGTGTATTTTCTATTTTTGGATATTGTTCTCTTGCATATCTTGTATGAGCAATTCCACAGATGGAAGCGCCAAATAACCTAATAACATCCCAAGGTATTGCCACATCAACTCTACCCAACCCTCTATAAGGTTTTATTTCACCATTAGAATTTACTGCAGTAATACCAGTACCAGCTTCACCCCTATCAGTGAGAGATACTAATCCGCTATAAAGTGTCTTAACAAGGTCTTTCCTGAAAGCTTCAGAAAATGAATATATTCCAGCTACACCAGACATCTAAGCCCAATATAATGTTAAAATTAAACCTTTAAAATCTTTTCTTAAGAATTAAATAAGTTAAGTGATATAGTTTTAGTATGAAGATAGCTATCCTTTCAGATTTTCACTTCGGTTTTGGTTATAGCCCTGAACTAGAAAATGATAGTTTTGAAAATGTGGAAGAAGCTATGGAAAGAGCTTTAAATAGCGATTTAGTCTTGATTGGTGGTGATATCTTTGATTCTCCTTTACCCAAAACACAAACCTGGGCAAAGGCTATAAAAATCCTCGCTAGACCATTACTTAAGCCAAATCCAGGCATAAACTTAGCAGAGTGTTCTAAGGAATTGAAGGAAATTTCAAAGAGAACTTTAGCCCATCTACCAGTAATAGCTTTGCATGGCAATCATGAAAGGAGAGCCAGAGGAGAATTAAATGCTGTCCAAGCCCTTGAGAATGCTGGACTGCTAATTCATTTACATGGAAATACAATAATTTTTGAGAAAGATGGAGTAAAAGTTGCAATTCATGGGATGTCAGCTGTCCCCGAGAGATTTGCAAAAAATTTCCTTTACCAATGGAATCCAAAACCAATAAATGGTTGTGTAAATATTTTATTTCTTCATCAAAATGTAGATCCTTACGTCTATTCTCCACTCGAGCCACCCTCATTAACTTTGTCAAATCTACCCAAAGGATTCGACCTGATAATCAATGGCCATATTCATATGCATGGTACTGAAAGAATCGACAACACACTTTTTTTAATTCCTGGTAGCTTGGTAATTACGCAGTTTGAAAAAGGTGAGGCTGAGATTGATAAAGGATTTTTAGAAGTTGAAGTTGGTGAAGAGATCAAGGTTAATTTCATTTCTTTAAAAACTTCAAGGAAATTCTTCTATGAAGAGATTAAACTAGAAGAGGAGAAACCAATAAGGGAACAACTAGAAAAAAAGCTGAATGAAATCATCTACACAAGAGAATTTCTAAAACCACCACTTATAAGGTTGAGGATATTTGGAAAGGAGGTTGAAGCAATAGAACAGGAGCTTAGGGCTGTAGAAAGAAAATATTCCGATAAAGCTGTAATTAAATTTGTTAAAGAACTAGAATCCCCAGAAATTACAAGGAAAATCGAACTTCTACAAAGCCTTAGAGAACAAAGGCTCAGTGTTGAAGAGATAGGCCTAACTATTCTAAAGAAAAATTTGGATGAGCTAAGCTTTAAAGCTGTTTTTGATCATGAAAGTATTTTTAAGTTGTTGAGTGAAGGTGATGTTGACAAAGCTCTAGCTATTTTACTCGGGGAGCAAAAAACACTAGCTCAATTGCTTAAAAAATCGGTGGAGAAATGAAAGAGTTATTGATGGAAATAGTTAGAGATACGGGAAAGCTGCTACTGGAAAATTTTGAAAAAATTAAGCCAGCTGAAATATTAGAGAGGAAAGCCTATGATTATTCTATAGTTGCTGATAAACTGGCTGAAGATAATATATTAACAAAGTTGAAAGAGGCTGGAGTAAAATGCAAAGTGGTAAGCGAGGAATCAGGACAAATTAATCTTGGAGATTCTGGTAAGGTATTGTTTATAGACCCTCTCGACGGAACCTTAAATTATTCAGTTGGCATACCTCATTTTTGTATCTCCATAGCTTTACAAAAAGCAAATGAAGTTATTCTTGGCATAGTTTACGATCCTTCTAGAGAAGAACTATTTTTGGCAGAAAAAAATAAAGGTGCTTTTTTAAACAACAAAAGAATTGAGGTAAGCAAAAATAGAGATCTAAGAAATTCATTCTGTGCCGTAGCGTTCAACTATCGGGATTTTAAAAGAAGTTTGCTAGTGGAAGAAAAAATTCGCAAGGTTATTAGAAGGGTTAGAAACTTTGGGTCTGCAGCAATAGACTTTTCTTGGGTTGCGTGTGGCAGGCTACAAGGGTTTGTAGATATGAACCTAAGCCCGTGGGATATGGCTGCAGGTGCTTTGCTAGTGGAAGAAGCTGGTGGTAAAGTTACAGATTTTAAAGGTAATAATTGGCACCCTTACTCCAAAGAAATTTTGGCAACCAATGGGATTATTCACGGAGAATTGTTAAGAATAATTGGTGAAGAATGATAACAAAAGTTAGATTAAAAAATTGGCGCTCACATTTAAGTTCTGAATTAATTTTTAATAAAGGAACTAATGCTCTGCTAGGTGCTATAGGAAGTGGAAAAACAACAGTTCTAGATGGTATTTGTTTTGCCTTCTTTGGTACTTTTCCAACACTTCAAGCTAAGAAAATCAAGCTAGATGATATACTAATGAACAAACCAATTCCAAAAGACAGATCTGAGGTTGAGCTTTGGTTTGAATTTAATGGCAAAATTTATCAAGTAAAAAGAGTTGTGGAACGTGGAAGAGGAACAACTTACTGTGAAATTAGAGAAAATGGTAAATTGCTAGAAGCTCCAAACTCCTTTCGCGTTACTGAGGTTGTTAAAAAAATTTTGAGAGCCAATTACGATTTGTTTACTAAGGCAGTTTATTCCGAGCAGAATGAACTTGATTATTTCTTGACCTTACCAAGAGGACAAAGGAAGAAGAAGTTCGATGAGTTGTTAATGTTAGATAGGTTTGAAAATGCTAGAGCAAGTACAGTCACCTTAATTAACAGAATTACTGATAGAAAAATTGGAATTCAGACTGCAATAGAAAAAATAGATATCGAAGGATTGGAAAAAAGTCTCATTGAACTAAAAGCTTCTTTGGAAAAAATTATAGGTGAGAAAGGACAATTTGAAAAGATTCTCGTCGATACTGTTGGTAGAAAAACTTCTCTAGAAAAAGAAGTTACAGAGTTTAGGAAAATAAAAGAAAATTTAGAAAAATTGAGACAAAGGGAAAGTGGAATTAAAAGCGTGATTGAGGAAATTTTGGGCTCAATTAAAGTTTTGGAAGAGGAGTTAAAAGGCAGAGAAATGGAGAGAGTAGAGAAGGAATTAAAAGAGACCAAGGAAAGGTTAGGTGAGCTTGAAATTGCACTGAAGGATAAAAATATTAGATATAAAAAGTTTTCTACCCTACAAGCTGAAGGAAAAGCAAAGCTAGAAAGTTTAAATAGAGATATTGAGAAGTTGGAAAGGGAAGTTGAAGAAAAGTTAAGGGTTAAGAAGGATTTTGAGGAGTATAAAACTCTTATTAAAACGGATATAGAAAAAGAGTTGGAGGAAAAAAGAAAAATTTATGAAAAGTTAATAGGAGAACTTGAAAGCATAAAATTTAGAATTAGCGAAACCCAAGCTATGCTCCAACAGTTAACTTTAGTTAAGGGTAGATGTCCTTTATGCCAATCAGAACTTACCCCAAAAACACAGAAAATGCTGATCAAGCATAGAGAACAACATTTGAAAGCTTTAAGTGAGGAAATGAAAAATGTTCTAGAAGCGAAAGAAAAGGCTGAATCAGAAATTGGACAAGTTGAAGCTTTGAAAAGAAAATGGGATGAAATGCGACTTGAGCTGAGAGATCTTGAGCAAATGCAGGGTGAGCTTCAAAAGTTGAAAGAAGTTGCTTTAGAAACGGATAAATCCCTGGTTGAAACAAGAGCTGTGGTTGAAGCTTTGGAGAAGGAAATTAACGAAACTGACGCTGAACTAAGAGAGAAAAATAAGTTAAGGGAAGAGTTAGAAGTTTTTTTGATAAAATTTAGAGATTATGAGGGCAAGAAGAGTAGGTTACAACTTCTCAAAAGGGATGAGGAAATTGTAAAGAAAGAAATTAATGAAACTGAGGCTTTACTTGCTGGAAGAGATTTGGAGGAAATGGAAAATACGTTAAGAGGTTTGATAGCAAGAGCAAAGGAATGTGAGGTCAATATTTTAAGATGCAAACAATTAGCAGAAGAAAAGAGTCAAAGAATAAGCGAGTGTGAAAAAAAGTTGGAAGAAGTTAAAGAGCAGAAAGAGGAGATAAAAAAACTTGAAAGAATTTTAAGAGAGTTGCGAATATTTGAGCGAGCTTTGGTAGCTACCCAAGTTGAATTAAGGGAAGAGGTTATTGGTGCTATAAATTACTTTATGAATAAAATTTGGTCAACCTTGTATCCTTATCCAGATTTTACTGGAATAAAACTTTCTGTCGAGGAAGACGACTACGTGCTTCAATTACAGGAAAGATCTGGTAGATTTATAGCTGCTGATGGTGTTGCTTCTGGTGGGGAGAGAAGCATAGCTTGTTTAGCATTAAGAATAGCATTTTCAACAGTTTTGGCACCTCAGTTAAGGTTGCTCGTGCTGGACGAGCCTACCGCAAACTTAGATACTCTAGCAATAAAAACTCTAGTAGAAATACTTAAAGGAAGAATAAATGAATTAGTAGATCAAACATTTATAATAACCCATCAGCCAGAATTGGAGGAAGCTGTTACAGGGAATGCATATCGTTTTGAGAGAGATAAAACTATGGATGAACCAACTAAAATTGTACCCCTTTTGTAGTTATTACCGAAAAATTTAAAAAAGAATTAGCAAGGTTGCAGACCAAGTTTTATCATAAGTCATGCTGAGAAGTTAGAGAAGCAATTACGACAAATGCATATAGGCTAGAAAATGATAAAGGTACAAGATGGCGGACTGTAATTAAACAATTGTTATTTAGATGCTGAAAAATTTAAATACTTTACCTTTTAATGGTTAATATGAAAATTAGTTGTCTGTTAGCTTTATTTGTATTTTTATCTAACTTTGTAATTTTTATTAGCCCTGCTTTTGGTAGTTGCGAGGGACCAGGAGAATTTTATACCCACTATGATTATTCGTGTAATTATCCAGATGGTTATTCTTATGGTAATTGGTGTTGTGATCATGATTCTCCTTATGGTAAGTGGTGGAAATATTGCACCAACGGTGCTGCTGATGGAAAATGTTTAGAACCTAGCACAGCACCTGCTGCACCAACAAATCCTAGCCCCACTAATGGAGCTGCGGGAGTATCTACAAGCCCTACTCTTAGTTGGTCTCATACTGTTGCTTCTGGAGGTTGGTACCATCTTTATTATAAGAAAAGTACTGATGTTAGTTGGTCTTATGTCGCTAATTTAGCTACCAATTCTCACACTCTATCTGGACTAGATCTCGAGACTACTTATGAATGGAACGTTCGTGCATGTAATCCTGGAGTTACATGTACAGATTCAGCCACTTGGTCGTTCACTACAGATACACCACCTACATGGTCGGTCTCTCTTTCTGTCAGTCAAACCAATGTCGTGGTTGATACAAGCGTTACTTTAACAGCAACTGCCAACCAAGATGTAGGATCAACCCCATACTTTATTCGTATATACGAAGGAACAACCCGAGTTAAGTCTTGTTCTACTGGCACAACATGCAGTGCAATTATTTCTTCATCCACAGCAACTACAAAGACCTATGTAGCCAAGGTTGAGAATTATGATGGTAGTGATGTGAAGACAACAAGCACTAGCGTTTCTGTGACATGGGTTGGAGTGCCTACATGTCAAATTAGTTTGGTAGATAAAAGTGTACCAAGTAGCATTAGAGTTGGAGATAATTTAAATATTTGGATAAAATTAAGAATGATTTTCCAAGATTATGATCCCTATGCTACAACAACGGTTTATGTGGAGATTATTGACGATGATTCCCAAACAAAAATATTTAACTTTCCTTATTCGAGTTCAACAGATGAAAAAACTTTCACCTTCTATACTGGAGGTTGGCAGTCAGGAAGTTATAATGTATATGTAGATGCAATCGGAGAGAATAACTGCGGTTCGTTGCCAAAAACATATATAGGTAATGTAATAGTTAATCCAGCCATTGCTCCATGCAGTATATCTGCATCCGTATCTACACCATCTAATGTATATATTGGTGATAGGGTATACACTACAATTACCTTAACAAATTCTGGTGACGTGGGAGGATACACTGATGTAACAGCTTATCTTTGTCGTGATGATCCTTACTGTGAACTAATGACCTGTGATGGTATAGATCCAAGAGTTTATGTTGGAGCTAAAAGCTCTTCTACCCTCACTTGCTGGAAGACAGCAATGCAACAAGGGTATCATCGCATAAAAGTTGTTTATACTACTTGTAGTGTTGATGGAGTAGACCCAATAACCTATTCAGGTAGGTTTTTTGTTTCTCCTCGTATACCTGCATGCCAAATTACCATAAACAAAATAATTTTAGAAAGAGGTGGTGTAGACCCTGATATCTTCTGCCTAGGAG
>JASEGN010000033.1 GCA_030018055.1 Candidatus Aenigmatarchaeota archaeon | reverse complement strand
GAAAGACTAAAAACTGGGTTAAAAAATTATTATTAAGGCTCGGGATTGTTGGATCTCTACATTCACAGGGCATTTATCTTATTAGATGTTCAGATAACATACAAAGGATAAAGCAATTTATACTCCCAATGATGAAGAAAAATGAAAAAGTAGAATGTTTTTTGAGTTCTATAAAAACAGATAAGAGAGGAAATTTAGATATTTTACCTCCACTCGCTGGAAAATTACTGAAAAAAATTAGAAAGGAAAAAAATATAAGTACATATTCTTTTAAGAACACTCCCCACTCAACAATTTATTATTATGAATCTGGCATGTATAAAATTCAAAGGGATAAATTTTTAGAAATAGTTGAAGAACTTAAAAATAGATTTTGTATTAATGTGAAAGAACTTGAAGAAATAAGTAATTCTGAAATTTTCTGGGATAAAGTTGTCAAGGTTGAAGAAAGTGAAACTTCCTCAGTTTATGATCTAACCACAAGTAGTGGTAATTTTGTTGCTAACGATGTCATCGTCCACAATTCCGACATGTTTGATTTTCAAATTCTTCAACAAAGAGCAGATGAACTAAAAGTTAAACTATTTTTATCTAGGGATGGAAGTTACCTCAAATTTGCAAGAAGAGCAAGAATATCAGCAGCTAGGTTAAGTGGAAGGGTTCATATCGATATTTTCAATTTCATCAATAATGTACTATCTCCAACACTTCAAACAGAAACTTTAACTCTGGATGCAGTTTCAGCTGAGCTACTTGGAGATGAAAAAATTGAAATGGAGTTTGAGGAAATTCTTAAAGCTTGGAGGAAGAAAAGGGATTTGGCGAAATTAGCTGAGTATTGTTTAAAGGATTCGGAACTTACCTTGAGATTAAGTAAGTTGTTATTGCCACAAATTTTCGAGATATGTAAGATTGTTGGACAATTGCCTTTTGATGTTTCTAGGATGACCTATGGTCAATTGGTTGAGTGGTACTTAACGAAGAAAGCATTTACCTTAAATGAAATAATTTTAAATCAACCAAAATTTGAGGAAATTCAAAAAAGAAGGCTTACGACCTACGTTGGTGGTTTTGTAAAGGAACCCATTGGAGGTATACATGAGAATATTGCTGTAGTAGACTTTAGGTCTCTATATCCTTCAATTATAGCAACATTTAATATATCACCTGAAACTATAGATTGTGAACATGTAGAATGTAAGAAAGAAAAAATACCAGAATCTAATCATTGGTTTTGTAAGAAAAAGAAAGGATTTTTTTCTGTCGTAGTGAAAGAACTAATAGAGAAAAGAATAGAAGTAAAGGAAAAAATGAAAAAATTGAGGGAGGGAACGGAAGGGTACAGGAAATTTTTTAATCAACAATATGCCCTTAAAATTCTTGCAAATGCAACCTACGGCTACACAGGCTATCCTGGAAGTAAATGGTATTCAAAAAAGTGTGCAGAAAGCATAACTGCCTATGGAAGGTATTTCGTTAAAAAAATTATTGAACTTGCGGAGAAAAGTGGATTTACTGTAGTATACGCGGATACGGATAGCTGTTTCATTAAATTGTAAGAGCTAACCATAGATGTGGATCTCTAGGACCATACTTAATCCTTTTAATCAAACCCTCCCTTTCCATCCTTCTTAATTTGAAAATTTGGGAGGCAATTGTATTAACTGGCAATTTTAATTCAGCTGCCAATTCGTATTTTATTTTTGAATTTTTTTCCAGTGATTGTAGGATTTTGTTTCTTGTTTCATACCTTACGGTCTTATGGGTTTGCCTTTGTATGAATTATATTAATGTAACCACGTATACTGAGCTATCGATCGCTAATACAATACAATCTTTTTTAATTTTTAAATTTGATAAGAAAAAAATAACAATATTAAATTTTTTTATCTATGTTTTAAATAGAAGTATCATGGTGAAATAATGGTAAAAAAAGAGGGATTATCCGATATTGAAAAATTCCTCGAAAGTGTTAATAAAGATTTACCAGGAGCTATGGAGTTAGAGCTTCAAGATATTTACAAACGCGGAATTTTTATTCCTCGTGGAGTTGGTCCTGGAATAGCAAAGAAAAAATATGCTCTGATAGATCTAAAAGGAAACTTGATGATTCGCGGCCTTGAAAAGGTTAGAAGAGACTGGAGTAAGCTAGCTAGAGACACTCAAGAAAAAGTTTTAAGGTTTGTTCTAGAAAAAAAAGATGTAAAAAGTGCCGTTGATTATGTGAAGAAAATTATCGATGATTTACGCAAACATAAGGTTGACTTAAAAAGCCTAACAATTTATGAGCAGCTGACAAGACCCTTGGAAGAGTATAAAGCGGTTGGACCTCATGTTATAGCTGCTAAAAAAATGAGGGAAAGAGGTAGACCTATTGGTGCTGGAATGGTTATAATGTTTGTGATAACAAAAGGGAAAGGGAGCATTAGTGAGAGAGCAGAGCCAGTTGAGGATGTTGAATTAAAGTCTATAGACGAAGATTACTACATAACTCATCAAATTATTCCAGCTGCTTTGAGAGTTTTGACGGTCTTGGGAGTAACACAGGAAGAGCTTCTAGGTAAAAGAGTAAAGGGCCTGAAAGCATTTGTAAATTAACCTATAAAAATATAATAAGTGATAGATGATAGCTTTTTAAAGTATTACTAATAAGTAATAATATGGCAAAAATATTATTGGTAACGGCAGGAAGAGGTGGGACAGGAAAAACAACTCTAGCTTTAAATATAGCCTCTGGTTTAAAAAAACTTGGGAATAGAGTTGTGCTTGTAGATACTGAAGCACATATTCCAGCCTTGGGCTATGATACCAATTTTTTTGCCAATCCTTATACACTTGTGGATATTGTCAATAGAAAAATTGAGTTTGATCTAGCCTTAAGAGAGTTTAGTGGAATAAAATATCTAATAGGATCATGGAACCCTATGGATTTCAAAAAAACCCCATCTGAAAAAATTTTGGAAATTGTTGATGATTTGTCATCTAATTCTGATTATATAATTTTTGACTCTCCACTTACTAAGGAAACTATAAATTTACTCGATACCACAAGAGAAGTTGTGTTTGTTACTAAACCATTCATAGAGGAAATCGATGAACTACAAAAGCTTGATAATATCATGGATGGAAAAAGAACAGGATTTTTAATAAATATGGCTGGGAGAGTTAGACATGAATTGTCTCCCAAAGCAATAGAATTTTTAACTCAAACACCTGTAGTTGGGCAGGTTCCTTATGATAATCATGTTCTGTTAGCGCTTTCAGTCAGAAAACCAGTAGTGGAATTCAACCCAAACTGTCTAGCAAGCAGAAGAATTATTGAGTTTACATCCAACTACGTAAAAGGTAAACTTAGACTTTCTAGAAGAGGTATTGAAAGAGGTGAACCCTCAGTGCGATTATCGATCCCAAATTCTAAATTGAAAAATCTCTCAGAAAAAATAAGTTCATTAGAAAATAAAATTACTACTATTGAAAAGTTGCTTAAAGAAGAAAATGAATTAGTAGTTATAGAATAAATTTTTCTAAATTTTCTCTGCACGAATTTCGATAGGTGTTGGGAGTTTTAATCCAGCCTTTTTTAGGGCTTCTTTACCAACTCTCAAGTTTTCTCCGCTTATCTGCAGGAGCATTAGCCTTTGACCTCTCCATACTTGTACCGCAACTCCTGTGGGCTTTCCAAATGCTAATCTCATACCCTGAGAGTATCTATCAGCTCCAGCTCCAGTTGCGATTGGTTTTGCTCTAATTACGTGGTGTGGAAAGGCTAAAATTTTGAAAAAGTAGTTTTTTCCAAGTGTTTTAGTTAAAAACTTATGTGCAACCACTCTTGCAGCCTCTAGCGCATTATCCCTTATTTGCACATCCTGTTTAGCTATGACATATAAAGATAAATTATATTCACCCTTTGTTCCCATCTCAAATTGATGTATTTTTGGAAATGGCACTCCAACAACATAGCTTTTTCTAGGAACCTTCTTTGAAACTCTAGTATAAGGTCTTTCTATTCTTCTTGTAGTTCTTCCAGGTCTTATAGCCATAAACTCACAATAGTTTATTATATTTTTTAATTGATATTTGAATAAGGATTATTGAGCGCCAGTAGTCTAGCCTGGTAGGACACGAGAAGCTATCGTGAACTTCCCAAAGATAGTCAAAGACGCTCGGTACACGGGTTCGAATCCCGTCTGGCGCATTGTTATTTGACTGCAGCCTTGAACAATTCCTTAAATTGTCTAGCCCTTTTCCCTAATTTTTTTGCAACCAACTCTAAAGTTTTCTGTGGTGAACCTGAGCTAACCTTTAAAAATATTTTTGGTTCAGCTAAATAAGGATGTTCCTTTATCTGGGCAGCTTCAATAACATTACTTCTATTCCAAAGCTCATCTCTAAGTAAATTTGTCAAAGTTACAGTTTCTCCTCTTGTTTCAAGTAATAGCTCTTTTTCATCCTTTTTGATAACTCTTAGTTCCATGATTTCACTTTTTGAATTTATATTTCATGAACTAAATCTTTTAAACTTCTCCTTCCAGTTGCATATGGCTTTTCAGCTGGATAACCTATTGGTAATATAGCTACTGGTTTAAGATGTTTTATGTCCAAAACCCTTTTAACTTCTTCCTCATCGAAAGCACCTACCCAGCAAGAGCTTAATCCCAAGGAAGTAGCTGCAAGCATAGCAAAACTACAAGCAATTGTTGCATCTTGAATAGAGTATAAATCTCTACCTCTACTTGCATATCTTGAAGCTGACCTAGCTGGATTTGCACAGAATACAGGAACTATAGGTGCTTCGGCAATAAAGTCTTGTCCTAGGGCAGCGTCGGCTAAAGCAATTTTTTTCTTCTCATCCTTAACCAAAAATATCTCGTAGCCCTGCAAATTTCCAGCCGAAGGTGCAAGATTAGTTAATTCCAATATCTTTTTAATTTTCTCTTCCTCTACTTCTTTAGGTTGAAATGCTCTTATGGAATGTCTATTCTTTACAACTCTTTCAAACTCCATTCAATCATTTTAATTTTATTAATCGACTAAAATAAACTTCGCCTTTTCCTTGGCTTTTTTAATTTTAACTATATCTCCATTTTTTAATTCAACAAATTTTTCATAATTATCAGCAAGTAACAAGGCTGGCCCTCTTCCAATCATAACTTCTATTTTTGAGTTTTCGGGCACAACAAAACTTTTAATTTTTCTAAGGTACAGGTTATTGAATCCTATGCCTATTCCGCTTTTAAACTGTTTTCCTCCCACTGAAGAATAATATGCTGCTGAGCCAAAGGGTGTAGCAACTATTACACCATCTCCTACCAATTTTTTAAACATTTTTCCATTAACTTGAAGAGAAAATCTTATAGCTCTTGTTGGTAGTTTGTTATGAATTTGGATTTCATTTAAAGCTAAAATTTTTTTATTTTTAAAATCAGCCTCAAGCTTCATTTCTTCGAGAAGCTTATATTTTTTCAACTTAACCTTTTTTAGAACATCTCTGATATCAGTAGATTTTATATCACATCTTCGACAAATCTTTGATGTTTTCACATCTTTGATAGCTAGTTTTGGTACAGAGGGATATTTTCTTTCACTGAATAAGATAGTTCCATCACCACCATAAGATAAAACAAATTCTGGCTCTCTATTAACGACCTTAAATCCATGTTTAAGGATGGTCTCCCTTAGCTCTTCTCCTTTAATCCTTGAACAAATTGCAACTTTCATATTTTTGAGCCCTGGGCGAGAGTCGAACTCGCAACCTATCGCTCTCCTTAGATTATACAAGGCGATTGCTCTACCATTGAGCTACCAGGGCATATTTACAAATATTATTTTATTAAACAATATTTTTTTACGGGCCTGTAGTCTAACGGTAGGACGTTACCCTCACAAAAAAATTGAGATTGGTAAAAATAGTGGTTCAATTCCGCTCAGGCCCATAGTTAAAGGGTATTTGAATTGGTGTACAGAGTTTATATTTTAAAAATTCGTTAAATTTTGACTCAATTATTTTAGTATGGAACTTTCAAAACTTTTATACTTGTGCTCGCATCCACAAAATAGTTATAACTTAATTCAATTGTTACTGGTAATGTTGTAAATTGTTCCACCTTAGGTAATGTAAATTCACATCTAATCATTTTACTACCAACTCTAGGTAGTGTTACTATTGGATCTTTAGGTACGCAGTTTGTATTATAAACTGTGAAGGTAGTTATCACAATTTTCCTATCGCCTTCACTAGCCCAATAATTTCCTCCCTGACCTACGTTTTCTATGACAAGCGTTATACTTCCTTTACCTCCTGGTGCATATTCTAATGGTCTTGGTAATCCAGCTAATGAAACTTGGATTGGCCCTTTTGTTGCCACAAAAGATTCTATTCCAGAAGTTGTTCTAATTTTTCTGCTTTCTTCGATTGGCAATGTATTTAGATAGTCTTTCGAGTAGAGTTTTATTTTACCACTAGCACTTGTAGTATACCCATAGGTAACTCGTATACTAGCTGTGTATGTATTATCAACTTTTAAGCCACTAGGAGATGTAGCTTTAAATTCATCGTATGCAACACCACCGGGAATCTTTTCTGCAGGAGAACTTCTTGTTAAATCTCCTACAGATATCGTTTTTTCTGGTATAGTCCAATCTGTGCCTAAACCAAAAAGCTTAACCTTAACATTCTTTGCATCAGCTTCCCCTATATTTTCTATTGTAAAACTAAAGTACGCATCATCTCCAGAATATATCTCTGGACTAACTACAGAAAAACTTTTAACTACAACACCACTTGCAATTCCTGCAGGTCCTACCCCAGGTAACTGAACGCAACCAGCTAAAAATACTGCTACAACAACTAAGCCCAAGATCAATTCTAACCTCATACTTATTTTTAGATTTAGAGATTTAAATATATGTTGCCAGAAAGAATTTTCAACCCTTATGGACTTCAATCGCTTGGATATACCTTAACTGAAACTATAATTTACTCGGCTGTTTTGCTAATTTTTCTCTATGTAATTTTCAAAGTAATAAGAAAGCTAAAAATTTCATTTGACAAAAGATTTGCTATTGCCATAGCTCCATATGTAGTTTTAGGAGGTTTGTTAAGGGTGCTTAGAGACCTTGGATTTTTTATCTCACCAATCTTAATGACCCCATGGATATATTTTTTTATCTTCTCTTTACTTATAGTAACATTGCTCCTATCTCTCTTTCTTCAAAAAAGATTCAAGCTGCTCTTCTTTAAACCACTATTTCTTGTTGGTATTTTATTAGCCATATTTCCTCTGGCTTTCTTAACTTTTGTTAAAACTGTGAATTTCTATGGTATAGTACTGGTTTCGATCCTATTTTTTCCTTGGATAATTCTGTTTAAGGTTGTCAGGTGGAGTAAAGAAAATAGGGCAGTTTCTCTAGTTCAACTTTTTGATGCAACTACGACTTCTACTGCAATCCATTTTTTTGGTTATGGGGAGCAACATTGGCTTCCAAGCATCCTGATTTCAGCTTTTGGTCCATTCTCCTTTGTATTTGTAAAACTTTTTGTTATTGTGGTTATTTTAATTGCTCTGGACAGGCTATGTAAAGAAAAAGAGTTAAAAAATTATATTAAGCTTGTAGTTGGTATTTTGGGCGCGGCAACTGGTATAAGGGATTTTACATGTTTAGCTACTTACTGCATCCCCCATTAACGTCTTTCATAAACTATCGTTAAGACTATGTTTTTTAGTTTATATTCTGCACCAGGCTCAGCTGAGAATGAAAGGACATTCTTCCCTTCTTTCACATATGCTGGACCAAAGGACCTTTCATAACTTCCAATTAGCTGAACCCCCTTTAACAACTGCTGATCATTAATTTTTACTATTAAATTTTTTTCCTTAATCCTATCAACAACATCGTATTCTAATCTACCATATTTAAAATATTTTATGACATATTTTTCAAGTGAAAACTCATAGTCTTTGAATGCTGGGCCAAAGATGTTTACTCCAAACTTAGCTTCCTCTAGCCTATACTTACTTGTTTGCCAAAATTTTAGTATACCTGGGAATTCTGTTTTTATTGTTACGATATTCTTTAATTTCAAAAGGTCTTTTCCAACTGGAATTAGTAAAGTTCCTGGCTCAGGTATATCTCTGTATATCTCTTTTTCGTTTACAGTTATTATTAGAGGCTTCAGTTTATTTGTTGATTCTACTATTATAACAACAAATGCGTCTGTAACCTCTGCTAATTTTCCCTCGGTTAATGTTGCAACAAGGCTGATTTCCTCAGAAGTAAATAGTCCTGCAGCAACTTCGACATTCTCTTTTGATGTGAGGATATCTAAACCCAAAGCATACTTAATCTCAACTACTCCAGGCTCGTAGACTGCACGTATGGGTACTTCACCAATTACTGGTGGTGGAACAGGAGGTGCTTTTTCTTCTGCAGGAGGAATTCCCCAAGCAAATATGAAAATTAGTATCAGCACTATACCAGCTAGTAGCACGAAAACAAATTCGTCTATTCTCACTTGTCCTTGCATGTTTCTCTATTTTCTATTAGTTTTTAAACATTAAAAGTTTAACTAAGTGATTAAGAGTATATTTTCCAGCGAGGAAAGCTCTAGGCTACAACAAGTAGAAGCGTTAAGATACGAATAGCTAAGATTTTTCCCTTTTCTTTAAAGAAGTAATATAACCAGCAATCATATTTCTTAATCTTTTAGATTTTATCTCACATATTTTTTCAATTAATTCTTTATTCTTTCCAAAATTAGTTGTGAACTCATTGCCATATCTTTCGAAAAGCTCTTGGGCAACATTTTTAATAAAGGAAGTTTTTATTCTTCCCAATTACTCACCCTAGAAAAGCCTTAGATAAATTCCCGGGAAAGGTGCTAATGTTATCGCAACCATTGTTCTCGTGAAAATTATGATTTTTACTTCTACAGGTTATTCCTTGATATTCTGAAGTTCTCATAAGAATATGTTGATTTTTTCAATTAAATTTTAGGACCAAGAAATTTTTGGACTATGGATGAGGATGTAAACTCAAAAATGTAAAAAGGACTATTTTGTACCGAACTAGGGTGTCAGACGCTTGATTTCATAAAATGTAACTTTATTTTCTTTATCAACCACTGCCCACCAGAACGTCGCTCTTATATTATGTGCAAGTCTTACCGCCCTAGACATCTCTGGCAGAGAAAAGGCTGACTCTTCAGGAACACAATGAACAATTGCCTTTGTGTGTTCATGAGGAGCCTTAGGACCTCTTTTTAATTTCACACCTCTTTCATATAATCTGAAATGGGCACCAAAAATAAAGCCAGTCTTTACCAAGTATCCTCTATCTCTCAAATCACTATAAACAACAAATTGAGGATGGAACTGGTTAATTTGTTTTTCTCCAATCTCTATTAAATCTTGGAAATTTAATTTTTTCTTTTTTTCATTTTCCTTCACAAAAACTTTCAATTTTCCCTTTTCTACAAGGTATGCTGCTTCCACTAATTCCAGCTCTAGCCTATTGGGATCCTCTTCTGGTTGAGGTTTGCCATATCCAGATTCATCGTAAAGGATAGCACTATCTTTATCCCAAATTATCACTCTATTCTCAATCAACTGACCTTCAAAAGTCTTTTCTACCATATATTATACTTAATTTTAGGTTAATTTTAACCTGCATTTTTTACATGGTTTTTTCAATTTCCTATCAACTTCTAAAATAGAATTACTAAAGCACATTACACAATTTTTATTGTTACAGTGAGATAGACCAAGCACATGTCCAACTTCATGCACAGCCTCCTTTTCTATTCTTTCAAAAAATAGCTTTCTATTCGGAGATAAACTGTAAAATTCAGGATTTAATCTATGAGTAGAAATTATCGCCACTTGACCACCTAGCTCAGCCTGTCCAAAAATGAAATTTAAACCTTTCGCATATAAATCAACGTTAGTAATAGCAAAAATTTTTAAGCTGAATTTTTTCTTTAGGAAATCGAGAATTTTTTCCGCGAGGTATTGGCCACGAGAAGGATTATAAGATTTTTCTGGTATAGCTATACTCGTGATTGTTTCAACTTTTAAATTGTAAGTCTCTTTCAATACATTAGCCACAAGTTCAAGGATTTCTTTTGAAATGTTGCCGAGAGGTAATAATTTCAAAATTTCCATAAATTAGGTTTATTTTTTAAATTTCAATGTATGTTGAACGGAAGGAGTTTTAAAGAGAGTTAGATTCAGATCTAAAGTGAAGTTAACTTTACATTCAATATTTCTCTCAAAATTATTGTTTTTTACAATTTTTTTACTTGCTGTGGTTTTTAGGATTTTTTAAATTTCTATTCAGACTGATATTTTCAAATGTAAATGCTTAAACATTAAGAAGTCCTTTCTTAAGTCTTTGTTGAATAATGAGGTCCAATTTCATTTTCTTTTCAGGATGTGCTAACTTTACAAGTTGCCAGAATCTGAATAAACTTTTATTGCGTATTCTCAATCTAAATTTTTTTCATTAAACTCAATAAAAGTTGTTTGA
>JASEGN010000032.1 GCA_030018055.1 Candidatus Aenigmatarchaeota archaeon | reverse complement strand
AAGATCCTCAGGCTCTTGCTACCTAGGCTTGCTAAGAAGCATAGGCTAAGGTTGCTAGCAGGAGATTGTGGTTACGATGATAGTAGGCTAAGACTAGCTCTAAGAAAGCTTGGAATAAGACCCCTGCTAAAGCATCGAGAGTTTAACAACTTACAAAGAGCATGGAACAGAAGAATTACCAAGAAAGATTACAACCAGAGATGGAAGAATGAAACAACCTTCTCAGCAATCAAAAGAAAATATGGAAGCTACCTTACCTCCAGAAAATGGTTTAACCAACTTAAGGAAATGAAACTTTTAGCAATCATCCACAACCTAGATGTTGACCTAAGGAAATTTTTTATTTTACTAGTAGGATTTCTACAGAGCAAAAATAAGTAAAAAAATTATAAAACTAAAGGAAGAATTAAGAAAAATTAGCTAGGTTATTCAAAATCATTACCCTCGCAAATTTTTTATCTTGAGAACCACTATTTAATTAATTATTTTACCCTCTCTAATCAAAATTTCTTTCGGTAATTCTCTTAAGTTGTATCTGGAGGCCATAGTATAACCATAAGCTCCTGCATTATGGAAGGCCAGTATATCTCCCTCTTCCAGCATAGGCATTTTTCTTTTGGTCGCTAGAACATCACCAGTTTGACAAAGATTTCCAACAACCGTAACTTCAGTATTAGAGAGTTCATCGACTTTATTGCAATTTATAATTTCATGGTATGCACCATATAACACTGGTCTAATTAAATGATTAAAACCAGAATTTACACCAACAATCAAATCACCATACCTTTTCTTTATTGTATTCACTTCTGTTAGTAATAAAGAAGAATCACCAACCACGTATCTTCCAGGTTCAAAAAGAAGTGCTTTAAAATTTAATCCTGATTCAGCAACTCTTTTGCATGTTTCTTTAGCGTACCAATCCAATGGAAATTCATTCTGCTCTTCTTTATAAGGTATACCAGGACCACCACCAAAATCCACAAACTCTAGATTACAACCAAGTAGTTTTACAACATCTTGAGCTTTACCTAAAAGACTATCAACAGCAAATAAATATTCTTTTACCTCTTCATCACTTAGCCACTGAGAACCGATATGCATGTGTATCCCAACTGGGTTAAAACCATCTTCTACAGCTTTCTTATAAGTTTCCAGAACTTCATCTTCAGGAATACCAAATTTTATCGGAATGCCATGTGATTCTTTACCAGCTGTTATTGTTCTCCAATGCCCACCTGCTCCAGTCACTCCTGGATCTATTCTAAATGATATGTCCATGCTTGTAATACTGTATTCTGATAATAGTTCTTTCAATCTTTTTAGTTGAGATGATGAATCGATATTCATCATAATACCAGGATGGTCTAAAATTCTTCTCATATCTTTATTGCTAACGCTCGTCCCAGTAAACATTATCTTACTAGCAGGAAATCCAGCATTTATTGCTAGTTCAGCTTCTTCAGGAGAAACTGCATCTATCCAACTCCCCTCTGCATTTAGATACCTTAAAATTCCTGGATTTGAATTGGCTTTCATCGCATAATGAACTCTAACTTCTTTATCAGTGTACTTAGAAATAATATCTCGGAACCTTCTGTAATTATCTAAAATTCTATTAACATTGTAAACATAGAGTGGAGTTCCAAATTCCTTAGCTAAATCCAAAGTGGACATACCACCAATATACAACTCATTATTTTTAGTTTCTAGATGACCTGAAATTTCCCACCACATACTAACTTCCCATTAAACCAAGTGCCTTCAACAGACTTTTCTGAAAAATAGATTGGTGGCACTTCAACTAATGTATATGCCCCTGGAGGCATTTTTAGAGATGCTCTCGCAGCTGCAACCATTATCTGTCCAGTAAATTGAGGATTTGACCGCATAGCTACATGATACTCTAACTTTTGACCAAGTTCTTCATTAGTTCTGTAAATATGTCCACTATGTTGCATATCAAGCCTTCTTTTTCTTATTCTTTCTAAAGGCTCAAAATTCACATAAGTCTCATCACTTCTAAATTTCTCATGCCCTAAAATTGTCTCTTTAATTAAGCTTTGGTCAGCCTCTTCGCTTGTTGCAACATAAACTTCTCTTCTGTGAACACCTTTTTTGTCTGTCGGTATGGTTATTGAAACGGCATCTAATACACCAGAGATTTCTCTAACTGCTGTACTGTGCCCCATGCTCATGCCAGGGCCAAACTTTGTTTCTGTTTCTACAAAAGGAATCGAATAATCAAAAAGTACTCTTACAACAGAATTAATTCCAGGATCCCAGCCAGCAGATATTATTGAAGTAGTACCACATTCCTCACATAATTTGCTCAATTCTTTTTTATAATCAAATATTTGTAAATGTATATCAAAACTGTCGATTGTGTTAACTTTATATTTAGAAACAATTTTCTTTGCTTCTTCACGCACATGTTCTGAGCTACCACATAGAATAGCAACATCTACATTACCAAGTTTATTCATATCATCAACGACAGGAACATAATCAACTTCTTCTCTAACAATGCCTGGTCTTTTTGTCACAATACCGACGAGTCCCATATCTTCAGAGGTAGTTATAGCTTTTATTACACCCTTTCCAACATTTCCGTAACCAACAACAGCTATTTTTACCATTCTATAACTCCTCTTAATAGGAATGAATTTAATCTATTTAAATCTTAATCTTTAAAGAAAAGTTTTATTTACTTTAATTTGAAAATCTAAGCTTTAAAGCAAACATTGATTAAAAACGAAAAAGCTAAAATCATTTT
The DNA here is from genome assembly GCA_030018055.1 of Candidatus Aenigmatarchaeota archaeon. Classification (GTDB taxonomy): domain Archaea; phylum Aenigmatarchaeota; class Aenigmatarchaeia; order CG10238-14; family SCSR01; genus JASEGN01. The sequence continues at coordinate 7,889 of JASEGN010000032.1, read as the reverse complement.
TTATAAAATTTTTCATTTATATTTAATAAGAGCAATTTCATTACATTCTGATGGGAACTTTGGGCATCTGATACAATCTCTCCAAATTTTTTGAGGTAACAGTGTCTTTTCAATTTCTTTGAACCCTAATCTCTTAAAAAATCCTGTATTTTCTTTAACAGTTAAGGTGAATGTTGCAGTTACCCCTATCCTTTTCCCTTCCTCAAGACAATATTTGACTAACTTTGTACCTATTCCTTGATTTCGCCATTCTTCCTTCGCCGCCAACGATCTTATCTCAGCTAAGACAAACTCTTCCCTTTTATTTTCCAGAGAATATTCCTTTCCAAAAATATGTAGGGCACAACAACCTACGATGTTTTTATTTATTGTGGCAACAGAAAATTCTCTTATATTTTCAAAGATGTCATAAATTGACCTCGGCAACATGATATTTTGTTTAGCATAAAAATCAATTAATGTTTTAATCTCCTCAGCATCGCTAATTTTTGCTTTTCTAACAATAACCATCTATCTCTCTTCCATCTACCCAATAACCTAACTCAATTTTCCATTATGTTACTATTCATTTAAAAATTTCATTAATATTTTTTGATAATTCTAAATATTAGTGTGCTTGAAACTATAAGAAATTTTCCAAGAACATGTGAAGAAACCTTAAAACAAAAAATTAAACTTCCAAAAGAGTATCACAACGCAAATAAAATTGTTATTAGTGGTATGGGTGGTTCTGCAATAGCGGGGGATATTATTGAGGATTGGCTTAGCGACAAATTGAAAATTCCAATTTTTGTTTGTAGAAGTTACGAATTACCAGCATTTGTTGATGAGAAAACTCTGCTAATTTGTGTAAGCTATTCTGGAAATACTAAAGAAACTCTAGAGCAAGTAAAAGCTGGTATAAAGAGAAAATGTAAGTTAGTTGGAATTTCTTCTAATGGTGAATTAATTAAAATATTTAGAAGAAAAAAATTACCTTTTGCTCAAATTAAAGGTGGTATTCTTCCTAGGGTTGCCATAAGCTATTTACTTTTTTCATTAATAAGCGTTTTAAGAGCTTTGGATTTTGTTAAACTTGATAAAATCACGATTAGCTGCAATCCAGAAGAAGATGCAAAGGTTATTGCAAGGAAGATAAAAGGAACTTTTCCCGTAATTTATAGTATTTATCCTTCAGTTGCAAGAAGATTTAAAACTCAGCTAAACGAAAATTCAAAAGTCTTAGCAAGATGGGAAGCCATACCAGAGGCTGCACACAATGACATTGAAGGATTTGTAAATTTAGATGAAAAATTTTCTTTAATATTTTTAAGAGATGAGCCAGCTGAAAGGGAAGAAATAAAAAAGCTAATCGAATTTTTCAAAAATAGTGGGAAAAATGCAACCATAATTGAAATTTTTGCCAAGGGAAGAACGAAGCTAGAAAGAATTCTTTATCTAATTTGGTTTACCGATTTCGTTTCATACTTTCTTGCCGTTGAAAATAAAGTGAATCCTGAAGAAACTCCAAGTATAAAAAGATTCAAAAAATTTGTTTATGGTAAGTAAAATGTACATAGCTATCGACCTGGGAGCAACTAACCTAAGGGTTGGAATTGGTCAGAACAAAATTTTAGAAAAAGTATCAGAACCTACAGCAAAAAAATCATCACGTGTGATTACTCAAGTAGTGAGGTTAAGTGAATACTTGCTTAAAAAATATAAAACAAGTCCATCGGCAGTTGGAATTGCTTCCATAGGACCTTTCAACTTAGAGGAAGGTAGTATAATTCCTCCTAATCTTCCATTTAAAAAGTTAAAGTTGGTCAAACCTTTAGAAAAAAAGTTTAAAACTCATGTACATCTCATCAATGATTGTCATGCTGCCGTGTTAGCAGAAAAATATTTTGGTGCTGGGAAGAGTGTTAACAACTTAGTTTATGTTACTCTAAGTACTGGGATTGGAGGTGGAGCAATAGTTGATGGTAACTTGCTCTTGGGGAAGGATGGGAATGCTGTCCACATAGGGCACACCATAATAGATTTTGAAAGAAGGTTGAGATGTGGTTGTGGAAATTACGGATGTTGGGAAGCATACTGCTCAGGAGCCAACATACCAAATTTCATTAGATTTCTAAGCAAGAAGATAAGGGTCGAGAATAGTTTACTTTTTAAACTTTCAAAAGGGCTTAATGAATTAACTTCTGAATTACTTTTTGAGTGTGCGAAGAAAGACGACAAAATTTCGATGAGAATTGTTGATGAAATAGGGAGACTTAATGCTATAGGATTTGCGAACATGATAAATCTCTTTGATCCAGAATTGATAACAGTTGGTGGAAGTATCGCATTAAACAACCCTAGGTTAGTACTACAACCAATAAAAAAATATGTACGGAAATATGCTATTAACAAAATACCTGAAATAAGAATAACTCCCCTTGGTGAAGATACTGGTCTGCTCGGAGCTTTAATTGTAGCAAAAAAATTTCATTAGTTTTCATATTTTTATTACATGAAGAAGTTAGAGGGTAACATCGTTGATGTTATAAAAAATCAGGTTTATTCTGGTGTAGTTCATTTTAATGAAAAAATCGTTAAGATAGAGAGGAATAACAGAAAATACAATAATTATATTGCTCCTGGTTTTATAGATGCACATATACATATCGAAAGTTCTATGCTAACACCTTCAAAATTTGCTGAAGTTGTGATTCCTCATGGTACAGTTGCTGTAATCTCGGATCCACATGAAATTGCAAATGTGTTGGGTGTAAAAGGGATTGAATTTATGATTGAAGATAGCAAAAAAGTGCCATTAAAAATATTTTTTACTTGTCCTTCTTGTGTTCCAGCTACAACCTTTGAAACTTCTGGTGCTGTAATTTCTCCGAAAGAAGTAGAGATGTTAATGAAACGGAAAGAAATAGTTGCCCTTGGTGAGATGATGAATTTTCCTGGCGTAATAAATGAAATTCCAGAAGTTATGAAAAAAATTGAAATAGCTAAGAAGTACAACAAACCAATAGACGGCCATGCACCACTTTTAACAGGAAAGGGTTTGAAAAAATATATTAAAGCAGGGATATCAACTGATCACGAGTGTACTTTGCTGGAGGAAGCTGAAGAAAAACAAAGGCTAGGGATGAAGGTAATGATACGTGAAGGGTCTTCTGCAAAAAACATGGAGAAATTAATTAAATTAAAAAATGCCTTTGCCTTTGTTTGTGATGATAGAGATTGCGTTGAACTTATGGAAAATGGGCACGTGGATAGTTTGCTAAGAAAAGCTGTTCAGCTTGGTAAAAATTCCATTGAAGCAATCAAAATGGTTACCATTAATCCAGCTTCACATTACGACCTTCCTTTTGGTTCACTGGAAGTAGGCAAACCTACACATCTTGTCGTTATGGATAATTTAAAGAATTTTCAGGTAAAGGAAGTTTACATTGATGGTAGGCTTGTGGCAAAGGATGGAAAAATAAAGTTTAAGAAGGTAAGAAAAATTAAACGAATGAACAAGTTTAATGCTTCATTATTAACTGAGGAACAATTAGCTGTTAACATTTCTCCTGGTTCCAAAGTTAAAGCTATTCAAGCATATGATAATCAATTGCTCACTGACAAGCTAGTTTTACCCGCTAATAAGTTCAAGGAAGTGCAAAAACTTGTTGTTTATAATCGTTACTTGAAAGCTAATCCAGCTGTAGCTTTTATTAAAGGTTTTGGTCTAAAAGATTGTGCCATAGCTCAGACAATTGCACATGATAGTCATAATATTATTAGTGTTGGAAGTAACGATAGGCTTCTAGTGAAAGCAATAAATAGCTTGATTAAACTCAAAGGAGGAATTGTTGTAACGACTCCTAGCAAAACTATTCAAATGAAACTAGAAGTTGCTGGTCTGATGGGAATAGATCAAAGAAAAATTTACAAGAAGATGAAAGATATGCTTGCATTATGCCGAAAGCATGGATGTAGAATGAAAAATCCATTCCTAACGCTTTCTTTCATGGCTTTATTGGTTATTCCCCATCTCAAGCTATCAGATAAGGGATTATTTGATTCGGATAAATTTTCTTTTGTAGAGCTATGTGAAACTTAAATAAAAGCGTCCTTTAAAGCATCTTTACATTTGCAATTTCTTTCCAATGGTATCTTTGGAAGTAATTCTTCTAGCAGCTTTCTTGTCTTGTTAATATTTTCCTTTAAGGTCCTTATAACTTCTTCTGTGCTAACTGGCTTTTCTGCCCAAACATCGTAATCAGTCACAGTACCGATACAAACATAACAAATCTCAGCCTCTCTTGCTAGAACACATTCTGGCAGAAGAGTCATACCGATTATATCAGCTCCCCATTCCCTATATAGCTTAGATTCAGCTCTGGTGGAAAACCTTGGGCCTTCTACACATACATAGGTAGCTGGAGTATGAAAAGGAAAATTTAACTCTTTGCAAGTCTTACTAACAACATCAATTAGTTGGGGACAAAATGGATCTGCAGTAGATATGTGACAAACTTTCCCACCTTCATAAAAGCTGCTAACCCTATAAGTTCTGTCGATAAATTGATTTGGTATCACTATATCTCCTGGCTTTATATTTTCTCGAAGACTACCAACTGCAGCTGGTGCAACTATTCTTTTTACACCAAGCTCTTTAAACGCCCAAATATTAGCACGGGAATTTATCTTGTTTGGAGGAATTCTATGTCCTTTTCCATGCCTAGGAATGAAGGCTATCTTTCTGCCTTTAAAAATCCCAATGCCTATCAAGTCAGATGGTTCTCCGAATGGTGTATAGACTTTTATTTCTTTGCTATCCTTTAAGAATTCGTATACTCCAGTCCCACCAATTATCCCTATTTCTGCTTTTTCTTCCATTAAGTTTATTTAGGTAAGTAAAACTTATTTTTAAATCTTATTGCTTAAACCTTTCAAGTACTTCTGGAAGTTTTTGATGGATGAGATAATCATGAATTTATTTAAGTTAAAAGAAAGCTCTGGAGGAAATTCTTTATTTCTTAAAAGTTCTTCGATTCCAATCAGCGCTTTTGGCCCACCTCTGTTATGTTGATAATTCCATTTCATGTATCCTAATTCTACTAATACTCCGGATGACAAGCCAGCACAAATTACTAAATCTACGTCCTTGACCAAACTTAATAACAAATCGTGCCAACAATCCGTTTTTGTTTTAATGTTTGCTTCCTCCAGATATTTCATGTAAACATCTGTTCCCCAATCGTAATTGTTTTCTGTATAAAGCATTTCAAGTTTTCCGCCATTTTCCTTATAAGACTCCCCTATCATCCTCAATATTCCAGAATAATTAAACACCATAACAACTTGATAGTTAGCTTGAGCGAGAACTTTTCCAATGGTTTTCGCGAGAGATTCTATTTCATCGATAGATTTCCCTATCAACATACAGAATTTTTCCATATTCGTTGGACCTAAAATACTTACTTTCATACAGAAGTCTAATTATTTTTTAAATGCTATCTCTACAACATCTCCGTGCTTTAACTTATGGGCAGCAGATAATTTTTGCTTTGTTCTAGCATCAATACCACAGATAAACTTTTCTCCAATCTCAGTATGTATTTTGTATGCTAATTCCCTAACAGTAGTTTCTTGAGGAACTAAAAACACATCTGGTAAAACATTTCCATCTTTATCACTCAATTTATTGACATCAGCGACAGGATAAACTGCTATAAATTTTAACAAATTAAACACAGCTTTGTTTAAACAATCTTGTACTCCAGTTGAGCCATATTTCCCTATAATTTGCCCTTTTATAAACTCTAGAGCTTTCCTTTGTTCTTCGCTAACTTCACCTGTAATTTCAAAATCATTACCAGGCAAATATTCTATTAAGCCTTTTTCACCGGCTTTTTTTAGGGCTATCTCAGCTTCAGCACTAGTTGGGACTATGTACTCATATTTTCCTTTCAATTTTTCAAAATTTTCTTGTGCTTCTTTCAGGTCAATTTTGTTAGCTGCTATTAAAATTGGTTTGGATATTTTTCTTAGAACTTTCGCAAAATTTTCAACATCGGTTATAGAAGCTTTTTCCAATGCAAGTTCAATACAACTTTTACTTATTTCAAGCCCACTCAATTGTTCCAGAAGGACCTTGACCAAATCTGCCTTCGAAGCTACCGCTCTTCTTTCAAATTTTTGTAATGCTCTTTTTATCACTCCTGCAAACCATAGGTCTATTTCATCCTCCAGGAATTTAATTTCAGTGTTTGGATCATAGCCATGAGTTGGTTTTCCTTCAGAATCCGTTAATCCTGAGCAATCAACTGTTTGAATTAGTACTGATGCTTGTCTAAGGTCATCTAAAAATTTGTTTCCGATCCCCTTCCCTAAATGAGATCCTGGAATTAGTCCACCAACATCTATGAGTTTAACTGGAACATACCTTTTGCCATTTTTGCACACTCCAGTTCTTGGGTTACAGGTAACTTTAAATTCCTTACATACACAATCAATTATTACATAGCCTATACCAACGTTCGGTTCAATTGTACAGAATGGGATACCTGTAATTTTTACATCTATGAGAGTTGCTGCTTTGAACGTAGAACTTTTGCCACTTGATGGCTTCCCAACAAGTCCGACTATCATATGGTTAGTTTATTTTTAATCTTAAAATATAGGAACTGCAAATATATAAATTTATTAGCAAAAAAAAAAAAACAAATAATTATTATGAAAAAAGCAATAAGCCCTATGGTTGCTGTTATCTTGCTCATAGCTATGGTTGTTGCTACTAGTAGCATTGTTTTTATTTGGGGTCAAGAATTAATGAGGCTAGTAGCAAAGCCTACTGAGGCTGAGGCTGAAAAGGTAATAAAGCTTGCCTTCGAGTACCCTAAGCTTGATTATGTTAGTGGTAATGAAGTAGCCATAGCTAGCATGTACAAGGTTCCTCAAGAATATACCATAACTAGTTTTTATGTTGATTTTAGAGAGCTTGAGATCTTAAATAAAACAAGTGGAGGATATATTAAGCTTCAGCTTAATGAAACCCTTGCTCATGGAAAACATCTGTTTAGCTACTATACCAACACAGGCAAGCTCTGGAAGGAAGAATTTCAAGTTCCTAGGCTATGGCTAGATGAAGCCTGGACTCAAAGAAAAGGAGTAGTCATAGATAATACTCATAGCATGGAGCTAACTAATTATCAAGTAGCTATTGACCCTAAGCTAACTATTACCGAAGGCTTAGTTTTCAGTGCTCACCTAGGAGATGATGGTTCTATGGTACTAGATTACTCTGGTAAAAATAACGATGGTAAGCTTTATGGAAATACTAGGTTTATAGCAAGCTTGGATGATGGTTCCCCTTTACCTAATGTTATATTACCAGATCCTACCAAAGTAACTGATGCAACTAGCTACGCTAACAATGGAATTTTTTATGGAGGTAATGATGGAAGCTTTCCATCGGATGCAACTCAAACAAACGAGACCTTTAACTGCACCGCTCTGGATACCTGGCTTACTTTGGCTCATCCTGAAATTAATTCTGGATCAGAAACCGTAACAAATATGACGAATTCCTTTGCTAAGGATACCGATTATGAAATTGATTATCCTGGCGGAAGAATCAAATGTCTATCCACAGGAAGCATGGTTTTGAACTTCGAGTATAATATAACCTATACTTACTCAAGATCTCCGGATTGGGTTGAGGGAAAGTATGGCAAAGCTTTGAGTTTTGATGGAGTGGATGATTATGTTGATGTTGGAGACAAAAGTATATTTGAATTTCCTGGTGATTTTACTGCCGAAGCCTGGATAAAGCCAGCCTCAATAGTTGATCAGTTTAGGCGGATTATGGGCAAGCAAATTCTCTCTACACCTTATGGAGGCTGGTTTCTGGGGTTAGCAAA
>JASEGN010000031.1 GCA_030018055.1 Candidatus Aenigmatarchaeota archaeon | reverse complement strand
ATTTGGTCAAGCTGAGGTGGAAATAGAGCTTCCAGAAGAACTAAGAAGTGCGTCAGAAAAACATAAAGAACTTTATTTATTGATAGAAAGGCTTCAAGGACAATATCAAGAAGGAGTTTCTTTAGATGTTATTGTTAAAGAAAGTAAGTCTTCGGAAAGTGTAGCTAAAATTATTTTAACAGATTTAGAGGAAGGCTACAACCAGCTCATCAAGACAGATAAAGGATATAAAACCAAATAAGCTATATGTTTCCTGAAATTAGAGACGTAATGCTCTGTGAGCGAAGAGAATGGGGCAAGTTTCTTTCTGGCTATCATGAGCCTAAGTTAGATGGGATGCGTACTTTGCTTTACAAATGGGATGAAATTAAAATTATAGGTAGAGATCAGACTAAATCAAGAGATCAGATGTGTATAGATATAACTAGGAATTTTCCAGAGATTGTAGAGGAGTTAAAAAGCTATCCACTCAATTACTTCATTTTCGATGCTGAAGTACTTCATCCTGAAGGGCTTGAGGTAGCGAGGGGAAGACGTCTGCTGGAAGATAAATTCAGAATTACACTAAGAGCAAGCCACAGTCCTTGTGAAGCTTATGTTTTGGATGTGATTTTTTTGGAAAAGGAAGATGTAAGAGATAAACCACTTTATCTAAGAAAGGAAAAACATGACCAGTTACCCGAGACAAGATTAATCAAAAAAATTAAACAATATCCCCTGGAGTTTCTTGTTCAATTGGTAGAAGATAAAATTAACCTACCACCAGAATTAGCTAGGATAACTAAAGCTATAGAGAAAGGTTTAGTTGAAAAAGATCCTGAGTCTCCATACATTTGCAAGCGTACTCATTACTGGAGAAAATATAAATTAAGGAAAGAGGAATATTCTCCAATAATTAGGATTGAGTTGCGTCCTAATGAAGAAATTAAATCTTTTGTTGTAAAGTGGGATGACAAAGAAATTATCACAGATTATGGATTATCTGACAGAGAACGTATCCTATATGTTCGTGCTATAGAAAAGAATTCTGAAAAAGTAGGTAATAGCTTATATCCTAAAGCTCCTCTTTATGGAAAGTTTAGTTTTGAGCAAGGACAACTAATATTTCGTCATGATTTAAAATTTAGCCAAATTAAGTGATGGATGAATGGAGGAGGAATGGAAAGAAAAATTTCTAGCTGCTAGGATATCTAGCATCTTGGATGGTGTAAGAAATTATGTTAAAAAACAACCTATGATGGTTGAGCTGTTTCGGTCAGGGTATGGAAAAGAAAATGTAAAGGAAGACCTGCAACCCTATTTTTTTGAAGCATATGAGCTTTTTAAAAAAGGTTTTGTGAGAAGCTCAATTGAAGCGTATTTTGAACAGAGTTTAGATCCTAAGTCATCAGATTATCAACCAATAAAAAAAGTATTAAACTTAATTTTGGATGAGGGTGAGGAGGAATTTCGGTGTAGTAGGAGATAATAGAAAATTTGGAAATTTTGCCAAAAAAATTAGAAGGATTTGGATATTTTCCATAGGATTAGAAAGTAGCTTTGATTATAAGAAAAAGACCGGAACTATCTTAATACTTTAGATAAAAAATCTTCTTTAAATGCTTGAACATTCACGTCATAACAAACATTGACATTTCCTTCTTTACTCTCGACCAAGGTTCTACCTTCGGTATCAACCTTAATTTTTGCTTTTTTCATTTTTACTATATCAGGATTTAGCATTACCCCAACTGCAAGTGGATCGTTTAAAGCAGTTGAGGTTATCTTTTTCCTTTCTTGTTGTGAACGATAATCGAGCCAGTAATCTAGCATGGATACAACTGCGTTGCTTAATTCTGTATTTCGTGCTCTCATTAAGTTAATATCAGCTTCATCTAGGAGTACTTTTCTTGTTATGTCTAGCGGAACCAAGGTTATTGGTAAACTAGAATCAAAAACATCTCTTGCTGCATCTGGATCACATCTTATATTGTGTTCAGGTTCTGGCAAAGGGTGATGTTCATAAAGGTTATTTTCATTTAGCTCGTGAGGGTATTTAATTGCTCCACCCATCAGGTACAAATGTTTTATATTTTCAATAACTTTGGTATGCACATGAGCAGCTATATTAGTTAAAGGTCCAATAGATATCAAGTCTATTTCTTTCGGATTTTCCAATATTTCTTTATACAGAATACCTACTCCTACTGCGATATCTGTAGCGTCTTTTTCACTCTTTTCAATTTCCTCTTTGCTTAAGATCCCATAACCTTCAACTCCGGTATGCCATATTTCTTTACCTTTAGTTCTTGTATATGAAAAACCAGGTGCAACTTTTGCATCATACCCAGCTAAATCTAACATTCTCTGGGCTATTTTTGCTCTGAGATTGACCTTTCCATAAACCGTGACTACAGCTTCCAATTTAATCTGTGGATGTTTTATACAATACCAAAGTGCTAACGCATCATCTACATCTGAACCTATATCAGTGCTCAAAATCACTCTGTGTTTGTACATTTACTATCACGCTAGCGTTTTGTTAAAATTTTTAAGTGCCTATCGGATAGAGGTAAAGGATACACTTGTTGGGCTGCCCATAATTGACTTTTGGTGAACTGAGAAACTAAAACTTCAGTTTCTCTTTGAGCATAAAGTGGTTCAGGTTTGTTGCATACACCACTTTGATAATTGGTGTCAGCTAACAAATGTAAGTTTGCAAGTGCTTGATTAATACCTCCTGTTACTTGTAATGGAATTAACCTTTGAGCTTTTCCATTTTTGATCACATAGCTTTCAAAAGCAGTTAATGAATAGGTTTTATCCTGACGATTGGTAGTCCCATAGGAAGGGTTTAGTAAAAGCTTTCCCTCCAAATCAACATCCTCAGCACTTCCATCAATTACCGTACAGCTGGCTGCAGGTTGGGGAAATAAACCATCGCTTTGCACAGCATTTCCAACGAATTCGCTCTTATCTAAGCCTAAATATCTTTTCAGATTTTCAGAATCAACGTACTCACTTCCCAAAAATCCTTTAACCTTTCCCCCTTCAATTAACGTTCTAGGTTCTCTTCTCCTTCCATAAGCATCAACATACGTAAATCCTTGAACTCTAAACCCTTCCACTATTTGGGTTGGATCGTCTTTTAAGATTATGGTTTTGTTTTGAGTTGCTTGATCATACTTGAACGTAGCGACATCTCCAAATTCCAATGTTCTGAGTGGTTCTTCAAAGTGATGTCCAAATATTTCGTGAATAAAAGTTCCACCTAATGTGCATACATCAAAAAGTCCTGCTGATGGCATTCCAGCTTCTTCTAAGCTACCGCATTTCAAAGGATAAAGTTGGAATAATTCATGAAAAGCTTCACTGAATGAGGCTGAATTGTTGATCCTTTTGGTTGGTGTTGGATCAACCATGCGCTTGATTAACTTGGTTAGATTCCTAACATCTTGAGCTGAGGTACAAACTACGCCTAAGTTTCTTTTTAATGGGATTGGATTGTAGCCTTGGTGGTAGAAGATACCAAAGATGGGAATAGTTTGCACAACTTTTCCACCTTTTGAATTCACTATCACCTTTTGTTCAACTCTTAAGGAACGAGTAATTTTTGTATCTGCATGCTCTTTGGTAAATTGTTTAAACTCGTTATCATACATATCAACTTCTGTTGGAATTTTTTCTTCATAGACAGCTTCTTCAGCTGGCAATGAAATCCCTTTGGATTTAAAATGAAATCTATGTTCTTTTAAATCTCTAGCAACCTGAATCTTTTTTAAATTAGCTTGGCAAAGATCTTCAATTTCTGTTTGAGTGTATATTCCTTTTTCTATTAGCTCTTTGTTAAGGTTTGATTGAGCATAAACATGCTTCGATTCCTTACCGTCATGAAAAACAGAAAGATCGTGAATAACTCTTGTGTATCTAGAAACAATTCTATCTTCATCATTTTTTACCTCTTCACTCAACAATTCGGCTATGGTTTTTAATTCAGCAGTGCTTTTAATCAACTCTTGGCTCATGCAATTTACATAGAGCTATCTTTATCTTAATCTAATTAACTTACATTTTAGCTCTTCTTTTATTAAATAGCCGGCAAGATCAAAAACTTTCTTAGCTTTATCTATGGGTGTAGAATCGCTGGTAGCTATTATTTCATATTCCAATATTTCTTCATCAGGGTAGTTGGCTACGCTTGCATCACCACACAATCCATATTCATTTAGCATGCCCCTAACGGATTTGGCAAATTCAACACTCATCCCTATTCTCTCATCAAACAAAAACAAAGTTTCTCTTGGGGGATAAGCTTTTAACGTGCTAAATATAAGATTGAGAGCTTTATAAGTTGTCTCACTTGGTCTGTATCTGCTACTCTTTCCAGCTATATCTCTAATCAATCCATCATCCGCTTGAACCAAAGGTTTTCCTTCAAGAGCAGACTCTAGCGTTACCAAAACGTTATAGCCATCTATACCTAAAGTGCTGCTTCTTATTTCTTTTACATTTATTAATTTTTTACTCCTAGCTTCAGATTCCTTATCAGAGTATACAGCTCTATCCAGTAAATGTATTTGATCAGCATTAAGGTTGTATGGGCCTTGAATAAATCGCAAAATATTTTTTATGTTTTTCCTTTGAAACTTATGATTAAGCAAGTAGCGAAGAACTTCTGCAGCTTCTCTAACTTCATCTGTGTAAAGGTTTTCCATAAGATCACTTTTTCTTTAAATTTGAAATGAATTTTTTTGGAATATAGTCAGCAACGTAAACCTTTTCAGAAGCTTTTTCTATCTTTGTACCCTCTTTTATCGCTTGCTCAACGTCAATCACTAAAATTGTTGGTTCACCTGTTTTTCTTTTCCCTACTTTAATAGCATCTTGAATACTTTGAGATAAATGAACTTTTTCCCTTTCCATTCGTTTTAAGCCTTGTGCTAAAATTTCTTTGGCTGCTTGTTGGGTTGTTCCGTGGTAAAGTTTGCTGACCTCAGCTAAAGGCAAATGAATTGAAACATCAATCGTATGGCCATACCTAGCTCTAATTCTATCATTAACTATCTCGTATCTTCCTTTTTCATCTTCCTTTACTATTTTCTTTATATATTCTTTGTCAACCCAATCGTAGCGTTCCTTTACTTTTTCTATTAAAGCGTAAAGATTAACAAATCCATCTTTTGACATTTCCAAATCTCTAGGATTATGCCTTAATAGATAACTCATTAGCCTGCTGATTCTAGTTTTAGTTTTGTTTTTCATATCAATTTCATATCAAAAAATTTTACATCTCAAATTCATTAAATAGTTTTAAAGCTTCATGTTTTTCAGCATTTTTCTCACTTTTCACCCAACATCTAGCTTAGCTTTTCTAGCCTTTGATAGATATGCATACTTAATCGATTTTCGCCCAAGCTCCACTATTTTTTCTAGCTTAAAATTACTAGACTCAAACATAGCTTCTAGTTCTGGTTTGCTGTACACGTTAACCAGCGGTTTTAATATTTTTTTATTTGGAGTGATGCACAAGAATATCCCATCATCTCTTAACCACGAATGAAAGGTCTTTAGCACAACTAGCGGAGAAGAAAAATAATAGAAAGAACCCGCAGAAATGATAGTATCAAAAGTTTCCGGCTCAAATGATTGTTGCATGACATCGCCTACCAATAAGGAACCCTTATAACCTTTTGCTTTAGCTTTGTGAATCATTTTTTCAGATAGATCAACACCCAAAGTATTTTCATATTCCATTGTTGTGTAACCTGTTCCAACACCCACATCTAATATTTTGCTTCCTTCTATTTCATTCTTTAAAGTTTCTAACATCTCTTTGGTGTATATATGAGGATTTATCAAATCATAAATAAATGAGGCATAATCGAAAAATTTTCTAATTCTAGCTTGGGAGTTGAGTAAAGGCATAATAATCGTTTCATTTCTCATCTTATTTTACACAAGAGACCATTTATTTCCTATTATGACTCTTTCTAAGCCTGCTTTTTCAGCCATCTCTTTACATTTGTATGCAAGTTTTCTGGAGGTTGGAGGCAAGTCACTCATTTCAAATTGGGGCATGAATGCTAAAAGTGAGTATGGTATTGTAGGATCAATTTCTGCAAGATAGCTTGCTATATTTTTGACTTCTTCTGTATCAACATAACCAGGGACTAACAACGTGCTAGCTCTTATGAATGGGACTTCTGGTCTCTCTTTATGGTACTTTCCAATTCTCCTTATGTTTTCAAGACTTTGTTTATTGCTCGCACCGCTTAAAGCTACATGTAAATTTTCATTCCAAGCTTTCAAATCAAACTTTATTCCACCTCCTGAGGCTAAACTTATCTCAGCAATTTCATCTAGCCAGCTTTCTTTCATATTTCCATTAGTTTCCAAACAAATTCTTAAAATATCTTCACATCTCCCTTGCTTGTTTAACTCTTTCTTCCTCTCCCTAGCTATTTTGGCTGTTTCAATAGCATGAGCTATTTGTGAACTTGGGTCACCACCAAAATAACATATGCAAGTTGTTCTTTCGTTTACTTTACTGGCCAGCTCTTCAGCACTCATGATCGGTTTAAGCTCTTGTGTCATCTTCCTCCACTGTGGATTTTGGCAAAATAAGCAATCATATGTGCAGGAACCATAGAACACAGCTAGATTGTAATATCCATGTTCAGCACCCTTTGAAACAGAATAGGTTGGGTACCCATGTTCACTACCACCCGCACATGTCCAAGCTGCTGTACAATTGGTTGGATGTGGATCATAGTATGCACGAACTATTCCTATTTTTGGTGTTGCTAGCCTTACAAAATTTCCATCTCTATTTTCAGCCAAACCGCAATATCCCTTCTCGTCTTCTGATATTTGGCATTCATTTCCACATCTTCTACATTCTAAGCCATTCGGATCTTTAGGCGGTGCTGCAGGCAAACCAAATTTTGCCCTTGATTTAGCATGAGCCTCATAAATTAACTTCATTGCTTTAGCAGAGCCTTCTTTGGCACAATCACAGCAAACCTTTAGATGGCGAGAAATATTTACTCTCGAGTCACCACATACTTCACAAGTGGCTTTGAAAGGAATTGCAAAATATTTCAATGTCATTCTAATCTAAATTAATCAGAAAAAATTTAAACATACCACATATGTACAAGAGACTATTATGAAGTTTAGGGTAAATAAATGAAGCGAATAATGACGTCAAGCAATACTTAAGATTTTAGAAAGTTCTTGTAAACCTTTTATTTTCCTTTCTATCAAATCCTTGTCTTTATAAATACAACCTCTACACATGCTAGTTCCATAACCACCTCCATAGCCATAACATTGTAGCCCGTACCTTTCGTTTTTCATATCCACACAAGTTTCTATTATGTTTGGAATAGGTAGGTTATATTTTTTAAGTATAGAAGTTATTTCTTCTTTTCTTTTTGTTACATTTTCTATACTAGTATTTAAATCATTTATGAACCACTCAAATTTTTCTTTCTGTTTCAAACTAAACCCTAAAAGACACTCTTCTCTTTCAACTATCAACATACCTTTATATTCTTTTATCATTTAACCTTTGCAAGTTTTTCCAATTTTAGTTTAGCTCTCTCATAAATTTCCTGAGCTTCGTGCAGCCTTATACCACCAGGTAACTTTAAATCTTTATCTTCATTATCCAATTTGTATCCTCTTTCTTTGTATAAATTATCTAGTTGAGTTAAAGCTCCACCTAAATCACGAGTTCTCATGAAATATTTTTCTATATTTCTTATTTCTTGATTGATTTCTTCGAGAGTTTGTTGTTTAATGCTATAAGCTTTACCCGACCAAGGCTTTGAACCCTTATAACCTCTGATGGGGTCTCTTTCCCCTCTAAAAGAACGCTTCAGATTTAGGAATCCTTTTGCCATAATTATTGAAAGATATTATAAAAATATTATTTTAAAATTAAAGCAAGGGAAGCGAATAACCCCAAAGATGCACCCAAAACTGTTAATCCAGCTACAAATGCACCAAAAGCTACGGCAAGAAATGCCTTTTTCCATTCTAAGTTTAGTAACCAACCAAGGATCGTACCAGAATACACACCTGTAAATGGGGCTGGAATAGCAACAAAAATCGCTAGTCCTATCAGTCCATATTTTTCAACGTAGGGTGAGCCCCTTCTCCTTACTCTTTCAATAATTCCATTTGAAAATTTTATTTTCGAAAGAAGCACATCATAAAATGCCTTTAATCCAAAAAATATCGGGAAGAAGAGCAGAGAATTAACAAGAACCGTTAACACCAAAGTTAAAATTGGGTTAAGACCCAAGGATAAAGCTAAAGGAATGCTACCCCTTAACTCTATAAATGGGAGTAGTGTTGTTATTATAACCAAACCTATTTTTTCTATCATTTCTTACTTAATAGATTAAGCAACAGGAGATTAAAAATTGTAATTTTTTCTGCTTTTGTATTATTTTACAAATTTGTTCAAAGAACCAGCTATAACATAACCACAATGTGGACATTTGCCCTCTCTTGCCTTTAACGTTCCATATGGTATTGGTTTCTTGCATTTTGGGCATTTTATGTTCTTTTTACCGAGCATGTTTAATCGACTCTACATAAATCTTAACAAATCTTTAATATCATTTATAATATAATTTGGCTTTATTTTTGCTTTTTCTTTTTCACTTCCATACTTAGCAAAAACAGTTTTAAATCCAAGTTTTTTAGCAGGAGCTACATCTCTTTTTAAAGAATCACCTACTATTAAGCATTCTTCAGGGTTCAATTTTAATTTTTTTAAAATATATAGGAAGGGTTTCAGATTTGGTTTTTTAGCTCTTGTTTCATCATAGGTTATTACTAGGTCGAATTTATCCTGTATTTGCATGGCAGCTAATCTTATCCATGCTTGAATTTTTGGTGCATCTGAGAGAATTGCCAACCTATATTTTTTCTTCAATTCATTCAGCGTAGAAACAACGTTTGGATATGGGTAAAGCATGACCTCTTTTACTCTTCTATACGCTACTATACCAGAAGCCATTATCCCATAATCTATTCTTCCTAAAATTTTTTTGAGAAAAACTTGAAATATTTTTTGATACTCTAATCCATATTTTGAATAGAGTTGAAATAAAATTTTTAACCCTTTTTCCTTTTCTACTTCTAACCCAGCAGAAATCATTGCTTCAATGGCAGCCTCGCAGCTTAGCCTTTTCATTTTCATGAAGTCTATTAGAGTATTATCCAAATCAAAAATAATTGCTTTTATCACATAGAAAATTAATGGTATAAACAATTAATATTTTAAAAGCTCTTTTTTATAATCTCCAGAAACTACATCTGCGAATGATATTATAGGAGTTGAATTTATTTTACGTATGCTAGCATGCTTAGCTTCTATTTCTAACCATCGTTCTAAACATTCAACTAGATTCCACGGTCTTTGCCAGCTCTCTACTCCAGCTTCTACTAGTGAAGCCTTTGCTTTGTATTCAGGCATCCTAGCAGGCTCATAGTATCTACTTATTATCAGTGGCTTTACTTCACATTTTAAAATATCTATGTTCTCGCCGATAATTTCCCCCGCAACAAAATCAGGATGTTGTAAAATAAATTCGCTCTTTATCAACATCTCTTCACAGTATGCTCTATACTCTACAATTCTTTTAATTAGATTTTCGTCCTTCGATAGGTTAGAAGGAAAGTGAGCCTTAATTTCACAAGCCCACAAGGTATTTCCATCCAGAATAAATCTATCTGCAAGATCTGTTTTTGTTATTGGAGCGTCAATCCCAACCTTTTTTCTAATCTCATAAATTTTATTAAAAAGTTCTTCAAGATCCCTGAATTTACTTACCCCAGGTTTGTGAATCTCACTTTTAGGAATTAGCACATCTACTTTTCCTTTCATCACATTATCGAATTCACTTTCGAAAAATCTTCCAACATCTCGGAAGAATTCATGCTTATAGCTTTCCTCTTCAAAAATCTCATTAGCCATCGATTGGTAAAAGAGAAATGGTGATAGGAGAGAGTATACGTTTACATGATAATGATCTTTGGTTTCCAGTATCGGCTTCCTCCAGAGTATGCGAGGTTCATCTTTTATGTTCTCAAGCGATGAACCATCTTCCACCAATAAAGAGAGTATGTTTTTTGTTTTATCGCTATCAAAACCTGTTATTTTTCTTATTTTTTTGACAAAATCGTGTTTAGGGCGTGAGAGGTAGCCTAAATAAACTACACACACCTTAAAAGGTGTGGTATTCGTTAACTCTGGGTTTCTCGGATGTAGTGTTGGATTGCTTCTGCTGTTACTGAGCCAACAGAACGAAAGAATTTTCCTTTGCTCCAGAGATGACCTCCCCAGAGCTTTTGTTTAATTTCTGGGAAGGCTTTGAATAGGATTCTTGATGATATTCCTTTTAGGAGCTGCATGGCTTTGCTCAAGCACAGAGTTGGTGGTATGGTTATGAAGATGTGTACATGTTCTTCTAGAACTTCTATGGCATGCAGCTTCATCGCATGTTTTATTGCTATCTCGTTAAAGATAAGCTTTACTACATCGTGCTTATCTTTACTAAGTACTTGCCTTCTATATTTAGTTACAAGGACAACATGGTAGGCTAGTTGTCCATAGCTATGGCTAAATGACTGTAGCTCCATCAAAACACCTCCTTTAGCTTTATAAGGAAGAAGAACCTACTTAACACTAGATAAGTTCTTCTTTCAAGGAGAGTAGCATCAACTCTCCTAGTTTATTTTTTACTGACTATTAGAAAAAAGCATGCAATTCATCTTCAAGCTAAAGCTTGAAGTATTCTTGCTATTATATTATAAACTACACACACCTTAAAAGGTGTGGTATTCGTTAACTCTGGGTTTCTCGGA
>JASEGN010000030.1:3675-11209 GCA_030018055.1 Candidatus Aenigmatarchaeota archaeon | reverse complement strand
GAAACTGAAATTTTTCTTTTTTCAGTTCAAATTTTTCATCAAATACAACTTTTCCGTATATGCCGTCGTAACCACTTATGTAATTAACTCTCCCTTCCCTAACTCTAATTATAGCATCGGCAATTTTCTCATTTGTTACTTTTAGCAATTCTTCCTTTGAAACATTTAGCAGAACATTTAGTTCATTTCCAAATTTTTCTACTAGTTTATCGTGCTCTTGCCAGACTTTCCTTGAGTAAAGTTCTCCAGTTCCCCAAGCGAATGAAATTATCTCATATAATGGCAATAAAGTTTTGAAGGAGATGGCATCCTTTGGAATAAATTCTTCTGGTCTGTCAGCTAATTCCTCAACACGTTGCAACACTCCTATGGTTAGCTTTCTTCCACATTTTGGACAGATGTTATTTAATCTAATAGCATCCCTCGGATGTAGATTTATGCCACAATTACGGTGTCCTGTATAGTGGTATTTTCCATAAAAGGGAGAGGTCTCGATTGTGTACAAAAATCTTGATTTATCTTTCCTTTTAATTGCACTTATGATTTCCTGGTAACTAATTTCTTTTAGATTAAAAACATTTGCTTCTCTTCCTAATCTCCAAGCCCAAGGGCTATGAGAATCTGAGTTGCTAACTAAAGTAAATTTATCTAGAGAGCTTAATCTCCAGTTCATTGCAGGGTCGCTGCTCATCCCAGTTTCTAAAGCGAAGATATGTTTCACTTGATCCTGATAGCATTCTTCAACAGAATCAAAACCTGATTTACTACCTAGGCAAGACATCCAGGGTGTCCATGCGTGCGCGGGATAAACTAAAATATCTTTGCTTATTTCCATAAGAATTTCAACAAGCTCAGGTGCACTCATGTTTAAAATTGGTCTACCATCCGCACTTAAATCACCAAATTTTGATAATCTTTCATTTATTTGTTCTACTACTTCAAAAGATGGTGCATGAATTACATGATGCACCCTCTTTGTCATCCCCTTAAAGTTAAAATAAGTTGCCACTTCACTTGTTAACGTAAACCAAACATCCCTATACTTAAATAAATTACTCCCCTCAACTAACTCAAGTTTTTTCTTTAGCTCCTGGAACCATTTTGGAAATGTAAAATCTCCAGTTCCAATTAAGTTTAATCCTTTAATTTTTGCACCTCTGCTTAATCCTTCAAGATTCATCTGTTTACTCGTTGCACGGCTATAGAGGGAGTGCAAGTGAAAATCTGCCGTTACAACTACCACATAATCCGCCTATACACCAATAGAAATACTAAAACATCAATTAAATCCATTGAAGATAAAGTAATATTCCAGCAATTGCAATTAATAAAATCCAAACCTGCCATTTCCAAAACATCACTTTGCTTCCATCAAGTGGTGGTATAGGTAAAAGATTAAAGAAGGCTAACCAAGCATTTATTAGTGCAGCGAGTTTCGTTATTGGTCCAAAAAATAGAAATATGAAGGCAAAAAATAAGTTCACCAAAGGACCAGCAGCCGCAATTAATCCCCACTCTCTTTTCATGCTCTGCCTAGATTTGAAAAATATTGATCCTTTGGGATGAATCATAACTGCACCAGGAGCAACAAGCACAAAACCAAAAACTGCGAACAAAATTCCAAATAATATCCCTTGTGGAAAAAGTTTAAAAAATGCTAAATAGCCGAATCTTGTTGCAACCAACCTATGAGCCAGCTCATGAAAAAGGAATGAAACTATAACTATGAAAAGAAAAATTGGAACCAAAGATAAATTATAACCTCCAATAGCTAAAGAAAAAATAAAGGTTAAAGCAAGAACAGCAATTACAATATCCTTTAGCTCATTTTTGTAGAACATTTAATCAATAAAATACTTTAATGCTTCTTCAATATTTTTAACTTCCTTAACCTCTATTCCAACATTCTTACCTATGTCAACTTCTACAACCTTGTATTCGGATGTACATATCTTCTGATAAAATCCACCAATTCTATACTCCTTGCACTCTATTACAGGTTGATATTCTTTATACTTTCCTTGGCCAACTGGAACTAAAAATAGTTTTGCTTTAGCCTCCTTGCTTGCTTTCCCCTTTTCTAAAACAGCACCGACAGCACCTATGGAACCATCCTCTTGAACAGTACCTGTAATTGTTACATCTTCTCTTAGAGTTTTATTTTGAATTGCAGCGATGGTTGCAATTGTAATAGCTGCTCCAGCCGATTCACCACCAATTATAGAAGCATTTGTTTCTATTGAATAGATAAGATCTAAACTTGAAGTGTTGATACCAGTAAAGGCTTCTGCAACCCCTTTAGCAATTCTGATAGAATGTTGAGTATCAACCCAGAATAGCAGTTGACGAATGTCGACCAAAACACTCCCTTCTCCAGGTCTTGCCTGAACTTTTAATGTTGTCATTACACCCTTTCCTTGATTATCAATTGCCGGAACTTTAAGAGTTATTAAACTCGGTACCTCATAAGTCAAAGTTACATTAACCGGTGAAATACTTGGCAATGTTTCTATCTTTCGGACTTCTACTTTTGGAACAATTAGATTACCTAAAATTACACCTAAAGCTAAACTTATTAGAACAATTAAAACAAATATTTTCATAAAATTATTTACCGTTTTAAATAATTATAATTAGAAATTTTTGATTCCTACACTAAATTGATGACAAAAGTTTCTATATCTCCCTTTAATGGATTTAAATGAAAAGCATCTGTAGAGTGATGTTTGTTTCCTTGCGAATAAGCTTTAAGAACAGAATCTTCGACATCAATTGCCTCGAAATGAACTTTTTCTGCTCTAAGGCCTTTATCCTTTAAGTAATTAATGAATTCCTTTGCTCGACCATAGGTTGGATTTGCAAATATCAATAATTTTTTTACACCAGCCTTTTTTGCAAACTTTTTCATAGCTTCCAATACAAAATCTTTCATCCTTTCCTGCCCCAAAGCACTATATACAAGAGGACCACCTTCCCATGTATCTACCAACAAGGCTGGTTCCTTGTTTACAGCTCCAGCATAAAAAAAAGCTACTGACACTGGATTAGTTAAACCCTGGATGGAAAATTGGAGCATGGTAGTTTTTGGATCCATAACAAATAAAGGAATTTCATTCATTTCCCCCCTAGGCAAGAACCAACAACAACATATTTCATGGCTGTCATATAGGTCATCTGGAATTTTTCTTTTCCATACTCTTGCAGTAACTTTTGCACCCTTGTATGTAAAAGTACCACCATAGGTAAGAACCAATCGAAAGCTTTTTATGTAGTTTAAAATTTGCAATGTAGACCTCGGCATCTTTCTTCCTTCAAACCCCTTTATTATTAATTCCTCCAAAGTCTTGAGAACTCTTCCTATGGCTTCCCTATCTTGATTTAAAGCTAAAAAGTAATCATTTTTAATCCTCTTGAATATGCCTCCAGGACGTTTTCTGGGAATGCTTATTTTTGGTAGAATATTACTTCTTTTACTGCCAACAACCTCTATAACTAACCTTCTCATAATCTCAGCTAAGTTTTCTGAAAACACGCCACTTGTTTTTTTCTGGGAGATGATTTTCCCACTCGCAACATATAAATTCACATCAAAACCTTTAGATTCTAGTTCTTTTATGACATTTTTTGATACCTCATCCTGAAACAACCATTTTTTTATACTACCAAATTCCGAACATCTTCTCAAAAGGAATTGAATGTTTGAGTCCCTGTTCACATCTTTTACAAATCTCGCACCACAATTTAAGGTATAGAAAGTACTTGAAAGCTTGATGCCAAGATTGTCTTCAACTATCTTTTTGAGAGGTTTAATCCCATCCTCTACTAATTTTTTAACACACTCTTCTTTCTTGGAATATATTAAGCTCTTAAGCAGTAGCAAAAACTCAAGCTTTTTCTCCAACGTTAATTTTCTTTTTCTATTTATATATAATGCAAATTCATTAAATTTATCTAAATCAGCAGCACTTATGTCTTTGAATGAACCTATGAGCGAAAAAATATCGCTTTGAATTTTAACATTCCCATTTCCAGGAAATTCAGATACAAAAAGAAGTAATTTTGAAATCCAACCATTGCTCACCCAATTGACATATTTTTTCACCCGTTCTAAATCCTGGTTTTCTCTAACTGTATCTGAAATTACGGTTGTGAGATTCTCAAAAACTTCTGATAAAACATTTCCATTATACTTTTTTGGTATAGAAATTACATCATCTAACAAAAAACACTTAGCAGCCTCCTCTATGGAGGAAGAACTCCTTGTCGTTTCGGCGACCCATAATAAAGATTGATAAACTTCCTCAGAAAGGGAGTTTTTCCTCCCTATTTTTGCATCAATTTCGCGATATTTTCTAATGGTTTTCTCTACAATTTTTTTACAATTGTTATCATTTGTGTAGTTAATTATACGGTTAATAGCATCGTCTAAATTTTCATCCATTTTCTCAAAACTAATTTAATAGTGTAATCTTCTAGTATATAAAATTATCACCAAAAATTTTTCTACAAATTAATAAACAAATCAATTAATTAAATAAAGGAAAATATGACAACAGACGTTTTATATTCTAAAAATATGGTTGAATGGTATGATGAGCTATATTTTCCTTCAAATCAAACAAAAAAAGAATTGAAATTTTTAGATAAAATTTTTAAGAAATTTGGAATTAGGAAAATCTTAGACATAGCTTGTGGTACAGGAAGACATTCCATAGGTCTTAAAAAAATGGGTTATGATGTTGTTGGTGTAGATTCATCAAAGCCTATGGTAGATTATGCAAAAAATAAGAGTGAAAAACAAAACTTAAAAATTCGATATTACCAAATGGACATGAAAAATGTAAAATTAAGGGAAAAATTCGATGCTGTAATCATCATGGGTTCTTTCATGTATTTAATTGATAATGATGATGTTATCGCAACCCTGAATTCAATTAATAAACTACTTAAATTAAATGGTTTAGTAATGATTGAGCTAGATTTTGTATGGAAAAGTATAGCTAAAGGAAAATTTAAAAAATACGTTGAGACAGTAAAAAGAAATGACAAAAAGATGATAATTAGGCTTCAATTCAAGGTAAATCCCTTAAACAACACTTATTCGGAAAAGTCTATGTATGAGAGATTCATCGGTAAAAAAAGATTACCAATTATCAAAGGAAAAATACCTAAATTGAGAATACTCTTTCCCGATGAATTCGATCTATTTTTTAAGCTTACTGGGTTTGAATTGTTGGAAATTTATGGGAATTTTGGCTTGAAAGCTAAATTATCAGAAAAAAATTACGAGAAACTTATCGTTCTTGGAAGAAAGGTAATGAACGTAGTTTAAAACCAATCTTATAACAAGTTTATTATGAAACTATTGACAAAATTTAAAAAAGTGTTTGGTGAAGGAGAGGAACTCATTCCATCCTCATTCGATGTAGTTGGGTCAAGAGAAAAGGCCGTAGCAATAGTGGAGTTTCCAGAAAATCTCAAATTAAAGAAATTAGAGGTTGCAAAAGCTCTGCTGAGAAAACATAAAAACGTTAAAAGTGTTCTTGAAAAAGTTTCTGAAAGAAAAGGTAGATTGAGATTAAGGAAATACACTCTAATTGCTGGTAATCCAAATACAGAGGTTTTACATAAAGAATATGGTTACGTGCTGAAACTAGATCCCCAAAAAGTTTATTTTTCTCCTAGGGAGGCCTATGAAAGACAAAGGATAGCTACTCAAGTCAAAGCCAAGGAAAGTGTTCTCGTCATGTTTTCTGGAATAGCTCCTTATTGCATCGCTATTGCTAAATCTCAGCCTCTTGCGAAAATTTATGGAATAGAAATTAACCGAGACGCACATGAGTATGCTTTAGAAAATGTTAGGATTAACAGAGTTTTAGATAGAGTATCTTTATTCCATGGTGATGTAAGAAAGGTTCTACCAAAATTAAAGCTAAAGTTTGATCGAATAGTTATGCCATTACCCAAGGGTGCATACCGATACTTAGATATAGCAATCCCAGCGTTGAAGAAAGATGGTATATTACATTTCTATTACTGGGGGAAGGAAAATAAATTATTCGACCAGGCGAAAAAAATGATTGAAAAAAAAGCGTTAAAGTTTGGTAGAAAAGTTGAAATCATTTCTTATAAAGAAGTTTTACCATATGCCCCAAAAAAATGGAAAATTGTGCTAGATGTAAAAATTATATAATTAAAAAATTCAATTATTGATTAAGATGAGAGAAAAGGATTATTTACTAACTTCACAAGTAATAGTTCACGCAGGTGGTTTAGGAGAGAGGTGGAAACCTGTTGATGGTGAGCGCCCAAAACCATTAACTTCGGTTGGTAAGAAGCCTAGACCAATGTTAGAGTGGGTAATTCTACCTTGGATAGCAGCTGGTGTTAAAAAAATTTTCATAACTACTTGGCATAAACCAAAAGCTATCGAAGCTTACTGTAAAAATCTAAAAAGAAAAATTGCAATAGATTTTGAACTCTTAGTAGAACCAAAAGAAAGAAGGTTAGGAAGGGCTGGAATAATAAAGTTTGGATTAGAAAATAGTTTTCTGGATGAAAGTAAGCCAATTGTTTCGATGAACTCATCGGACATAATTAACCTTGATATTCTTAAGTTAATGAGGTACCATATCCAAGGATTAAGGAGAAATTATCTTTTAACAGCTGTAGGTGCAACATTCCTTCCAAGTCAATTTGGTGTAGTTTCCATATCCCCAGCTAAGAAAGTTAAAAAATTTGTGGAAAAACCTGCGATTAAACTCAAAGGTCAGTTTATCCATACAGGCTTAATGGTAATTGACTCCAAGCTCAACAAAATTTTTAAAGAGATAAGAGATGAAGATTTGCCATTGGATCTAGAAAGCACTTTTAACAAAACAATAAGAAAGTTTTGGGCTAGAGCAAGAGTTTATCTGAAGGCCGTTCCTTGGAAAAGTTGGATTTATTTGAAGGACTTAAAGGATTATAGAAAGGTAGAGAAAATAGATATAGAAAGGTTCTTAGGAATTTCTGCAAAAAAGTATTTAGGTTAAATTGTTAAAAAATAAAAAAATCTATGTTAATTTTTCTGATAAAATGAATAGTGCAGGGGTAGCCAAGTCTGGTTAAAGGTGTAGGCTTCAGGAGCCTATGGCTTAGTGCCTTCGTGGGTTCAAATCCCACCTCCTGCAATTGAAATTCTAAACTTTGTCATGAAGCCTAGAAGTATTATCGATGCGTAGTTGCGATAAAGATTATTTCTCAATAAAAAGAAATAATAAACTAGAACCTATGATTGGTAAACTCTGGCACACTGAAAACGAATCCACATTTTTTACATTCCCAACTTACTGGATATACCCCTTCAACAACTTCAGTTTCCTCTGAACCACATTTTGGACATTTCATTTAATTACTAAATATTTTTGTTTAGCCATAAATTAATTGTTTATTTTAACTCTATAGGCGGGAAGTCCCCTTCTGAGAGGGAGGGGATGAAAGCTGATAACTTTATATATTTTCTTTCTTATGTTATTATTAGGTAGGTTCTTCA
>JASEGN010000030.1:0-3665 GCA_030018055.1 Candidatus Aenigmatarchaeota archaeon | reverse complement strand
CTAAATATTTTTGTTTAGCCATAAATTAATTGTTTATTTTAAGTAAAAAACTAAGGTAGCAAACCTATGTTTTTTAACTCCTGTAAAATTCTTTCTACTATTTGTTCTGGTGGTCTATTCATGTAGATATCGATAAAGCGCACTTTTCCTTTGTAGAAAAATATTACAGGCTTAGATTGTTCTTCATAAACTCTTAATCTTCTTTTTATAAGCTCTAGATCTTCATCATCCGCTCTTTGATAAAGCTCACTTCCGCATTTGTCACAGATCCCAGGTTTTTTTGGCAAAATTGGAGGCAAAATATATTCTATATTGTCAATAGTTTTCCTTATATCGGCAAGATTATAATTACCATCACATTTAGTGTTGCTACAGATTCTTCTTGCTTGAGTTTTCTCTATTAAAATTTCTTCATGTGCAAGAATATTTATTATCGCATCAATTTTCACGATTTTTTCTAGAGCTTTTGCTTGCTCAACCGTACGAGGAAAACCGTCTAGAATGAAATTTTTTTTGACTATTTCTTCAAGGGCTTTTCTTAAAACTTCTATGGTAATGTAATCAGGTACTAATTCGCCTCTATTATAAAATTTAACTACCTTTTTACCTAGTTCTGTATTTTTCTTTATTTCATCACGGAATATATCACCAGTAGCTATTCTCTTAATTCCCAATTTTGACTCTAGTCGAGAAGCATAAGTCCCTTTCCCTGAACCAGGAGGACCGAAGATTATTAGATTCATTTTTAATTACCTCATTAATTAGTTTATTTTAACATATTAATTATAGGCCGGGGTAGTTTAGTGGTTAGAACATCGTGAGAGCTTTAGCTGCGCTCATATTATTTTATGAGCTTTGATAAAGATGATATAAGAAACGCAGAGGTCATCGCGGAAAAGTCATGGGTTCAAATCCCATCCTCGGCATCAATCGAAAAAGTTTAAAAACTACAAATTTACTAATAATAAAATATGGTAGAATTAACAGAAGATGAAAAAAAGGTTGTAGAAGCTATGAAAACATTGAAAGCAACTTCATCAGATGCACTTAAAACTGTTGACCAGATCACAAGGGCTACAATGGGATTACCAAAAGGCAAGGTAGCCAATTTAATTTTAGGGCTGGTTAACAAGAAAGTTGTTAAAAAAATAACCAGAGAGAAAGCAGCTGGATACTATTTAATTCCAGGGGCAGTTTAAGTTAAAAAATTAATTGATGTATTAATTTTCTCATATTTTTAGCTTTAAAAATTTAAAATATTATATAATAATTAAATTATCGATGGCCAAGATAGTGTAGGCTGGTCTAACATGAGGGCCTGTGGAGCCCTAGAGGTGTGAGCCGGGGAAACGCGGGTTCGAAAGAGCTCTACTCAGAAATTCCCGCTCTTGGCCTTCTTTAAACTAGAAATATTTCTACTTGCCAAATTGTTAGCTTTATTTTGAAGATTTCTTTACAAAAGAAGAAATGGTTTATTCAAATGCTTAAGCTGTGGTTTAGAAGATAATGCAGATAGGAATGGTGCTATAAACATTGGAAAACGAGCCTTAGGGTATATCTCTAAGGCAGGGGTAGTCGTGACACTACCCAGAACTGAGGCTTCGGACATGAAGATGCTAATTAGTAATTCAGCAGGCGACTCAGAAGCTCAGGTTTTTAAACCTTAGTGTCACAACATCTCTACATAATCTGCTGCATTCTGTAGCGATGAGGAAAATCCAGGTTCACTACCAAAAACAATAACCTGTTTTCCATATTCCTTTGCCTTTTGAATTAATGGGAGGAAATCTGCATCCCTTGTTGCAATTGCGAGCGTATCAATATTTTTAGTAAAAACTGCCTCCATTGCAGCTATAGCTAAAGAAACATCAATATCAGTTTCTTCCTCCTCACCCTTCGCTAAACTTATTACAGATTCAAACCCCTCATTAATTATGGCTTCAATCAGTTTTTCTGGTGCAAACTGATTTAGAAAAACTTTTGCAATTATCACACGACCATATTTACCAGCTCTTTTCTTCACTTCTCTAAGGTCGATTGCAAATTCCTTTCTTAAAAGATTTGGACCGTCTATAAATATTGCTATATTCGGCCTACTATAGATTTTTCTTTCCCTATACACAAAATCACCTCCAAATATTTACTACTTTTCAATTTTTATGTTTGATGGGGTTGCTATAACGTACCCTTCCTCTGTAGCTGCTATATTCCATCCAAACTGAACAGAAAGCCTTTTCATTTTTTGTAGGGTATTTTGAAATTGACCTAAATCTCTTCTCCGCAATTCTTTCACTTTCAGAAAAAGGACATCACCATCCTTAATAAAACGTGCAATCCTATCTACATCTGCTATTCCTGTTAAATTCTCTATCCTTACTTGTAATTTAGCTTTTTGAACTACTTCAGGTATCTCTTCAATTTCCTTTTCAATTTCAACCTCTTCCTTCTTCTTTGGAAATATTCTTTCAATTAGCTTTCTAAACATCAAACCACTATATTAGTGATGTCATTACCATTTATTAAAGCTTTTGTTATACTGCCGCTTAGGCTAGCAGTTTGGTTAACGTATATTAAATCTCCAATGAATTGATGGATTTCAACATTCTTGTTATCGAGCACTATTACAGTACCTTTTGTTCCTCTAAGCTCACCACTCATTCCAGCAAAGATTATACTTTCTTCCTGAATATTTGAAAGTGTGAAATTAATTGGTTCAATCACAATAGATGTTTCTACTGGTGTTTCTGGAATTAGTTGAAAATCGCCCAACCTAAAACTTTTTGTTTTAAAGGCAAAAATCCTTAAGCTTTTCTCTTTATCTGTGAAGTTAAGTGTTACTCTACCCCTTTCTATGTTGATACTAACCTCAACTTCCCCTCTCTTTTCTATTCTCATCTTTTCAGCATAGATTTCTTTGTAAATCCCATAACCTAGAAAAGTTGAGTTTGTTATGGTAAATGTTTTATCCTTCAATTCTTTTTGTGGTATCGATAACGTTATGAATGCTTTGCTGGGTGTAATTACTGGCGCTGCTTCTGTAAACTCCTTCAACTTTCCTTGTAAAAATGTTAAATATTTCTTTCCACTTTCAGTAGTCAATAGAAAAATTCCAAGAGCTATGAAGAGGATTAAAATGAGTACCGTTTTTATTCCCATCTAATCATTTAATTATTAACAGACTAAATATTTATAATATGCCATGGTTTACACCAGAGTTTGATTGGAGAATTATACTATTATGGATGGCCCTATTTCTAATGCTACCCTTTCTTTTCTATAAAGTAAGCTATTGGCAAATCCTGTTTAAGTTAGAAGCTGTCACGGCTTTAATGGAAAGGAGAGTTCAGAAAGCAGCAGCTATCGTTCTTGAAAAAATATCAAAAAAGCCAAAAAAGGAATTAAGGCAAGCCATTAGTAATTTTTTAGAATTCTTCGTAATCGAGCCTGTTTCCTTGGATCCTTTTGGTATAGTAAGAAAAATTGAGCATATAATAAATCTATCTAAACAAAGGTTTAGATATTTTGTAAAAAAAGTTGCTCCCCATTTAGAGGAGGAGGACCAGGCAAACCTTATGATGGGTCTAAGTGGGGCAATCTCATTAAATCAGGTAGCAAAAATTCTAAGACACTATACTGAGTTAATTAAAAAAACCAAGTCAGTTCAG
>JASEGN010000002.1 GCA_030018055.1 Candidatus Aenigmatarchaeota archaeon | reverse complement strand
CAAAAATGCAAGCGTTTCTAATGTTAAGTGCGGTAACAGTTTGAGTAAAGTTGATAGAATGGAAAACCCCAGTATACTTAGAAATATTGAAAAATAGGTGGAGATAATTACTGCAAACAAAAAAATACAACCTATGGGAAAATAGGAAATGGAAAGATAACAGCTTCTATACATAGGTTTAAGTCTTTTCATATCCTCAGAAATTTTGCTTAACAAATTGTAGAGAGGGTCAAATACAACATCTAGGGCTCTGTAGATAGAGAATTTGTATACCCTTACTTCAGCTAGGGAAAATAGGATTCCACCATAACATATCAAAGTTGCAAGGAAGGAATTAAGGAGGAATATTAAAATCATAGTTGTAATCGGCAATTCTTTTTTGAAGTAAGGTGCCATGCCTGGAAAAAGTTTGGAAATAATTACGCCTGTTAGAGTACCTAAAAGAATACCAAAAATCAAGGCAAAAATTAAAACTTTGTTCATAGTTGAATTTAAGAATATTTAGTAAAGAAGGGAAATTAAGCAAAGTTAGTCAGTTCTATTGGAAAGGAGCGTAAAGAAACTATAGGAGTTTATAAGAATAATATAGGCGCACCACATAATTAAGTCCAGCGCTAATCCTAATTTCTAAATGAGAAGATTATGGAAAAAACTTAAATTTACCCTCTAATATATAAGTGAAAAAATATGCCTAAACCCATTGGTTCCTCTACAAAAAAGTTGGAAGGATTGAACATATGCATGTTAACTCCATTTTATCTTCCTTACTATGGTGGTATGGAGACCTTAATTTATGAGTTATCGAAAGAATTAGTAGGAAATAAAATAAACATTCATATTTTAACAGGCTCACATCCTAAAAGGAGAGAAGAAGCTGTTGAGGAAGGTATTCACGTTACCAGAACAAGATTATTATCCCACAGAGGTAGGGAAACTTACCATACAGATGATACAGAATTTTATAACTACTTTATAGATTATTTGGAGAGAAATAAAATAGATATAATACATTCACATATGATCTACGTAAGTGCTCTACCTATTGCTGGAATTTTACAATCTGTGAGAATTCGCACACGCATACCCATTCTACTTCATCAACATTGTCCACCAGATAAGCCTGCACACGAGTTTGTGTTAAAAATTTTTAACTGGGATTATATAATTCCAGTTAGCAGATGGGTTGCAAAACATGTTTATGAGATTGGCGTTCCTCCAGAAAAAATAAAAACTATACCAAATTTTGTTGATGTGGAGAAATTCAAACCTGGGATTCATTCTGAAAGGGAGAGGGAAAGGTTAATAGATGAGCTTAAACTTGATCTAGAGAAAAGAATAATCCTCATGCCATCAAGGCTTGTAGGTAGAGATGGTAAAATTGATGAGAGAAAAAATTTCGATACGATGATTCACGCACTATCACATCTTTCAACAGAGAAGGATTTTATAGCAATTTTGACAGCTGTTGAGGACGATGCTATGCCAAAAGAGAGCAAAGAAGCTAAGAAAAAATTATGGGAAATGGCAGAGGTTTTGGAAGTAGAGAATAAAATAAGAATACCAGACGAAAATATAGATCAAGCAATGATGCCTGCTCTATATTCTCTTTCGGACATAGTAGTTTTGCCATCTTCTCGTGAGCCATTTGGATTGGTTTATGTAGAGGGTATGGCAAGTGGTAAACCAGTTGTTGGTGCTATATCGGGTGCTGCACCAGAAGTAATAAAACATAATCGTACAGGATTACTTGTAGAATCACGTTCACCCTTTGCTCTATTTCAAGCCTTGAAAAAATTAATCGAAAATATGGAAAAAGCTGAAGTATATGGTAAAAATGGGAGAGAACTTGTTCTGAAGAAATATTCTCTATCACGAAGGGTTACAGACTTCTTGACCCTTTACAGAAAAATATTAAAGGTAAAAAAGCGTTTAATATAATATAAACTTTTAAGTGTTAGCTTTTATTTTTACCAGGATTCTTGGTTAATCTTAAAATCATAGCCGTTTCATTACAATTTGGGAATTTGTAGCATCGTTGACATTCACCCCATATTTTTCTGGGTAATTTCATTCTATCGATTACTTTAAAACCAAATCTTTTAAAGAATGCCGGTTTATAAGTAAGACAGAAGATATTTGTAACACTTAATCTTTTAGCTTCTTTAATACATGCGTTTACTAAGGAACTTCCCCAACCATTGTTCTGGTATCTTTCCTTTACTGCTAGAGCTCTTATTTCGGCAAGGTCAGACCAAAATAGGTGAAGAGCACAACAACCGATGATTTCGCCATCTTTTCGCACTACAAAAAAGTCTCTCAAGTTTTCATAAATTTCACTAAAAGGGCGATGGAGCATCTCGCCTCTGTCAGCAAATGAATTAACAAGCTTATGTATCTCTGGCACATCACATACCTTTGCATTCCTAATCACCATATCACATCTTGATATTAGGGTTTTAAAATTAAATATTTAATGTTCAAAATTAAACATATTTAAAACTTTTTTGACATATATTAAACATGAAAATAAAAAAAGAGGCAGAAAAATCTTCAATTGCCGAACAAACATTTAGATGGATAAAAAACCATCCCTTTATTATTTATGGGCTTAAAAAAGATTTAATCAACTTTTCGTCACTCTCCAGAAAGATTCAAAAAGATACTGGTATTAAAAATTTCGATGCTATACTTGTGGCTATAAGACGTTATCAAAAACAAATTAAATCAATAGAAGATGATAAAAAAATTATAGAGATTCTCAAAAATAGCAAATTAGAAATAAGGACAGGTGTTAATGTATACACGATGAAATCTTTAGATGGAGAAATGCTTAAAGATATTAAGCATTTTCATCTTATTACTGGAATTGATAAAGTAGAAGTAATAACTGATCACAACTTAGATTTAGAACCTAAGATGAAAAATGTAGTAGAAGTTAGAATAATAAGTTCTACTAGTACTGAGATGATTCCTGGTGTTGTGGCGTATGTCTGCTCCGCTTTTGCTGAAAGGGGTATTAACATACTCAAAATGTACTCATGCCATGGTGATGTAGGTACCTTTGTTTTCAATAAAAAAGATTTGCTAAAGGTCGTTGATACATTAGAAAGTATTGGTGTGCAATAACAACAATTAATTTGAATTTTAAAATACTTACTTTAAACGTGAGACCAAAAATTGACTGGAAAAGGATAATAAAAGAAGTAACAGAGAGGTGCGAAATGACAACATTTTCTACACCTCAAGGTGAGCCATATCCTTATGTTATACTACCATTTGAGTCAATAGTACCATTTGAATTTATTGATGCCACAATAGAGGGTATGAGCTGGATGTTGGAAAAGGAGTTAAGTGAAGCTAATAAAATTTTAGCTATAGAGGCTAAAGGCTTCATTCCTGCTTCATGGCTTGCGCAAAGATATGGAAAAGATCTTGTTGTTATAAGGAAAAGAGATTATAAAATTCCTCATCAAATAGAAATAGAACAGACAAAGGCCTACGGGAGAGATAAACTTTATGGTGCTTGGCAACTCAGGGAAGATGACAAGCTTCTCATAGTTGAGGATATAATTTCATCTGGAGGTACTCTAATAGGTGTAACAAAAGATTTGGAAAAGCGTAGGTACTCTATAGTTGGTATAGGCTCAGTTTATGAACGAGGAAATGGTATAGATGAGATTAAAGAAAAAACTGGGCATAATGCAAAAGGATTGGCTAGGTTAGAAGTAATGGCTAGTAAACCACATGTAGTAAAATTTTATGGAGAGTCTACATCCAAGGTTTAAGCCCATTGACATTGTTGGTTTATACACTTACATTCTAGCCCATATGCTATTGCATTATAGCAATCTCTCCATTCGCAGATTGTAATTACCGGTTCTTCATATTTAGATTGACAAACTTGCCCAGAACAACCTCCTTTCACGCAGTCAAAATCAGTTAAGCACCTTCCGTTAGTAGACCAACCACAAAACTCTTCCCTAAGAGGTAAAGTTGTAACTTCTTTCATCTCTAGTTCTTTCTCCCAAAGAAGCTCTGCTGACATATTCTCAAACTCAACACCCCAAATTTGAATTAGATATTTTCCTTTTTCAAGTGGCCCAATCTTTATGCTAATTTCATAATCACAAATACACCTACACATCTCACCCTCATTTTTCTCTTTTATTTTTATGAGAGTATACTCGGGAAAACTTTCTGAAGAATCTAAGTAGACTTTCATGTTGGCACAACAGACGTAATTAAGATGATGAATTAAATTGATAAATCCATCAACCACCTCAACATCTACTCTTTCTTCTACACCTCTAGCTCTTATATATTCCCTTTCCTCTTGTTTCTCACAGCCACCAACATTGTAGTTTAAAATTGGTTTCGTTACTAGAATTGGCATGGGAGCAGGTTTGATTAGCATAAAAAATCCAACCCCAACAATAATCAGTATACAAGTTACGAGAATTCCATAAAATATTTTATTTTTCATCTAAAGATCCTCCTATATATTTTTATAACCTAGATTTATCTTCTTAACCATAGAAAAGAACAAAATTTTATAATTATAACTCTTTAATTTCTTTTTTACAAATTAGATAATATGTTGCTCGTATTCTGTGGCTTACCAGGAACAGGTAAAACTACCGTTGCAAACATCGTAGCAAAAAAATTAGGTGGAGTAGTAATCAGCACGGATTACATAAGAAAAAAACTCTTTAAAAAGCCAACGTATCAAGACTGGGAGAAAGAACTAGTATACAAAGCTATGTGTCTACTCGCAGAATATTTATCAAAAATCAATATATGTATTCTGGATGCTACGTTTACTAAAGAACAGTATAGGAATGCTATAAAAGAGGTAGCTAAAAGAAATAAAGTTCCAATCTATTTCATAGAATTTGTTTGCAATGAAAAAACTATTCTCCAGAGAATTGCCGGTAAGAAAAGGAAACTATCTGATGCAGACTATCGAATGCATTTGAAACTGAAGGAAGAATATGAACCAATAAAATTTAAGCATCTGGTAATTGATACTAGCAAAGGAACAAATACTGCTGCCATGAGATTAGAAGAAGAATTAAAGTCTCTTGGCATAATTAAAAGCTAGATCGAAATATTTTTTTGCAAGTTTAATTGATTCTTGCTTTTCTTCTACACTAACTCTTTCATCAGCAGATTTAAGACTATTTATTTTTCCCCTAACATAAGCATAGTAACATTTATAAAGGGGTAACAACCTCAACATTTCTTTATCTTTTGTATGAGCAAGATATTTTTTGAGGAAAATTTCTACTAACCCATGCTTTTTGTGAAAATCAAGATCCATGAGAAAAAATGCAACATCCTTTGCCACATCACCACATTTTAGCCTATCGTTAAACTCTATGGCATCAAAAATATAAATTTTGTCTGAGAGGAAAATATTTTCAGAATGCAGATCACCATGACAATCTTTTATCTTCCCATCGATGATTCTTTCTTTAAATAGCTTTTTGTTGTGTTCTAGAAAATCATATACCTTTCCTTTGATGAAATCAAATTTTTTTCTATCTATTGTGATGCCGATAAATTTTTTAACTAGATTAAAATTTTCATCAAAATTATAGCGAATTATTCTTGGAGAACCATATTTTTTTGTTCTCCTATTCTGTTTCAATTTCAAATGAAATTCTGAAACAATTTTAGCTATTTCTTCTATAGTTTGTTTTCTGACCCTATTCTTTTCGAGAAGTTTACACATCATCCTTTCCTGGGGCAATTCTCTCATTTTTACAGCATACTCAATTGTTTTCCCCTTACCTTTGATTTTTATGTCGTTGTTGAACTGATTTATTGGAACTACTTCTAAATACATATCTGAAAACTGTCTGTTGATTTTTAACTCTTTGTAGCAGAAAAACTTTCGTTTTGCTAAGGTTGAAAAATTGCAAAAACCAAAATTAACTGGTTTTTTTACCTTATACGCGTACCTACCAGTTAAAAATATCCAGGATATGTGAGTTTGCATAAGTCTTATTTTTTTGGTAGGCTCATCGTAGGATTTTGGATTCATTAATGCTGTAACGATGTCAACCATAATATAAATTTTTACAACTAATCCTTAATAGTAATGAGAATGCGTAAATCATCTATTATTACATTACTCTCAGATTTTGGTCTAAAGGACCCTTATGTAGCTGAGATGAAGGCAGTAATACTTTCTATATACCCAAAAGCAACGATTGTTGATATAAATCATGAGATAACAAAATTCGATGTGCGACTTGGAGCCTTTATTCTTGCTCAAGCAGCACTGTACTTTCCGAAGGGAACAATCCATGTTGCGGTGGTAGACCCTGGGGTTGGAGCGAAAAGAAGGCCAATGATAGTCGAGACGAAACGTAGCTTTTACGTTGGGCCGGATAATGGGCTTTTGATACTTTCAGCACAAAGGGAAGGAATAAACCACATCTACGAAATCACTAACCCAAAATACATGCTCAAAGATGTTTCGAGGACTTTCCACGGACGTGACATCTTCAGTCCTGTTGCGGCATATTTAGCTAAAGGAGCTCTTCCATCCAATTTTGGCCCAAAGATACAAGACCCTGTAATTCCCAGCTTCACAAAACCAAAAATTCGAAAAGAAGAAATACAGGGTGAGGTCATTCACATAGATAATTTTGGCAACATAATCACAAACATTAGCTTGAGGGACCTCAGAGAAATTGGAATAGAAGAAGGGAAAAATCTTATTCTTAAATTGAAAGATAGGGATTTGACTTTGAGACTCTGTTCAGCCTATGGTGAAGCTCCTCTAAACACGCCACTTGCCATAATTGGGGGCAGCGACTTTCTTGAAGTTTCGGTGAATCAAGGGAATGCTTCTCGAGTTTTAGATGTTAAAGGTTACGATAAGGTAGTTATCAAACCATCTCAAAATGTAAGATCAAAACTTGAGTAAGGACGCCGGGACTGGGATTTGAACCCAGACGTCCCAAAGGGACACCAGCTTTCCTTTTGAACTCAAGGCTGGCGCATTACCTGATTCTGCCATCGGTCATAAATAATCCCGGCAGTTTATTCATCATTCTTATCAGACCTTGAGTCTTTTTACCCGGCAATTTGTTTGTACTATTAATCTTAAGTATTTATATACATCATCTTTTTTTCAGACCTTGAGTTATTAATAATTAGAAAATTGTTTTTTAATTTTAAATTTCATTATAAAATTCTTCTTACGAGTAAAGTATTTACTTGCTGAGTTTGTTAAGTTCAGATTGAACTATGGCTGGTACAATAATTGGTATTATGATGAAAAGTAGGAACCAAAGCACTGTACTCTCTTTTTTAGTAATTTTTGCAAAACCTTCTGCATATCTATACATCCAATAGATATTCGCTATCGGTATTATTAGTAGCCATGCAGTTGGTATTTTTGCTCCAAGTTCATTCATTTCATTTTTCGTCTTGACATACCAATAGATAAAGTAGATCCCTAGAGTAATTATTCCGAGTAAATATACCTTAACTAAACTTCTTTTGGTTGGCATATTATAATTTAACTTTTTTTCTTATTTAAAAGTATATGTATAAAATTACTTTATTACTTCAATTTTTCCTGACCTAGGAACATTAACCTGTAGTTCATCTCTAAATTCAGTAACAAACCCACCACTAACACTTATTTTATCTCCCACGTTCACAGCTCTAATCTGCTCTCTCCAAAGAACCAATGAAACCTGTCCACTATCATCCTCTATTGTAGCATTTGCAACTTCTCTCCTACCATATTTTGTTTGTACTACCCTAGTTTCAGATACATCTATTACCTTAGCCTCTAAAGAAACATTTCTCATTCCATCTCTTAGCTCGGCGATTTTCATACTATCAATTAATTATCTACAATGCTTAAATTAGTTTATTCTTAAGTTTTGAAAGTAGTAGTGTGCATACAGCTGAAACTGTTAAATTCTAATGTTAAGTACTGACTAAAAAAACGTTTCAGATATATTGAAATTCCTTAAGATGTTGAAAGAATTATAATTTTAAGCTATGTTTAAATCTACGCTTCCTAGCTTCCTCTAGCTTCCAGGCATCCTCTATGAGCATATCCGGAACATCACCATCCAGAACAGGATACGCTAGCTTGCAGCTTTTACAAACTATAAACATATCCCTTTCTTCAATATCGCCCTTACATTTTGGGCATGCTAATATTTTTAACAAGTTCTTTGCAACCGGCATATTTTTCTTTTATTAATTTAAATAAATAAAGAAAATGTACCAACACCAACTGGAAGAATAAAGTTCTCATATTTTTTCAATAACGATTCCAGAAATGCAGCAAAAAATGCTAAAATTGCTGCGCTTAAAAAATTAGTTAAAAGTAAAAATGGTAAAAATGTGGAGAAAAAACAAGCTATAGAGCCTTCCAGAGTCTTCCTTCTATTGTAAAAAATTTTTATCCTTCCAAATTTTTTGCCAAAAATTCCAGCCATCCCATCTCCTAGGATTATAGCAACTGCTCCGAAATAGAATGCATTTTTTGGAAATAGGAGGAGTAGAACAATTATCCCACTCGCAAAGTAGAGAGGAGTTGTTATGATATTTTTTAAATTCCTTTGCTCATAACAAGCCTTTGTTACCTGTTGAAAAAATGGAAATTTTATTTTTCTTACCCTAAGGATCTCTGAAATGAGGTAAAGCAAAGAAGTGAGCAGAATTAAAGCAGCAGTAATATTCTTACCAAAAAGGAATTCAATTGGAATTATCGCTATGCATAGAAGATGAATTGTTTTTCTAAGGTAGAAGTGATTTAATCTAACCCTTCTAGCTGCTACCCCTGCAGCACCAACAGCTATTCCCAATACACTACCAGCTACTACATCAACTACAGCATGTACACCAAGCATAATTCTTGATAAGGCGACTAAAAAGGCTAAACCAAAAAATAAAAGGTATTTTCTTTCTCTCAGCCTAGCTACTATAACTGTAGAAAAAGCAAATGCTATTGTTGCATGACCGGATGGAAATGATGGTGTTAATGGACAATCTTCTAAACCAAAGCAAGGCCTTGGAACTAGAAATAAAAATTTTAAGCATGTTGCTATGAGATAGGAAATTAAAACGATTGGAATTAACTCGACTACAATCCATCTTGTTTTTGCCTTGTCACTTTTTGAAAGCAAAGGGTAAATTAAAAGGAAAGCTATGCTAAAACCCAACCAATAGGCTACGTCACCAAAGTATGAAAAAAATTGCCAAAAAAACCTTTCAATCATAAGTAAATTTAGTCAAGTAATTAAATGTAGCCTCGCTCTGTGCTTCTACTTTCATAGCTACTTTACGAAATACTAAGTAGAGGCGGCAAGAGCAAGGTAATAAAAGATTACATATTAAGTTTAAATTATTTTACTAGTAAAATTAATCTGGTACCATGAAAAAAACATTGCCAAAACCACTCGGTATTTCTATCGCAAAAACAGACCCTGCTTTACTTGCGCATGGACGATATGGAACAGATGATATGATAAAAATATGGGGACCTGAACGAACTTATCAATTCAGTCTTGACGCACAAGCATCAGCAGTTGCAACGATGTCA
The DNA here is from genome assembly GCA_030018055.1 of Candidatus Aenigmatarchaeota archaeon. GTDB lineage: Archaea > Aenigmatarchaeota > Aenigmatarchaeia > CG10238-14 > SCSR01 > JASEGN01. The sequence continues at coordinate 33,793 of JASEGN010000002.1, read as the reverse complement.
GAATTATATCCAGAAATTGTACCACCTGCTCATGCCAAAGAAATAACTGAAAAAGCGAATCTAAATGTTATTGAGGCTGCTAGAATTAGAGAGCTTGAAGAAAAAACTGGCCATGATGTTATGGCAATTAACACTTCTTTAGAAGAGAAAGTTAGTAAAGAGGCAAGGTCGCACATAGGAAAGGCAAGAACGAGTGCTGACACCGTTGAAACCGCCAAAGCTTTGCAATTAAAAAATTCAATCGAAGTTGTAGTTGATTCTTTGGAAAATTTAAGAGACATTACACTTGAAAAAGGAATGGAGTGGATGGATAAAATTCATATGGATGAAACACATTGGTATGATGCGTTACCAACGTTTGCAGGAAGACCATTCATGTTTTACGGAGAAATGCTTCAATCCAACTTAGACTGGTTTGCTTTTGTCTATAAAAACTCATTAAAAGGCAAGTGGGCAGATGCAACAGGCAGTCATCATTCAGCAACTGACCTTGGAATCGACGGTATCAAATTACAGGAAGAATATTGTAAAAAATTAAGTATTGGGTATATGATCGCTCCAGCTCAAATTCCTGGTAGAGAATTCGTTACAGATATTATTTATGTCATGGCTAGATCTGCTGAGACCATGCAGAACCTAGCTTTTTATATTGCATGGGGATTCGGCGATGATGTAAACATCTTTAAGGATACTAATCCAAAAAAGAGAAAAGGATCTTCTGCCATGCCGCACAAGGATATAAAAGGAGGGAATAGAACGATAGAAGAGCAAACAGAATCTTTTGCTAATTACATGCGAGGAGCTATGCAGACATCATTATCTTCTTGTAAATTTAGATATGCAAGAGATTTAAGTGGCTCGGCATCGGACAGAATAATCTTAGAGGACATGTTTAAATGGGGAGATTTTGTAATAAGAAGGTTAGCAGAAGTAGTATATTACCTTGATTTGAATGAAGATAGGTGTATAGAAAGGGTAAGAAGAGCATACGGTGTTGTAACATCAGAAAGAGTGTTAACGTATCTCACAGATCATAGAAAAACACAATTCCCTATGGCTAGAGAAGAGGCACATAATTTGGTATCTGAGTTGGCAACAAAGGCGTATAACGAAAAAAGAGAGTTTGGAGATGTTCTACTTGAAAGCCCTGATGTGGTTAGTAGATTATCAACAGAAACTATAAGAATGATTACTAATCCGATGAATTATACTGGCCAAAGTAGAGAGATTATTGAAAAGGTTTTCAATGCCTATCATGGTAGAAAAGTGTTAGTAACAGAAATTATTTAGAAATTTAATATACATAACGAATTAACAAATTTTTTGATTAAGAGTTAGATTCTTTAATATGAGGGAATTTATTTTAAAGGCATCAAAAGCTTTTACAAAGATGTTTAGACTTAATGATTTACCTGGAGCTGGGAGGATGGACCTAGTTTGTCGTTGTGTAACGAATGCTCTGTGGCTCTCTCACGCTTTACGTAGAGATATCATATTTCATGCTGCACTAGAAGGTCCAGATAGACCACCAAAAATTTTAAGTTTTGATGGAGAAAAATTGGTGGGAGTTAGTCTAGATGAAAGAAATATCGCTTCCAATATATGTATAGCTCTTGAAAAAGGCTATAATTTAAGATCAAACGAGGAAATAGAGTTACCTTCTGGAATTAAAATTGCTAAGAAAAGTTTTGAACAACTGGTTAAGGAAAAATCTAAAACAACTCAACTATTTTATCTTCACCCAAAAGGAAAAGATATTCGAAAAGTTGAATTTACTCAAAATGTATGTTTTATCCTAGGTGACCATCTTGGCTTACCATCCGCTACAGAGAAATTATTGAAAAGATTTAATGCACAAAAAATTTCTTTAGGAAAAATTGAGTATTTAGCCAGTAATTGTGTTGCCATTTGTAACTATGAGCTGGATAGAATTCTAGAATTGAGTTAATAACTTTTGTCCTTGTTTTTGTATAACTCTAGTCTTAGCTTTTAATTTTTTTCTTATTTCTCTCGCTAATTCATTCACATAGCCATGAAAACAATAAACTTGCTTTGGATTAACCTGTTGAGCAAAAAGGATGAGTTGATTAAAATCACAATGGTCAGACAAGGGTAAACCAAAACACCCATAATTTTTAAACAAAGCCCAACCAGTCAAAACACAACTTTTAGCTTTTTTGCTACGGAAGCGATAAACGATATGCATAGGTCTAATAAAAATTCTTTCACTCTCCTCTTTTTCCAAAAATTTTAGATTGACACCAAAGCTGTTGTAGACTTCAGAATATTTCCTCACACTTTCAGAAACTTGTGGAATTAAACCATAGCGATTAAGAAGTTTAATTACTTCTTGAGACTTCCCAACAGGATAGCAACCAAGATTAACGTTGTAGCCCTTTTTCAATTGCTCCATTACCCACCTTATCAATTTCTCCCTAGTCTCTTCTATTAAAGGAAAGTTGAATTTGGGTAATCCGTAGGTTGCTTCTGTTATAAGCACATCAGCTTCTTGAATGTTAATTGCCTTTGAGGTTAATCCTTGCCAAAGTTTAAAATCACCAGTATAAAGGATGGAGCAACCATCTAGCTCTATAAAAACTTGGCTTGCTCCTAGCATATGACCAGAGCTTATTAACTTAACGGAAAATTCATCAAATTTCATCTTCCTATTTTCTTTTAGAACATTAGCCTTAAAGTTAGGTTGCTTTAATTTTATTAACTCATATGTTTCCTTTGTGCAATAAGGTGGCGTAATTATTTTTCTCGGTATGTGGTCAGAATGAGCGTGAGAAACAAAAGAAATGGAATCAGAGATTTTTGGGTCAAGAAAAATTTTTTGATTATTATTAAATTTTATTGTGATGCCATTACTCAGAGAAATTTGAAAGCTTTCCACATTAAATTTTTGTTTTTATTTTAAATAGAAATATTGTTCTCATTGACATGAATAAAATTAATTAATGAAAAAAATAATTTCTATGATATGAAACTAATTCCAAAAATTAAAGAAAAAGTTTGGGAACCTAGCCTAGAATTAAAAATTTTAAGATCGTGGGAGAAAGGAAAAATTTACAAATTTAACCCAAAAAGCAAAAAACCAATTTTTAGCGTAGATACACCACCTCCTTATCCAAGTGGAGCATTCCATGTTGGTGCAGCTGCCCATTACTCACAAATAGACATGATTGCAAGAACAGCTAGAATGCTTGGTTACGAGGTTTATTTTCCTATGGGCATAGACAGGAATGGGGTTCCAGTGGAAAAATACACTGAAAAAAAATATGGAATAAAACTTCAGGATACATCAAGAGAAAAATTTATCAATTTGTGCAAAACTGCTTTGGACGAGCTTGAGAATGAGATGATTAGAATAATGGAAAGGATGGGAATCAGCGCTGACCTCATGAACTATTATTGTACCGATGCCATTGAATATAGAACTCTAACTCAAGCTACATTCATTGAACTGTGGAAAAGAGGTTTAATTTACGAAGCAACTAGACCAAGCAATTACTGCTATGATTGCAGGACAACGATAGCTGATGCTGACGTTGAATATCTTGAACTTTCTACGGAACTTGTTTACATGAAATTTTCTTTGGAGGATATGCCTGGAGAAATAGTTGTAGCAAGTACAAGACCAGAATTGCTTTGCTCTTGTCAAGCTATACTTGTTAATCCAAGGGACAAAAGATATCTTCACCTTCATAACAAGCATGTGTTAATACCAATTTACGATAGGATGGTGTCAATAATTCCTCATCCTGCTGCTAACCCAAAATTTGGGAGTGGAGTGGTGATGGTATGTAGTTATGGAGATTTTGAGGATGTTAGGTTGTTTCGGGAACTTAACCTAAAGGAAATAGTTGCCATCGATGAAGAGGGAAGATTAACTAAAGCAGCAGGAGTTTATTCTGGTTTACCTGTGGAAGTTGCAAGAAGAAAAATAATAGAGGATTTGGAAAGAAAGGGTAGGTTAGCAAAAAGAGAAAAGATTACCCATAGAATACCTGTTTGTGAAAGAAGTGGGGTTCCAATCGAGATAATTCCGATGAAAGAGTTTTATTTAAAACAACTAAAATTTAGAGAAAAAATCAAAGAACTTGCTAAAAAGCTAGTTTTTCATCCAGAGCATCATAGGCAAAGACTTTTTGATTGGATAGAATCTATTGCAATCGATTGGCCAATAACAAGAAGAAGATATTATGGAACTGAAGTTCCAATTTGGTACTGTAGCAAATGTGGCAAACCAAATTTACCTTCAGCAGGAAAGTATTATCAACCCTGGAAAGAAAAACCACCGTTCAAGAAATGTAAGTTTTGTGGTAATAAAAAATTTTATGGTGATATTAGAACATTCGATACTTGGTTTGATTCAAGCATAAGTCCACTTTTTATTTCAAAATTTTTAAAGGATAAAAATTTTTTCAAAAAAACATTTCCAAACACGATGAGGCCACAAGGCTATGAGATAATTAGAACTTGGTTATACTACACCTTGCTAAGGTGCTACCAGTTAGCAAAAAAACCAGCATTTTCTCATGTTTGGATTAGTGGCTTGGGCGTGGACGAAAAGGGTGAGAAAATGTCAAAAAGCAAGAGTAACATAGTTTTTCCACTTCCAATCCTTCAAAAGTATGGTGGTGATGCTTTTAGGCTATGGAATGCAGGCGAATCTAGCTTAGGAGAAGACTTTAGATATTCCGAGCAGAAAATTATTGATGGGAGGAAATTTTTAACTAAGCTATGGAACATAGCAAGATTTATATCAGCCTTCCCAGAACCAAAAAAAGCTAAGCTTTCTGCAAGTGATAAATGGATCTTAGCCGAACTCAATCAACTCATAGAAAAAAGTTTAAATGGTCACAGGGATTTTAACTTCTTTATTCCAATAAATTCCACGAGAGAATTCACGTGGAATATTTTTGCCGATCATTACCTGGAGCTTATCAAAGCAAGAGCCTATGGCCAAGGTTTTAATAAAGATGAGCAAATGGCAGCATGGTATACTCTACACACTTGTTTAAAAGCTTTGTTAAAATTGTTAGCGCCAATAATCCCATTTATCACAGACCACATCTGGAGAAGCTTATATTCAAAAAAATCCATTCATAGAGAAATTTTCTTGAAGAAAGTTAAAGTTGATAAGAAGTGGGCAAAATTTACTGAAAAATTAATTGATTTTAATTCTCAGGTTTGGAATGAAAAAAAGAGGAGAAAATTATCCTTAAAAAGCGAGATTGATATAAAAGTTCCACCAGAGCTTCAACCCTTTGAAAAAGATTTAAAAGCTATGCATAACTTGAAATATTAGCTTTACATAAGAAAAATTAACCCTTCAGAATATCTACCAGAAATTCAATTTAGTTATTTATTAAGGATTTTTGAATAAACACCTAACTTAATAGTATAATGGTGTAAAAATGGAAGAGAGGGAAAAGCTAAAGCTAAGGAAGCTTTTGAAAGAACTGGAAAAAATTAAGGGAAGACACACAGAGCTGGTCTCAGTTTATGTTCCAGCTGGATTTAATCTAGTCGAGATTATAAACCAGTTAACCCAGGAAAAATCCACTGCACAAAACATCAAATCAAAAACAACTAGAAAGAATGTTTTGGATGCACTTGAAAAGATTATTTCACATTTAAAACTCTTTAAACAAACTCCTGCAAATGGTTTGATTGTTTTTTGTGGTAATGTTTCTGAGGTTGAAGGTAAGACCGATATAAGACTTTGGTCTTTGGAACCTCCAGAAAGGATGAGTACAAAGATGTATTGGTGTGATCAAGTTTTCGTACTAGAACCCTTGGAAGAGATGATAAAGGAAAAAGAGGTCTATGGTTTAGTTGTTCTCGATACCAGGGAAGCTAACATAGGTCTATTAAAAGGGAAAGCTATAGAGCCATTAAAGCACTTAGTGTCTACTGTTCCAAGCAAGACGGTAAAAGGTGGAATGTGTTTACACGAAGAATCCCTTCTCCAACTAAAAAATGGTGCTATCTGTCCAGTAAAATTTCTTGACAAAAATAATAAAGTTTTAACTTTTTCCTTTAGCAACTTCAAACAAACTTTCACCAATCCACATGAAATATTTAAAAGAAAGGTTAGAAGAGCTTATGAAATAATAACTAAAGAACCAACTTTCAGGCTAATCGCTTCACCCGAACATAAAATTTTTGTCTTGACCGAAAATGGTATAATAGAAAAATTTGTGGAGGATTTAGAAGTGGGTGATAGACTACTTGCCTTAAAGAAAAGTGATATAAAATGCAATTTATCTTCTCTAAGTAAAGAAATGTGTCAGATTCTTGGTTATCTTCTTGGTGATGGAACTTTAGATGGGAATAGAATAATTGCTTATGAGAAAGATTTTCAGTTGGCATCTTTTTACAGCAAGTTGATTGAAAAAAATCTAAGGAAAAAACCGAGAATTTTGAAAAAAAAGAATACTTATGAGATTAGAGTTTATGATATCAAAGTTGTTAGATTTGTTTTACAAAACTTCCAAGGATTGTTAGGTACAAGAAAAGATAGAAAAATACCAATAAATCTAACAAAATTATCTGGAAAATGGCTATGCTACTTTCTAAGAGGTCTTTTTGATGCTGAAGGTTACATTTCTCAAGGAAAGATTTGTATAAGACTTTCTAATGAAAATATAATATGCACTTTGCAGCTACTGTTATTAAAGTTAGGTATAGTTTCTAGTATAAGTGAAGCGGATAAATTTGGGAGATATAACTTGCAGATAACAAATCCATTTTATACTAGAGAATTTTGGAAAAAAATTAATTTTAGTTCAAAAAATAAAAAATTAAGATTAAGAAAGTTCGTAGCTGAAAGAAATTACATCTTTCATGTGGATAAAGTCCCTATCCTTGGAAGTTTAGTGCGAAAAAAAATAGAAAGTATTAATTTGAATAAGCAATATTTCACAAAAGTTTCTAATTTTTTTACTGATACACGAAATATGAGTTATCCTGTTTTCTACAAAAGAATAATTCTCCCTCTTATTAAAAGAATCAACTCTTTGAAGAAGAATGGAAGTAATATTAAATATCTACGAAAACTCCTAAGATTGAGACAAAAAGATGTTACACAAGCTGTTGGAGCTTCAGTGTATACAATTTGGAAATTGGAGCGAAAGAATATTAAAAATGAGTTGAGAGAAGAAGTTTTGAAATTTTTACTCGAAAGAAAGCGAAAATTGACAAAAGATAGCGAAACTGTTTTACGTGAACTTCTTAAAATTTTGAATTCACAGTTAATTCAAGTTGTAGTAAAAGAAAGAAGAAAGATCAAACCAACTGGAATTTTTTACGACCTTTACATTCCGGACTATTATTCTTTCTTCATTAATGGTATATTAGTGCATAATTCACAAAAACGTTATGATAGAATTAGAGAGGATGCCATCCACGAATTTTTAACAAAGGTTGGAGAAATTGCGTCGAAACTGTTTTTAGAGCAAAAGGAACTCAAGTGGGTTATTATCGGTGGTCCAGGTTATATAAAAGAACTTCTTCTCAAGGAAGATTACCTACATTACCAAATAAAGAATAAGGTGCTTGGCTTAAAGGATACCAGCTATACAGGTGAATATGGTTTAGAGGAACTCGTTGGTAGAGCTCAAGATTTATTAAAAGAAGCATCTATAGCAAAAGAAAAAGGGCTACTCGGAAATTTCCTTCGAGAAATACAAATAGGTGGGAAGGTATCATATAAAATTGATGATGTTGTCAATGCGCTTAATGCTGGAGCTGTTGATACCCTGCTAATTTCAGATGCATTGGATGTCGTTGAAGTAAGGCTTGCATGTAAATGTGGAGAGAAGAAAATGAAAGTTGGAATGAGTTTAGCTTATGAGCAAATTTGTGAAAGATGTGGTGAGAAAATGGCTGTGAAAGAGATTAAAGAGTTGGTTGATGAATTCATAGAAACAGCTAAAAAATTCGGAACAAGAATCGAATTTGTATCCACAGATACAAGGGAAGGTGTTCAATTTAAGGAATTGGGTGGAATTGGAGCTTTCTTAAGATATAAGTTAAGCTAAAGATGTAAATTAAAAAACCTTATCGCATTTTGTGTTGTTATCTCATCAACTTGATTCTGAGGCATCTTTTTTATTTCGGATATTTTTTCTATTACTATTTTTACATTTAGAGGAGTGTTTCTACCTCCTGCAGGGTCTAGCCAAGGTGAATCGGTTTCTGTTAATAATTTTTCTAAGGGTACGTCTCTTGTAATTTTTTTATGTTTTTTGCTTCGCAAAATTATTGTGTTGAGAGAAATAAACCAATTATTTTCTATCACACGTTTTAATAAATGATATGCACCAAACATATGCATCAAAACATTTTTTGCATCTTGTTGCTCTAAGATTTTTATTGCATCTTCAAAAGCGTCTCTAGCATGAACTACTAGAGGGAGATTCAATTCCTTCGACAAATTAATAAATTCAATAAAAAGTTCCTTTTGTTTTTGTCGCCATTTACTTTCTTTTATTTCGAAATAATCAAGACCTTGCTCACCTAATGCAGTTATTCTATCCTTATTTTTTCTAATTAAATCTAAAAACTCATCCTTTTCTCTCTCAGTAATTTCTTTTATATATAAAGGATGAATACTAACTGTGGCAAAGATAAATCCTTTATTTTTTTCAACCATTTGCATCGTTAAGTTGAAATCCTTAGGATGAGCGCAGCATGTAATTACAGCTTTTAATTCTTTCTTAGATTTCTCTATTATCTCATCTCTATCTTTGTCAAAGTCCCTTTGTTCTAGGTGACAATGAGAATCTATCATTTAGTAAAATTGTATCAAACTAATTTAAAAATAAAAACTACAATATCAACTGTTTAATGTCACTTCTTACCATACCAGTAGCACCATATCTTTTTTTCAAGGTTGCACTTACCTCTGGATATTTAGCTTTAGGAACTACTATGTTAATTGCGTATCCTTCTATGCCACTAGGACCAAGTATCTGCGAGACTGTAGGACCCCTTAGGGCGAGTCCTTCTTTTTTGATGTAAGCTATCACCGAATCTAGAAATTGTGTTTCTACGTTGAATTTAACATCATCATATTTCCTTCCCATTACCACACCTAATAATTTATCCCTTATATCATTGGCCTTCTCCCATAACCAATCATCTCCTTCCAAGTTAGGTCTGGCATAAAGTCCAGCAGAAGATACCATTATTTCACCATCTTCTAAAATTCTCCCACCAACCTGTTCTAGCGTTTCTCCAGTTTGTAGGTTATCGATTATGGGAAATCCTTTCTTGAGATATTCTTCGGTAGTTCCTTCAGAGTAAATAATCCGAATACGATCGTTTTCACCTTCTATGATAAAACTTCTAATTTCTATAAGCGGTAGTTTATCTCCAAACAGTTTTTGATATGCATGATTCTTCAAAAAATAACCTCTTGCTAGCTTAGGATACTCTACGTACCAACTCATAGGTTCTCTTCTTTCTGATGAGAAATATGATAAAAATAAATCAGTTAATGTTGTAGCCTCAAAATCTTTGGGTACAGCTGTTACTACCTTAATTGTTCCGTATTCTAGGTCAGCAAGTTTTATAAGTTTCGTAACATCCGATTCTTCCTGGACCCAGTCATCTCCTATAATTGCAATGTCCAATAGTTTTCTACCTAGATCTCCAGGAGCATTTTGCGGTCTAACTAAAGTTACCTCAAGCTCTGGGTCATTTTTTATTCTCAACTGGTCGCTACGTTCATTTTCAGGTGTATAACCTTCGATCTCATATCCAGCATCAACGAGTAAAGCTTCAGTATTACCTCTCCCAACTTTATTTAGACTACCTCTGGGTAATCCCCACTTTATTTTTCTAACCATATTCAGATTATTCACAATAAGATTTGTCAACTGCTGCTTCTGCAATTATTTCATTGCAGTCGAAAATATCTACATCGAAATTATCTTTTTCTATTATTATAGGTAAATCTGTGCATCCTAAGATTACTGCTGCTGCACCTTTAATCTTTAAATTTCTAATTATTTTTTTCAGCTTAATTTTGTCATCTACCAACTTTCTCCCAGCTATTATATTTTTTATTATTTTAACGATTTTATTTTGTGAATTTTTATCTGGTAAAATTAATTTTTTTCCATATTTTTTAAATTCTCTTTCATATAATTTTTGTTTTATAGTTGTAGTTGTTGCTAACAGCCCAATCTTTTCCACGTTTGCCTTATTTACCTTTCTTGCTACTTCTTCAACAATGTTCAAAATAGGAATGGATGCTATTTTTTCTAGCTCTGGTAAAAGATAATGAGCTGTATTACACGCTAGTATTATTAAATCTGCTCCGGAAGATTCCAATTTCTTTAAATTATCAATCAACATCCTTAATAACTTTTCTCTATATTTTAAATTTTCTATTATCTGTGGTGCTGGGATGCTACTAATCAATATTTTTGGGTAATCTCTATCTAATTTTGCCCAATATTTTTTCTGACAAATCTTTATTATTTTTTGATATATGTCTGCCGTAGCCTCAGGTCCCATACCACCAAGAATTCCTATAGTTTTCTTTTTTTGTTGCAGTGGTTTAACAATCAGATTATTATTATCAAGATAAATTTTTACTCTCGATCCTTCTACTAGTTTTAATCTAGCTCTTAAACCAATGGGAATTGAAATTCTTCCTTTAGAATCAACTTTAGAAGTAGCGCTAACTAAAGTGAACGCACTTACCTTTCTTCCAAACTAAATCACTTCTTTTTTCTTCACTTCTCATTTTTCCTTCACTAGTAATAGTAATGGTTATATATTTAAATACTTTGAGGTGGGATTAACCCATGATATATTCTAGATAAACTATATTTTTAAGCTGTGAAAAATAAATTTATTAGATGAATGAGTAAATTATTCTTATAAACGATAGTTTTAAATAATTATCACTAATAAATATTTGGAATGAAATGATGGAAGAATTGGACCATGTGTTAGTACCAAAGCACATAATTTTGAATGAGGAGGAGAAAGAGGAGGTAATGAAAAGATATAGAGTCACCCTTAAACAATTACCAAGAATTTTAGCCAACGATCCTATAGTAAAGCTGCTGGGTGCAAAGCCAGGTGATGTAATAAAAATAATAAGAAAAAGTTCAATTGTCGGTGAAAGTATTTATTATAGGGTTGTGGTAAGAGCGTGAATGAAATTCTCATTAGCTTGTTAAACAGCTATTTGAAGGAGAATAGCTTAGTTAAACATCAGATAGATTCCTACAATGATTTTGTAATTAGAAGAATTCCAAAAATTTTGAAAGGAATCGGAACAGTAGAACCGAAAGTTCCAGCGATTGGTGACCTTAAGTTAAAAATTGGTAGATTTAGGGTTGGGAAGGAAGGTTGGGCACCGTGGATAATGGAAGCAGATGGTTCAGAAAGACAAATCCTACCTCAAGAAGCAAGAATAAGAAACCTAACCTATTCCACAACTATGTGGGTTGAAATAACGCCTGTACTTAATAAAGTTGAAGGCGAGCCCCAGTGGATTAACTTTGGTGAATTACCAATAATGGTAAAATCTAAGATTTGTCCTTTATCTACTATGAGTAAAGCCCAATTACTAGAAGTTGGTGAGGATCCTGATGATCCTGGCGGATATTTCATAATCAATGGTACGGAAAGAATTTTGGTTTTAGTTGAGGAAATTGTCCAAAATCATATTTTAGTTAAAAAGGTCGATAGCGGCAATGTAACGGAAATAGCTAGGATTCATTCTGAGAAAGATGGCTACGTTCAAAGGCATCTGATGGAAAGAAGAAAAAATGGTGTTATAACTATATCATTTGCAAACGTGCTACAATTATCAATAGTTACTCTTTTGAAAGCTTTAGGTCTTGAAAGTGATAAAGAAATCATAACAACAATTTCCCCAGATCCCACCATCCAAGATGAATTTTATATTAATTTATTAGAATCGGAAATAACAACTCAAGATGAAGCTCTGGATGCAATTACTGGTAAATACCTAAGAGCGCTGCCAAAAGCACAAAGAATTGAGAGAGCATGTAGAATTATAGACACGTATTTCCTACCACATCTCGGCCAAAATCCGGAAGATAGAACTAAAAAAGCAATTTTCTTATCAAAAGCTATAGAGAAGCTAATAAAGCTACATCTGGGCAAAATTGAGGAGGATGATTTAGACCATTATGCTAACAAAAGGCTGAAGTTAGCAGGCGATTTACTTGAAATTCAACTTAGATCTATATTACTTGGAAAGTATGGTCTCATACCAAGGATAAGCTATAATTATCAGAAACTTACAAAGAGAGGAAGACTACCACCGCTACAGGCTATTATTGAGTCCAATGTTTTAACTAACCAACTAATCTCAGCTCTTGCTATTGGAACATGGACTGGGGGAAGGACTGGAATATCTCAGAGACTTGAAAGAGGTAGTTTTGTAAAAACAATCTCACATATGAGAAATATTTTATCACCTCTAACTTCTGCTCAAGAACATTTTGAAGCTAGAGAACTTCATCCAACCCATTTTGGAAAACTATGTATTTCTGAAACACCAGAGGGTGCTACCATTGGTTTAAGAAAATATCTTGCACTACTAGCAGAAATTACAAAAGGCGTATCTGATGAAGAGCAACAAGTTGTTTCAAGAATTGTAAGGGGTGAAAAGGTTGGTTGATATATTTCTTAATGGAACGTTTGTTGGTACAACAGATAAACCAGAAGAATTAGTTGAAAAGATAAGAGGTGCTAGAAGAAGAGGCATTATTTCAAATCAAATAAATGTTGTCTATCATAAGCACTTGGGCATGCTTTCAATTCCAACAGATGGTGGTAGAGTAAGGAGACCACTCATTGTTGTAGAAAATGGTAGTCCAAAATTGACTGAAGAGCTTCTTGAAAAACTGAGAAAGGGAGAAATTAGTTTTAACGACTTAGTAAAAATGGGTGTGATCGAATATCTAGATGCTGAAGAAGAGGAAAATATGCTTATTGCAATAAGTAAAGATAAAATAACACCTCGGCATACGCACTTGGAGTTAGACCCCTCACTTATCTTTGGCCTTTCTGGCTCCTTTATCCCATATCCAGAGTTCAATCGAGGAGACAGAGTAAACTACGGAGCAAAGATGATAGGGCAAGCTATAGGAATATTTTCAACAAACTACCAGAATCGTGTAGATACAAAATCGAATGTTCTAATCTACCCACAAATGCCTCTTATCCAAACCTATACACACAAAACAACACCATACGAGAAGTATGCAAGTGGAACCAATGTCGTTGTTGCTATTGCATGCTATGATGGTTATAACACTGAGGATGCTATTATCATCAACGCAAACTCAATTCAAAGAGGACTATTTTGGTCAACCATGTTTAGAACCTATGAAGCTGAGGAAAAGGTATACATGGGTGGGCAGGAAGATAAGATTGGTATTCCATCAGCAGGTGTAAGGGGGTATGCCGGTGAAGATGCTTACAAGCATTTACCAGAAGATGGGATTATAAATCCGGAAACAGAGATAGGCTCAATGGATGTTTTGATTGGAAGAGTTTCTCCACTTAGATTTCTTGGGACTATGGATAGATTTATAGCTGGTACTCAAAATATAAGAGAAACTTCAATTAGGTTAAGACATGGGGACAGAGGGATTGCCGACAAAGTATATTTAACAGAAACTATCGATGGAACAAAACTAATAAAGGTTAGAGTAAGAGATTTAAAAAGACCTGAAATTGGTGATAAATTTGCTACCAGGCACGGACAAAAGGGTGTTGTTAGTCTGGTAGTTCCTCAAGAAGATATGCCTTTTACCGAAGATGGTATCGTTCCTGATATAATTTTTAATCCTCATGGAATTCCATCTAGACAAACAATTGGTACTATGCTAGAGTTGATGGCTGGAAAGGCCGCTGCTTTAAAGGGTGATTATATCGATTCCCCAGCATTTAATCCCACACCCGAAGCAGAGATAAGAGCTGCACTTGAAAAACTTGGATTTAAAAACAACGGCGTTGAAACCATGTACGATGGTAAAACTGGTGAAATGTTTAAAGCTCAGATACTGATAGGATGTGCTTATTATCAGAAATTAGACCATCTTGTTTCTAACAAAATCCACGCTAGATCTAGAGGACCAGTTACTCTTTTAACAAAACAACCAACAGAAGGTAGGAGTAAAGAAGGTGGTTTAAGACTTGGGGAGATGGAGAAAGACTGTTTGATAGCTCATGGTGCTGTCTTAGCTTTAAAAGAGAGATTTGATTCCGATAAAGCAACAATTCCACTTTGTACCACATGTGGGTTATTGGCAATTGAGGATAGAGTAAAAAAGAGAAAATATTGTCCTATCTGTGGAGAGAGTAAAATTTTAGATGTTGAAATGTCCTATGCTTTCAAACTTTTGCTGGAGGAACTTAAAAGCATGTTAATCTATCCAAAAATAGTTGTTAGGGAAGATGGCACTGGAGTTGATAGAATAGAATTTAGTGTTCTGAGTCCAGAGATGATTAGGAAAATGGCTGCTGCAAAAATAAAAAAGACCGAGCTGTATGACCAGGAAGGATATCCAATTGAAGGTGGGTTAATGGATCCTAGACTTGGGGTTGTGGATCCAGGCGTAAGATGTAGAACATGTGGTGGTAGTGTTGGAGAATGCCAAGGGCATTTTGGTTATGTTGAGCTTGTGAGACCAATAATCCATGTTCATTACTCGAAAATTGTATTTATGCTACTTAGAGTCTTCTGTAAAAAATGTGGGGGCATGCTAATCGAAGAGAAGGAAATGAAAAAAATGAAAGTTTTCCACCTAAAAGATGTTGTGAAGATTGTTAAAAAGAAATGTCCTCATTGTAAAACTGAACAAGGCAAGCTAAAATTCATGAAACCGTATACAATTTTTGAAAATGATGAAATTCTTAATCGAATTGAAATTAGGTCAAGACTTGAAAAAATAAAGGAAGAAGATCTTGAGCTTCTAGGCTTTAAAGGTATGCGTCCTGAATGGTTTATCCTAACCTTGTTTCCAGTCACACCAGTAACAGTAAGACCATCGATTACGCTAGAAACTGGTGAAAGGAGTGAGGATGATCTAACCCATAAACTTGTTGATTTGGTTAGGATAAATGAAAGGCTGAAAGAAAATATAGAGCTTGGAGCTCCAGACTTTATAATAGACGATCTTTGGGAACTTCTTCAGTATCATGTCGCAACCTATTTCGATAATGAGCTTTCTGGTATTCCACCTGCTAGACATCGCTCAGGTAGAGCACTTAAAACACTTTCTCAACGTTTAAAAACAAAGGAAGGTAGGTTTAGGGGCAACTTGGCTGGGAAAAGGGTAAATTTCTCTGCTCGTTCAGTTATAAGTCCTGACCCACTTATAAACATCGACGAAGTTGGTGTCCCAGAAGTTATAGCTAAAGAGTTAACCTTGCCAGAGAGAGTTGATGAAAAAAACATAGATAACCTGAGAAGAATTGTTCTAAATGGACCAGAAAGTTGGCCAGGAGCAAACTATGTTGTTAGACCTGATGGTAGAAGAAAAAGAATAATTGAAACTAACAAAGAAGAAGTTGCACAGGAGATAGCTCCTGGTTGGATAGTGGAAAGGCATCTTGTTGATGGTGATATGGTACTTTTTAATCGTCAACCTAGCTTACATAGGATGAGCATCATGGGCCATACAGTTAAAGTGATGCCCTTCAGAACACTAAGATTACATCTCACCACCTGTCCACCTTACAATGCCGACTTTGATGGTGATGAAATGAATTTACATGTGCCACAGACAGAAGAAGCAAGAGTGGAAGCAGCTAACTTGATGCTAGTTCCAAAGAATATAAGAAGTCCAAGATTTTCTGGACCAATAATTGGTGCTAGGCAAGACTTTATTACAGGCTTGTATCTACTTACAACTAGAGAAGATAAAATTCCTAGGAAAGAGTTTGTACAATTGATTAGATCTATAGATCCAAACATAGAAATACCATCCAAAAAGTTTCTGAGTGGGGGAGAAGTTTTCAGTTTGTTTCTTCCCAAAGATTTTTCAATCGAGTATAAATCGAAAGCTGGCGAAATTGTTGTGATTGAAAATGGTGAATTGAAGCGTGGTTACATAGATAAGGTTGGTATTGGAGCTGAGAGTGGGAAAATATTAGACAAGATGGAAAATACCTATGGGCCACAGGTTATGAAAAAATTCTTGTTTGATATTTCAAGACTTTCCATAGCTTATCTCATGAAAAATGGGTTTTCCATAAGCATCTCTGATCAAGATATTCCAGCTCAAGCTAAAACCAAAATAAAAGATATACTAGAAAATGCTAGAAGGGATATAAATCAACTCATCCAAAAATTTGAAAGTGGAGAGCTTAAAATTTTAGTAGGCAGGACACTGAAAGAAAGTTTGGAAGTTTTAATAAGGAGAAGGCTTAACAGAGTTTTAGGCGAAATTGAAGCTGTGCTGGATGTTAGTATAAAAGAAAATTATACATTGGCAATGGTAAGGAGTGGTGCTAGAGGAGAAAAAGTAAATGTGATTCAAACTGCTGCTTGTGTTGGACAAGAGGCAATAATGGGCGAAAGAATAGAGAAAGGATATTTTGGAAGAACTTTCCCTCACTTTGAAATTGGCGATATGTCAGTAGAAGGAAAGGGATTTGTGGGAAGAGGATTTAAAGATGGTCTAAATCCATTTGAATTCTTTTTTGATGCTATGAATAGTAGAGAATCCTTGATGGACAAATCATTAAAAACAAGGCATTCGGGCTACATGGAAAGGAGGTTGGTTGGAGCACTCGAGGATTTAAAGGTTGAATATGATGGTACGGTAAGGGATTCTTCAGGAAGAATAATCCAATTTTTAGCCGGAATAGATGGGCTAGACCCTTCAAAAATTGAAAAGATTGGTATAAATGTCGAAGGGATCGCAAGAAAGATTTTTGGATAAAATTGAGTTACCAGAAAAAATTAATGAAGAAATTCTTAAGGTAGCTGAAAAAATGAAGTTAAGTGAGGCACAGGTGGAGAAGCTAAGGGAAGCTGTAAAGAAAGTTTACCTGATGAGTAGATTTGAACCCGGAGAAGCGATGGGTATAATTACCGCTCAATCTATTTCCGAACCATCCACCCAGATGAGCCTTGGTTACGAGGAAAAAATACTAATTAAAAGCGATGAAAAAATAGAGCCTATAGAAATTGGTAGATTTGTTGATGGGTTAATAAAAAAATTTGGTTATGTTAAACAAAATGGCAGTGAAATATTAGACCTTCCAAAGAATGTCAACTTTTATGTTTACAGCTTAGATCACGATGAAAAATTAAAATTAAAAAGAATAAAATCGGTGATTAGACATAAATCTCCTAAAAAACTGCTGAGAATAAAGACTGCAAGTGGAAGAAGAGTGATAGCAACCGATCACCATTCCTTTGTACTTAGGTTGGATAATAAAGTTATTCCTGTAAGTGGTAAGCAATTAAAAATTGGAGATAGGATACCTGTAATGAAATTATTGCCAGAGAATTGTTTGTCTGAAATAAAAATAAGTTCGTTGCTTCCATCCAAAAGTCTAGTTAAAATAGGTGGGGATGTATATCCTTATGTGGTGCATAGTAAAAGTTTGCCAGATACATTAAAGTTGGATTCTTTGTTTGGATGGTTGATTGGAGCTTATCTGTCAGAAGGGAATTGTACGAAAAATTTTGTAAATATCTCCAATACTAATGAAGATTTTAATCTGAACCTTAGAAAATTTGCAAAATATTTCCAACTTACAATAAACGAGTATGATAATCTTAGAGGTTTTTCAAAAGGCCATGATCTTCGTATAAATTCATCATTACTTTCGAACTTTCTAAAGATAACATGTGGTGCTAATTCAGAAAACAAAAAAGTGCCGTCGTTTGCATTTAGTGCTAAAGAAGAATTCGTAAGTGCCATACTTCAAGCGTACTTTGATGGCGACGGTAATATAACTTTAGATAGAAGGAGCATACGAGCTTCTTCTAAATCAGAAGAACTAATAGATGGTATTGCGCTTCTATTAACTAGGTTTGGTATATTTTGTAGTAAATCCAATGATAGACATCAATTGTATATATCATATAAGTATGCTTCCAGGTTTCTTGAGAAAATAGGAACTTCTCTAAACGAACGAAAAATGTTATTAAAAGAATTAAGTGAAAAGTACAAAAATCTGAGAAAGGTTCGTGAGTATACAGACATGGTACCCGGAATCGGTAATCTATTATTCGTAATATCTAAAAAGTTAAAATTTCCAACAAGATATGTAAACAATTTTACTAAAAGACAGAGGATAGGAAGAGAAACTCTCAGAAAATATCTTGATAAGTTTGGACAAATTGCCGAGAAAAAAAAGATAGATATTTCTATGGAGATTAACATATTAAAGCAAGCTCTAGATTCAGATGTTGTTTGGGATAAAATAGAAGAAATTTCTCATATTGAGTATAATGGAGAGTATGTGTATGACGTATCGGTCGATGATTTAGAAACGTTTGTTACATTCGATGGGATAGTAACCCATAATACTATGCGTACCTACCATATTGCTGGAACAGCTGGTATAAAGGTAACTTACGGGCTACCAAGGCTCATAGAGATTTTCGATGCAAAAAAGACACCCGAAAATCCTGAGATGACAATTTATTTAAAGAGAAAATACGACAGTGAGGAAACAGCAAGAAGAGTTGCTGAAGAAATTATTGAAAAAGCTGTTGCAAGTGTGATAAAAACAGTTTCTTTAAACCTCGATAAGGGTTATGTAGAAATTGAACCATTAGATAGAGGAGTTGCAAAAAAAATTATTGCGGTAGCAAAAGGAAAATTAAAAAACGTAGACATAAGGAAGAAAGGAGGAAATATAATAATTTTACCTAAAACTAAAGTTGATATTAGAGCTTTGGAAAAGTTAAAAGAGACTGTTCTGAGTCTTAGCATAAATCCAATTAAAGGTATTAAAAATGCCATAGTTAGGCGGGAAGAAAGGAGACTGGTAATAATAACGATGGGTTCAAACTTAAAAGAAGTTTTGAAAATAAGAGAAGTAGATCCAACAAAAACAATTACAACCAACATACATGAAGTGGTAGAAGTACTTGGGATAGAGGCTGCAAGAGAACTCATAATTAGGGAGGTTATGAAAACTCTGAACGAGCAGGGGTTAGAGGTGGATATGAGGCACATAGCTCTGGTTGCAGATATTATGACATTTTCTGGCAAAATAAGACCAATTGGAAGATATGGTATTGCTGGGACTAAAACATCTGTTTTAGCTAGGGCTGCTTTTGAAGAGACTATAAAACATTTGGTTAAAGCTTCTGTAAAAAATGAGGTTGAAAGGTTCAGAGGAATTTTTGAGAATGTTTTAATTGGGCATGTTGTTCCTGCTGGAACAGGGATGTTCGAGCTTATAGCTAAAATTGGGGAAGAAAGCGAATGAGTTTAACAGAAATTATCCTTGATGCAATTAAGTCAAATAAAATCACCTTTGGGTACAAGCAATCGATTAAGTTTATAAAAAGTGGTAAACCAAAATTTATTGTTATAGCAGAAAATATTCCAGAACCTATGCGTAAACAAATTGAGCATAATGCGAAAATTTTTAATTTAAAGGTGGAGATTTTTAAAGGAACTAGCAAGGAATTAGGAGTTACCTGCGGTAAACCATTCCCCATATCAACTCTGGTTATAGAAGAGTAGCATGGACGTAAAATTTGATGAAGAAGCAATTAAACTCATAACACTCTTTGAAAGCTTCACAGGAAGTTTAATTAAAGATTGTATAATTGATGAGGGCGGTAACACAATTTATATGATAGTTGAGGAGGGCAAACTTGGCATTGCTATAGGGAAAAATGGAAAAAATATAAAAACTGTAGAGAAAATTGTAAAAAAGAACATAAAGTTATTTGAATTCTCTCCAGATATCACCGTATTTACCAGAGGGGTTATTCCACAAGCAAATAGAATAGATTTAATGGGCGATAAATTGGAGGTTTGGGTTGATAAAAAACATAGGGGTATTGTAATTGGTAGGGAAAGGAAAAATTTAAATTTATTAAAAAAGATATTTAAAAGGAACTTTGGTATTAAAGATTTGGTTATAAGGTGATTGAATGGGTGAATTTGGTGCAAGAAAATTAAGAAAGGCTAGGAAAAAGTTTAGATGGGCAAAGTTTGAACATAAGTATAAAGTGTTGAAACTCTGGAGAAAGGATCCACTAGAGGGTGCTCCCCAAGCTAGAGGTATTGTTCTGTATAAAAAAGGTGTAGAGCAAAGAAAGCCTTGTTCTGGGTTAGTTAAAGCTGTGAGAGTTCAGCTTATAAAAAATAATGTGCAAGTTACTGCTCATGTGCCTGGGGAAGCAGCAATTGATAAGATAGATGAACATGATGAGGTGATAATCGAAAGGATAGGTGGATCTCAGGCAGGACCAAAGGGCAGCATGTGGGGCATTAAATATAAGGTTGTGGCTGTAAATGGGGTTGCACTTAGTGAAATTTTAACTGGTAAAAAACAAAAGCCTGCAAGATGATAATTAAATTGATTTTATCTTCTATTTCATTCATAAATTTTTGTGACGAAATTGGAGAATGTTAAGAATGGTTGAAATAAAAATTTTTGGAAAATGGTCGAGCGAGGGAGTTGAAGTAAGAGACCCTGGTCTTGTAAGATATGTTAATCTTCAACCTATAATATTACCAAAAACTACTGGCAAATATAGCCAACAACAATTTTACAAGTCGAAGATGCATATAGTAGAGAGGTTGATAAATAAATTACAAATTCCTGGACATAGAGGGAAAAAACATGTTCTAACTTCAGGTAGAGCAGTTGGAAAACTACAAATTCATTACAAAATTGTAAAAGGCGCATTTGAAAATATTGAGAAAAAAACTACCAAGAATCCGATTGAAGTTTTAGTTAGAGCCATAGAAAATGCTGCTCTTCGCGAAGAGATAGCAGGGTATCAGGTCGGAGGAATTATTGTCAGGAGAGCTGTAATTACCTCTCCGCAGAGAAGGGTTGATATAGCTTTGAGGAATATAGTTCAGGCTGCTTATAGAAAGGCTTTTGGAAAGAGGGAAAGAATGGTAGAAACTTTGGCACAGGAAATTATTGCTGCTTATAATAACGATGCTAGTAAATCAGAAGCTATAAAAGAACGTGAGAGAATAGAGAAGGAAGCTGAGGGAGCTAGATAATTCATAATTTTAATTTCATATCATGATAGCTATCTACAGTATTATTTTACATTTTTATTTCATATTGTGAACATGTGTCTACAAAATATATTTTTAGGTATGGAAATCTTTATAAATAAGTAAATTATAATATAAACAGGTGTCTACAATATGGTAGGAGTTAAGGGACCGAAAAGACTGAAATTAGTTGAAAAAATATTGAAAGAGCTATCTAAACACCCAAAGGGAATATGGATTAATAAATTAGCAAGAATAATAAAAGAACCCAGAGCTACTGTATATAAGTATGTGACTACTAAAAAACATGGGTACCCTGGGGAAAAAATAGAAATAGTAGAAATGCTACCCTCTGAAAGAGGTGGTAATATCATAATAAGACTGAAAAGAAGTTGATAATATGGAAAATAGATTAGATTTATTTGAATTGCATGATAGGAATGATAAAGGCCAAGGTGTTATTAAAGCTTTACCTTTGAGGACATGATAAACGAAATCAAAAATAACAAATCCATTAGCACTAAACAATTATCAAAAAAATTTGGAAAATCTCTAACGACAATTATTAATTGTCTAAATACATTGGAAAGATGGAATGTAATTTCTTCTAGAAAGGAGGGAACTTATAAAGTTTGGAATCTAAAAATTTAAAAAAAGGAGGTGAGTAATGCCGAAGAGAGAGATGATAGAAAGAATTAAAGAAGTCATGAGAAACCCTACTAGAATTCGCAATGTAGCCACAAGCAGTCATGTTCATCATGGATCGCATAGGTGTAATAGCTTATGTGCATGAAAAGACGACATTGACTGATAACTTGATGAGTGGCGCAGATGGTCATTAAAAACCAGCGCATGCATGATAGCTGAAGAAATGGCCGGAAAAGTGATGTACACTTGGTTTGATGAATTCTAGAAAGGTAAGCCTTTCTGGACATTAACAAGAACGTAGACGTCAGCTAACCATCTATGGTGCTAACGTTTCAATGGTTCATGAGTACGAGGGAGAAGATTATTTAATTAACTTAGTTGACACTCCTGGTCACGTAGATTTTGGTGGAGATGTTACCAGGGCAATGCGCGCTGTAGATGGAACAATTGTTTTGATAGATGCGGTTGAATCGATCATGCCGCAAACCGAGACTGTTTTTCGTCAGGCACTAAGAGAAAGGGTAAAGCCAGTTTTGTTTGTTAATAAAGTTGATAAATGCATTAAACAACTAAAGCTAACTCCAGAAGAGCTACAACAAAGATTTGAAAGAATAATCGCTGATGTAAATATTTTAATCCAAAAATATGCTGAAGAGGAATATAAAAATAAATGGCTTGTTTCTGTAGCAGAGGGTAGTGTAGCTTTTGGTTCTGCTTTAAAGAGATGGGCGATCTCAATCCCTTATATGAAAAAGACTGGGATAACTTTTAAGCAAATAATCGATTTGACCATGGAAGATAAAGAGGATGAACTGGCAAAAATAGCTCCATTACACCAAGTTGTTTTAGATATGATAATAAAGCATCTTCCAAATCCTTTGGAAGCACAGAAATATAGGCTAAGTAGGATTTGGCGTGGTGATTTAGAATCGGAGATTGGGCAACAGATGCTTGCTTGCGATGCAAATGGAAAAACTGTAATAATAATAACAAAAATGGTTCCTGATCCTCATGTTGGTTTTGTTGCTACTGGGAGGCTATTTTCTGGTAAAATTTCAAGGGGAGATGAAGTGTATTTAATTGGCCAAAGAGTGAAAAAAAGAATCCAACAAGTTGCTGTATACAAAGGAATTCTACGCATACCTATTGATGAAATTACTGCGGGAAATATTGCAGCTATAGTCGGCATTCCAGAGGCTTTTACTGGTGAAACTGTTTGTGAACCAGATGCTCTGGTTGAGCCTTTTGAGGAGATTAGACATTTGTTCGAGCCTGTTGTTACAAAGTCGGTAGAGGCTAAAAACCCAATGGAGCTACCAAGAGTAGTAGACTCTTTGAAACAGATTGGAAGAGAAGATACTACTCTACAAGTAAAAATTAACCCCGAAACTGGAGAATACTTAGTCTCAGGCCTTGGAGAGCTTCATCTTGAGGCAAAGGTTGAGAATAAATTAAGACAGATTGGGCTTGAGGTTGAGATGTCGCCACCTATTGTTGTTTATAGAGAAACTATAGTTGCGAAATCACCTGAGATAGAGGGTAAATCTCCAAACAAACATAATAAGCTTTACATAATTGTTGAGCCATTAGAGGATAGTGTTTATAAAAAAATGCTAGAGGGTGAAATACCAAGTGAAATGGAGCTGAGACCCAAACACATTCATATATTTAGGAAAATTTCAGAGGCCGGAATACCATACGATATTGCAAAAAATGTCATCTTAATACACAATAGAAATGTTCTAATTGATTTAACCAAAGGAGTGCAATTTATGAATGAAATTATTGAAATGGTCAAAGATGCCTTTTCCAATTTAATGGATGAAGGACCTTTAGCCAAAGAACCATGTACAAGAGTAAAAGTCACAATTGCTGATGCTAAACTACATGAAGACCCTGTGCATAGAGGCCCGGGACAGATAATGCCAGCTACAAGATATGCTATAAGGCAAGGTATGTTGATGAGCATAGCTTTGCTAGAGCCAAAACAAACAATTAGAATAGATGTGCCTACTGAGCTTATGGGAGAAGCTATAAGAGAAGTGGAAGGAAGAAGAGGGCAAATTCTTGCTATGAGAGAAGAAAGGGGAGCAAGTATAATAACTGCAAAAATTCCTGTAGCTGATTTATTTGGTTTTGATGCTTCGTTGAAATCGTCAACATCTGGTAGAGGATTCTACTCTTTAATTGAGACAACTTTTGAAAGGTTACCAAAAGAATTATTTGAGTCTGTAACAAAAGCTATAAGAAAAAGAAAGGGATTACCAGAGGAAATACCAAAAGCAGAGTTCTAAATCTTAATGGCTTCTCCTTCGTAACCACATTTTTTACATTTTATTCTGAGTAAGAAAGGATATTTGGCCATTGTAGTAAATTCCTCGCCTAAAATCTCAAAATCTGTAGAAAGGCATTTGGGGCAAGCTAATTTCCCTCTCTTCTTTTTTATCTTTCCTTTCCATTTTTTTGGTTTCGGCATTATTTATAAATTAAGATGGATAATAAAATTATGGGCCGGTAGATCAATGGTAGAAGTTTGCCAAAATCGCGGCTCTTGCAAAGCCGAGGTTGTGGGTTCAAGTCCCGCCCGGTCCACATAGCCTTTAATTATCTGATTATCTCTTCGTTGGTCAAAATCTGAATATTTTTAAAACTATATCTAAAACAAATAATATTTGTGATGAATGATAAGGTATTAGTTGAACAACTTGAAATTCTTGGAAAAATTGGATATATCATAGATACCTACATAGCAAAAGGATATGCTGCTAAAACGGAAGAACAATTAAGGGAAGATCTAGCTCTAGCTACGGAAGCGGCATATGAGTTATTAACGTGGGGAGTAGAAAGAAGTGAAATAGACAGTTACTTCAAAAACAAAAGTGAGCAATTTAAAACTTATTTAAACTTTGTTATTAAATTATCTGAAGAACATGTGTTAATAGATGAATTCTACGGGGATCCTTATAAATTTGTGGGAAAATTGCATTTTCTACTTGGTGGCAACCGTGAAGAGCTTAATAATCTTCCTGAGGAAAAAAGAGGAGAAGCATTCTCAAGTTACGACAAAGAGAAAGAACAAGATACATGGAAACTTGGGTATGAAGCTTTTAGAAGAAATAGCTTAGGGATGGAAGCAGAGGCTATATTAAAAAATAGCATGGAATATAAGAAAAAACAACGTAGGGAAGCAGAGAAAATGTTGAAAATATTAAGCAGAATAGAAGAACCCTTTCTAGACCCATTAGCTAGTGAAGCGTATCGATGGCTTAAGGAGGTTCACAAATTTAGTATTTAACTTTTAAACCATTTTACTTGAAGTAAGATGATATGCTCTCTACATCACTTTTTGATAATCTCCATCCCATCGCACCAACATTCTCCTCTACGTGACGCAAGTTAATAGCTTTTGGTATAGCTATAACATTCTCCTTTGAAATTAACCAGTTAAGTGCTACTTGGGCTGGATTTTTTCCATATTTCTCACCAATTTCTCGAAGAAATTTATTCCTTGCCAATTCACCCTTTGCTAATGGTGTATAGGCCATTACCGTAATCTGATTCTTAATACAATAGGGTAGCACATCCCTTTCTATACTTCTCTCAAGCAAACTGTATTCAACCTGGTTAACAACAATGTCATTCGTAGAAAGATAATTTCTAGCTTCTTCCATTTCAGTAACATCGAAATTGCTAACGCCAATAAACCTAACTAAACCATCTCCAACCAATTTTTCCATAGCTCCCATAGTTTCTTTAAGTGGTACTCTAGAATTTGGGGAATGGATTAAGTACAGGTCGATAAAATTTGTCTTAAGTCTTTTTAAGCTTCCTCTAGCAGCTTTGATAACATCATTGTAACATAGATGCTCTGGTAAAACTTTTGAAACTATGAAAACTTGTTCTCTAGGAAATGGTTTAATGGCTTCACCAACAATTTCTTCACAATGCCCATTACCATACATTTCAGCAGTATCAATTAAATACAACCCTAGCTCAATACCTTTTCTCAAGGCTACTATAGCCTCCTTATCATGAGTAGTATCTCTTGTAGTATACCCACCAATTCCCCATGTACCCATTCCAATTGCGGGCACTTTCACACCGCATCTTCCAAGTTCCTTAACATCCATATTTTCAATTGCCCTGAATTTACTTATCATTAAAAGCTTTTTCTTCTCAATGTTATAATAAATCTATTTATAAACTAAACTATACATTCTCGTAGGTTAGAGAAAATGAAAAGGGTACTAACATTTGGAACATTTGATGAATTTCATCCAGGGCACGAGTTTTATCTGAGAGAAGCAAAGAAATATGGGAATGAATTAATTGTAGTTGTTGCAAGAAATTCTACAGTAAAAGAAATTAAAGGAAAATATCCTTTGAACGATGAACTAACAAGGCTTGCTATAATACAGAATCTAGATTATGTTGATGAAGCTACGTTAGGCCATGAAGGAGATAAGTATGCTATTATTGAGGAATTAAAGCCCAATGTTATTTGTTTGGGCTATGACCAACATCATTTTACGGATAATTTAAAAACAATATTAAATCAAAGGGGTTTAAATCCAGAGATTGTAAGGTTAGAAGCCTTCGAACCCGATATCTACAAATCGTCTATCTTACGCAAACAAAATAACCACATACTCTCTGATGATGAATAATCTTTTTTTGGATCTCTCTTCTTAATTTTTAAAATGATTAAAATGAAATAATTTTTATGAACCCTGTAATCCCAAGCCTAAAACCACTCCTAGAAAATTTGAGCTATGTTTTTACCGATGAAGACCGAATAAAAGAGATAGCACCTATCTTAGCTAAAGAAGAATTAAGATTACCCGAATGGAACGAACCAGTTTTCATCCAAGATAAGTATGAGAAGGTAGTAGATTTCTTCTTCATAGGGAATTCGATTAACTTTAAATATTGGATGAAAGAAGACGGAATTGAAACTTTTGAGACTTACTACAAGGGTATACAAGCATCTGCATTTGGGATGTGGGGATGTTTAAAGAGAGCTTTGGATAATAAAATTCCAGTTCTCGATGCAAATTTTTTAGCAGAATTGAGTAGAAGTGCTGCAGCTAAAATTTTTCGCGGAAATGTGGAGATTCCTATGCTTGATGAAAGGGTTAAAATTTTAAATGAAGTTGGACGTGCGTTATTAGAAAAATATGATGGTCATTTTTACAATTTGGTAGAAGAAACAAATAAAAGGGCGTTCAGCGAAGATGATGAAAAGGGAATAGTCGACCTATTAGTTAATAACTTTCCATCTTTTAATGACATTAGCCCGTATAAAACACATGTTTTAAAATTTTATAAAAGAGCACAACTAACTGTTGGTATGTTGTACGATAAGCTAAGAGAAAAATTTGAAATTAAGGATGTGGATGAGTTAACAGTTTTTGCAGATTATCAATTGCCAAGGAGTTTAAGAAGACTTGGAGTTATAAAATGTGTTGATTCATTGGAAAGAAAAATTTTAAACAAAGAGTTAATAGAAAAGGATAGCAAAGAGGAGCAAGAGATTAGAGCTAACACAATTTATGCCTGCGACTTGCTTGTTAAAGAAATAAATAAATATCGTAAACCCAAAATCAACGCCTTGCACTTGGATTATAAATTATGGTCAGATGCTGAATTTGGAGAATGGAAAGAGCCCTATCATCTAACCATTACAACAGCTTATTAAAATAGTCTATAGTTCAGTATAAAGTTCTCCGATTAGACCAAACACACTTCCCTGTGTAAGCATCGCTTTTTCAGACCAAATACGTAAAAGTACCCAACGGTCTGGTATTAAAATCTGGTTAACGGCACATGCCTTAGAAATATAATTACAAATTTCGTTCTCCCACTCTGGCATTGTGGATGCAAACTGAAAGTATCCTGGTGGTTCTGGAGTTACAAATAGTACCAATTTACTTCTTGGTCCTAGTGGGTAGTCCTTCAAGCTAGGATGTTTTATCATTTCCGATCCATAAGACTTTGGATCAAATGCCATGAACTCATAGGGGAGCTTTTCAACTTCCTCACAGAAAAGAAGCTCGTATCCAGTGTTAAGTCCTAATCTAAGTTCCCTTGTCAAAGGAGTTAGATGAAGCTTCCAACTTTTTTTAACTTTTTTCTTGAGTACATAAGATTCTTTTGGATATACAAAACGCATCATTATTTCACCTTCAATTTTCCTATCTTCTACATTATCCACACGAATCCAAACATTCCCTGGACGTATAAAATATCCCTTCTCTATAGCTTCTCTCACATCTGAGAATAGCTCCCTTCCAGCTGGAGTAGCACATAGTTCTTCATGTTTGTAGAAAAATATAAAATTAGTTTTTAATAAATCCTCTCTCGAAAGTTCTAACCTATTATATTCCATACTTTTTTTATTTCTTTTTTTAAAAATTTAAAAAGTTTATTGTTTTATAATTAAAAAGATAAGATGGTAATAACCCTTCCACGAACTGTTGAAAATTTTTTGCAAAGATTGTTTACACCAATACCTAAAGTTTTTGATTATGAGGGGTTTGTGGTTTTACCAGCAGTTGATTTAGCTTGGATGCTATACAGATCTTTATCAGAAGATGTTAAACAGAGATTTACTGAAGAACAATTAACAGATTTTGATAAATGGGATGACAGAGCATGGGTAGATGAGCATCCCTTTCTTAAAGTACAAGATGGAGTGCCGCTATGGGATATTGATGGTTTGAAAAGATTTTACATGCAATCCACTGAAGAAAGATTCATAGGTCACTCTACTGGAACAACACCAATTGCAAGCGATTGTATAGCTGCATGTGATGGTGTGGATGATAAACATTTAATTGAATTTGTAGGGATTGAGAACTATATAAATGGAAAGGGAAAAACTATTATACAAGAATCACCTGGCATTGAAGAGTTATTGGAATATGCTATGGAAAATGGTGGAGCGTATCTTGCAACAAACTCTCATCCTATTATGTCACTTGCTACCGCACATAAATATGGAATACCATCTTCTCATGTTGTTTCTCATGGCCATCAATTATCGACAGAAAGATTGAGATATTTTGATTTTAAAAGAAGTAAAGGATTTGATAGAAGTTTATTTGAAGAGGAATTAAGAGAAAGATCACCATTTGATGTTTTAATTAAAAATAAGGATGAACTAGCTGAAGTTTTAGATAAACTGTTTCCAATCTGCTCAGGAATATTTAAGGCTTCTCAATCTGGTGATAAAGCAACTGTAGCAGAACTGAATAAAGCGCGCATAGAACTTTTTGATAAAATTATCAGTGAAGATTTGCGAAGAGAATTTGTATACCTTCTTAAGGAAGAAAAGGGTATAACAGGGGGACATAATAAAGTTTGGACTCTTTGGAAAATCTCGCGAGAAGGTAATTTGGTTTTTGGTGATGATAGTATTGTTGGTGCAGATGGCTTAGCTTTTTCTAAATATGGATTTGCAATTAATAACACAGATCCACATAGTCTATATTCATGTAAAGTTAATTTTTTGGTGCCTGATTTTTCACTCCTAATTCCAGTATACGAGGATATAGATAACGGGAAGTTTGATTTTGATAAAGTAGAGGAAAGGTATAGTGGGTTAACAGCATTTACACCAAGAAATATAAGAGAAAGATTCGACTATGTAATGGATGCTAATAGAGAGATGAAAAATCATTTAAAAGCTTTGTACCGAAGTTGATAAAATGAAAAAGATTGACATAGGCATTATAAGCTATGGTGCAAGAGAAGTAGCAATGGCTGAAACCCTTTTAAGAAGCGAGAAATATGATGTAAGTTTATACGTAGCTGATAGACAGAAAAATCCATTCAATGCAAAAGTTGCTACGCAACATATAGTTATTTCCGATTTATCTGATGTGGATGCGATAATAGATTTCTATGGACCATATAAAGATAAAATTAATTTTATAATACCTGGTTCTGAAGTACCGATAATTGCAGGAGTAAGAGACGTTGTTGAGAGGAAACTTGGTATACCTGTAATTTGCCCTACAAAGGAATATGCTATAGAAGCAAGCAAAGTTAGACAGCGATTATTAACGCAAGAAGTTGCACCTGAAGTTAATCCAAGGTTTAAAGTATGGGATCCAAAATATGGTATGCCAGCTTATTATATTAAAGACGAGGTTCATAAGTGGTTGGATGAATTAGAGTACAAAGTTGCTGTTAAACCAGACAAGCCAGGATTTGGTAAAGGTGTTGGTGTTTGGGGCGATCATTTTAACTCTCAAGAAGAGGTATGGGAACATTTTAGAAATCTGTATGAAGGTGGTCCAGTAATAATAGAGGAAAAAATAGAAGGAGAAGAGTTTAGCTTACAATGTTTCTCTGATGGTGAAAAATTAATTCCATTACCAGCTGTTAGAGATTATAAGAGAAGATTCAAGGAAGATAAAGGACCTAATACTGGTGGTATGGGTCATTATGATGATGTTGGCTATTTGTTACCCTTTATGACACAGGAAGATTATGATAAGGCTGTTGATATTACTAATAGAAAATTTATTAGGCTAAGAGGTAATGGGTATAATGCTAACTTACGTGGTATGCCATTCTACGTTGCTTTTACATGCACAAAAGATGGTATCAAACATTTTGAGGATAATAGTAGACCAGGTGATCCAGAAATAATAGGTTTGCTTGCAAAAATGGAAGATGATTTTGTTGATGTTTGCCTTGCTATGGTTAATAGAAAATTAACAACGATTAGATTTAAACCATTGGCAACAGTCGGCACTTATCTTGTTCCAACACCTTATCCCGAAAAAGATAAGAAAGTTAGAAAAGTTGATTTTAGTGAAGTTGAAAGGCTTATAGAAATTTATGAAGGCCTTAGGGTTTATCCAGCATCAATGAACGATGATATTGCCGGGACTTCTAGAACTGTTTACTCACTTGGAATTGCATCAAGCATACCGGAAGCGAGAGAAATCTCTTTGGCAGGTATCAAAGCTATTAGAGGAGATAACCTTGATTTTAGGGATGATATTGCATCAGAAGAATACATACAAAATAGCATAGCTCATATGAGAAAATTAAGATATAACTTATGTTGAACTAAGATGAAAGATGTAATTGGTTTTGGCGCATTGAATGTTGATACTTTCTATGAAATTAATGTTGACGTTAGTCTTGTAAGTAAAAAGTTGGAAGTTGGTGAGGAGCGCTCTTTTAAGCGTGAAGAACTATCTCCACTTTTGGAGAAATTAAGAAAAATTGGGAAATTTAAAGGAAGTGCTGGTGGTGGTTCAGCTACAAATGTGGTATATGCCTTATCGAAATTAGGATTTAAAACTGGTTACATAACCAAGGCTGGCAATGATGAATTCAGTAATTTTTCAATTCATAATTTAGGAGCAGTTGATACTTCAGGAATCGTTAAAGGAAAAAGGAGATAGTAGTATTTGTGTTTGCCTTTTGGATGAGAATAAAAATAGAACTTTGTGTGTTTTTCCTAGTACTGTTCGTGAACTAACTATCGATGAAGTTCTTGGTAAGGTTGGTTTGGATTGGACTTTCGACACAAAATTTCTACATTTAACTTCCATGGTTGGTGATACCTCATTTGAAACTCAGAAGTATGTTGTGAAGAATACTCCCTCGCATGTAAAGATTAGTTTTGATCCAGGTATGCTTTATGCTGAAAGAGGGCTGGACGCATTACTACCAATAATAGAAAAGAGTTATGTTATTTTTGCAAATGATAAAGAAATTGAACGCATTACAGGAAAAAACTATGAAAGGGGAGTGAAAGAACTTTTAAAATATTCTGAAATTGTTGCATGTAAGCTAGGTGAAGAAGGTTCTAAAGTTTTTTATAATGATAAAGAAATTTATACTCCTATAACTAAAGTTGAGGTTGTTGATACAACAGGGGCAGGAGATGTTTACGATGCAGGTTTTTTGGCTGGCTTACTTTTAAACAAATCACTAAATGAATGTGCACAACTTGCAACAGAAGCTGCCAGTCTGAGTATTACAGATTATGGAAGAAAAAGGTATCCTGATAGCACATTGTTAAGAAGATATGGGTGGGCATGATGACTTATAAAATTGGATGGTTTTCGTCTGGTGAAGTGAAATCAGAAGAAGGTAGAAAGGCTGCAAGAGAGTTACTTGAAACTGTATTAAAAGCAAAGAATGAAGGTATTCTTGACATAGAAATATCATTCGTGTTCAGCAACATAGAGCCAGGAGAAAGACCTTATGGAGATGAATTTTTTAGGTTGGTTAATAGCTATGGGTTACCTTTGGTTACATTTTCTTCAGATAAGTTTGCTCCTAAAATGAGAGAGAAGGGTAAGGAAGAACTAGTAGCATTGCACGGAAAGTTAAGGTACGACGTTCACACACCAATTTTAGATAAGTGGAGGGAATTGTATGATGAAGCTTGTTTGGCTCCAGGTTATCTAGGAGATTATGAGAGGCCTGATTTATGTGTTTCGATTGGTGATATGACTATTTGGGGCAAGCCAAAATGTGAATTTTACGATTGTATCGCTCTTCATCCAGCCTTACCTTGGGGTCCAAAAGGAACATGGCAATCAGTAATTTGGGAGATAATAGAAAAGCGTGAAAATGAACATGGTGTAATGATGCTTCAGGTTACTGAGGAGTTAGATAGAGGACCTCCAATAACTTATTGCAAATTTCCTATAGTGGGTGGTGAATATAATACACTTTGGCAAGGATTAGATGAAAAATTAAAAATTAGATCCTTAGAACAGGTTAAGAAAGAAGAGTATGAAACAGAACCCTTGTTTGTTCGTATGCGCAAGGATGGTGTCGAAAAAGAGCACCAGATAATTGTCTATACAATTAAATTATTTGCAGACCGTGTTCTTGAATTTAGAAACAAAGCTTTGTATGAGGTAAAAACAAATAAACTTGTTGTAGGAGGATATGATATAACTGATGTAATGGAGAAAGGAAACTAAATTTAGAGAATAAATAAATTGTGGGAAAATGAATAAACTTCAACAAACTATTTCACTCGTAAAAGAACAGGATAAATGGAGAGGAAGTGAATGTCTAAACTTAATTGCAAGTGAAAATAAACTCTCACCATTGGCTCAGTCATTATATTCATCTGATTTCATTGGAAGATATGCTGAAGGAGAGCCTTACAAAAGGCATTATCAAGGTACAAAAATTATTGATCAGTTAGAATCTAGAGCAATAGAACTAACTAAACAGCTATTCAATGCTGATCAAGTTGAATTAAGACCAATAAGTGGTGCCGAAGCTAATCGAATAGTTTTAGCAGCGTACTGTAAGCCTGGTGATACTATTATGTCGTATGCTACACCCTCAGGTGGACATTTCACTCATAATAGTGGTGCAAGGAGATACGGTTTTCAAACTTATAGTTTTCCTTTAACTGATGACTATTTCCACATTGATATTAAAAAGACAAAAGAAGAATTAAGAAGAATAAAACCAAAGCTTCTTATTCTGGGGAAGAGTTTGTTCCTATTTCAAGAGCCAATCAAAGAATTGAAAGAGTTGTTTGATGGTCCTATAGTATATGATGCTGCCCATGTCCTTGGCTTAATAGCTGGTAATAAATTCCAAAACCCTTTGGAAGAGGGTGCTTCAGTTGTTACAGCGTCTACACATAAAACATTTTTTGGGCCACAAGGTGGTTTGATATATGCAAGGAATTTAAAAGAGTTTGAAAGAATTAAAAAAAGCGTAGTAGAGACAGTGTCAAATCATCATTTAATGAGAATACCTCCTTACCTCATTGCATGTTTGGAATTTATGGAAACTGGTAGAGAATACGCTTCTCAAATAATAAGGAATGCTCAGACTTTAGCTAAAGCTCTGCATAAAAAAGGATTAGATGTGAAATGCGCTGAATTTGGTTTTACAGAAACTCA
>JASEGN010000029.1 GCA_030018055.1 Candidatus Aenigmatarchaeota archaeon | reverse complement strand
CGATTTTGTTGTGCCAAACGTACATACTTTTATTGGAGGTATGATGCCTACAATCTTACACAATTCACAACTAGGATTTCAACTTGCTGTCAATGTTCAACTTCCACCAGAGAGAGGCGGTTTGGGAAGGGGTTGTATTTTTATTGATTCGGAAAACACATTTAGCCCCAATCGAATAGTTAGCATGGCAAAGGCATTAGGCATCAATCCTGATGAAGCCTTAAGAAATGTTTTTGTTAGCAGAGCTTTTAACAGCGAGCACCAAATTTCCCTCGTAGAAGGTGCTAAAGAGTTGATAGAAGAAAAAAATGTTGGCTTGATCATAGTAGATTCCTTAACATCTCATTTCAGAGCAGATTATCTTGGAAGGGGAGAGCTAGCATTAAGACAACAAAAGTTAAATCGCCACTTACATGTTTTGCAGAGATATGCCGATGCATATAATTTAGCTGTTTATGTGACAAATCAGGTGATGGCAAAGCCAGACGTTTTGTTTGGGGATCCGACAGCTCCAGTTGGGGGGAACGTACTGGCTCACATGTGCGTTGCAGCAGATTCGTTAGTAGTAACTAAAGAGGGTTTGAAAAAAATTGATGAGGTACACAATCCAATGAATGTGCTAGGATATCTTAAGAATTTTAGCTTTCACGACATCTTAGAAAAGGCTGAAAGGATCGATGAAACTGTAGAAATAAATCACACACTCGAAGCTTCGAAGAATCATAGGGTGTTTGTTTTCAGAGAGAAAGAAGGATTTAAGGAAATTTTCGTTGAAAATCTTAAAGAAAATGATTATTTGATTTTACCAAGGAAAATTAATATCACCGAGAGAAAACTAGAAATTCCTGAATTTAATTATGAAGAAATTTTTATTATTAAAAATTCAGAAGAAGTAAAAAAATGTCTCAGAAAGAATTTTTCTCTTAAGGATAGCGACGCATGTAAGAAGTTTACAGGGATAACAGCACGGCAACTTAGAAGAGTTTTGAACCAGGGCTATCCAACAAGAAAAGAGGTTATTGAAAAAATAAAACTTCTCGCCAATTTGCAGGTAGAAAAAATAGAAACAGCCAAGCATAAAAAAATAGAGAGAGTAAGTTTTCTCACACCATCATTGGCAAAGTTCCTTGGATATCTGTATGGTGATGGAGCAAAGGATTTTTACAATAACTCTGTAAGAATTAGAGAGGAAAGATATGAAGTCATAGAATACTATTCAAACTTGTTCGATCAAATATTTGGCATCAAACCAAGAATAACGAAGGTGAAAGGAAAAAAATGTTATCAACTTTCAATAGCCAATAAATATGTCGCGAATGTTTTGAAATATCTTTTAAGTAACATCCACAAACTATTTGAATGCGATGAGGAAACAATTAGAGAATTTATGAGGGGGATTTTTGACGCAGAAGGATACGTTAGGAATGTCGTTACACTCACACAAGCAGATAGGAAGTTTTTAATTCTTTTGAAATTACTTTTGTCAAGACTAGGGATACACTCTACCATAAGTATCGCCCCACCGATTTATTACAGACTTGAAGTCAGCAAGAGGGATTTTGAGTCTATAGGTTTTACAGCGCAAGATAAACAAGAAAAAATTAAATTTCAACGTAAGTCAAGAAGCGAAAGAATACCTATAAAGAAAGGGCTAGTAGCTAAGGTATTAAAAGAATTGAATATAAAGGTAAAATTTAAACATCCAGAATGTTTTTTAACTTTTGATGAATTAAATCTCCTTTGTAAAAGTAGCGAAACTACAAATGAAATATTCGGTAATCTTCTTAATTTCTATTTTGAAAAAGTTTTTTCTTTGAAACCAAAAAAGAAGACAAAACTTATTGACATAGAAACAACCTGTGGAAATTTTTTAGCCAATGGTTACTTAGTTCATAATTCAACCTTTAGAATCTATATGAGAAAAGGAAAAGGTGGTACAAGAATAGCTCGCTTAGTAGATGCACCTAACTTACCCGAGACAGAAGCTATCTTTAAGATAACTGAAGAGGGTATAAAGGACGCAGATTAGTCTCTTTTCTCAAATTCTTTCATCATCTCCTTGTCTAGAACTATAATAGGAATTTCCTCCTTAGGCCTTTTACTCGCATAAAAATAAAACTCAAAAGCAGATAGCAAAGAATCCAAATAATGGAATATTAGCGCTTCGAAATTTCTTGGTGGAGTGCTACCTCCTTCTCCAAAATGGCTTGCAACTATATGGATCACCTCTTCAGGAAAATCTCTTTTGTAAAGCTCAGCAACACCAAGCATGCTATGATCTAGCAAAATACCAGTGTGCTCCTTGCTAGATTTCCACTCGAATATTTTCATAACATCATGCAAAATAGCGCCAGCAATCAAATAATCCCTATTCAATTTAACCCCAAAATTCTTTTCCAGAGTGTCTGTAATTTTTATACAAAGGTCGACCAAAGCAATGGTATGGTTAAGCACATCTCTTTCCACAGTCCCTAAATTTGCCATTGTAAATGGAACCTTTATTTTCTCTATCTCTGCCCTGGGATACTTTTTAAATTCTGGATGAGTTAAGCTTGGGTCTTTTAAAAATTCAACTACCCCTTTCCTCAATTTCTCCTCTTTTATTTTCTCCGCAAGTTTTATCAATTTTTGCATGATTACCCAAACAAGGATGAGAGTCCGACCGTTGCTGCCTCTTCAGCCTTCTTCTCTTCCTCTTCAGCCTTCTTCTCCTCTTTCTTCTCTGGTGGAGCAGGAGTAACTACAGCTTGTTTTAGTAGTTCATCTATATTTTGACCTTCTAAGCTTGTAACCAAAGCCTTTATTTTTCCCTCATCTACAGTAGCTCCAACACCTTCTAAAACCTTTTTTATATTTTCCTCTGTAATTGGCTTACCAGCTGAGTGGAGCAACAGGGCCGAATATATTTCCTGCATTTAATCACCAATTCTACTTTCAATAAACTTGGCTTGGTTGTGAGCCTTAGCCAAGAGATAACCTATATTTTCTTTGGTTGGATAATTAATAGCAATTGAAAGATTTAAAGCTTTACCAAAAGCCTCTTTTAGAAGGTTCAATGCTGGGTCTCCAATCAAATTAAGCACGTCCTTCCCATAAATCTTTCCATTTGTATATAGTGCGACAACATTTAATCCAATTTCCCTTGTTGCAATCCCAAGTTTTTTTAAAGCAGATGCTACTTCCTGGCTAATCTTCTCACCAGCCTTAACAACTACTACATTCTTTTTTACAGCAATCTTCCCACCTTCTACACCAACAGCTATTCCAGCTTTAGTAAGTTCGCCAATTACTGGCCCAGGGGTTAATTTAGTTGGACCTGCTTTAATCTCAATATTTTTTCCAGCGACATCACCTCCTTTCGCAAAGGTTAAAGATTTTGTTCTAGTTACTAGAAGATAAAATTTAAAAGCATCAAGCTTAGTAAAAACTAACCCAGGTTGCAGGGGAATGAACTTTTCTACTTCATGTATATTTTCCCTTCTTGAATTTCTAATTGCAAGCTTCAGCATGGATTTTTTTGTAATGGTGATAAACACTTCTTCCCCTAACCTCCTTTTAATTTCTTGTAGTTGCTTCGAAGGCGTTCCAGCTATATCCAAAATTCCTAGAGTAGGATATTTTTCTATGAGATCGGAAATTCTTTTTACTTCTTCAACCTTCTCTTCTTTCGTATTAAACACCAATTTTTACGGGCTTAGACATAGTTAGCTTTAAAAGAACTTCCTTTATGTTTACTTTACCTCTTGGAAGTCTTCCTTCTAAAAATTTTAGAACAGCTAGGATATTTTCGGCTATTTTTTCATCTTCCATATCTTCAACCCCAACCACACATTGAATTACAGGTGAATCTTTCAACCTAACTCTAACAGACCTCTTGTAATTTTTTATTAAAGTATTCACATCACCAACCACTAACCTTGGCATCTTTCCTCTAGGTCCAAGGTAAATTCCAAGTGTTTTTCCTATCAATGGCATAAGTTTCGGTTCAGCCAGAAAAAAGTCGGTTTGATTAGCAAGCTTTTTGGAAGCTCTCTTGTTTTCTGATAGAGTTTTGATATCCTCACTCGTTAAAATCTCACATCCAGCTTCTTTTATACTATCACTAAAAAGAATAACCTTAGTTTCCTTCCCCCTTCCATGTGGCAATAAAACATCTTCACTAAACTTATTCTCAGGTTTCTTTACATCTATTTCTTTTAAATTAACTATAAGGTCAAAAGTCTGGGAGAAATTTCTTTTTTTAGATCTTTCCCTAACTTCTTTTATTACGTTTAATATTTTTTCCTTCATTTCATCCTCCTACCGAAGTAGTATAATGCGGATAAAAGTTATTTTGCAGTAAAACTTAAAAAGATATCATAAATATTTCATTTATTGAACTCATTCTTAAATTACTTTATAACTTCATCCCATTTCCCTTCATCAATCTCCCTAATAACTTCCTTTGGTCTCTTTCCTTCAACCAGAACCCCAGTTAACGAATTTGCGGTCCCGAGAACTGTCTTAACAGCAGCTTTTAAATCTTTTGTAAACATATCTCCAGCCTTTAGTTTAGCAATTTTTATAACTTGTTGAAAGCTAAGATTTCCCACACTTACAACACCCTTAGCTTTATCTTCCTCGCTAATTTTCGCCCTTTCTATACCAAGCTCTTTTTTTATTAACTCAGAAATAGTTGCCACCAGACTCACTTTTTCTTTTCAATGAGTTTAACAAATTCTGCCGATACGGTAACTGGAATTGGAACACTAACTTCTAGCAACTCAAGGGTAACCTCCCTCTTTATCTTATCATATCTTGTAATCTTTCCTTTCTCCCCTTTAAAGGGACCACCTATAATTTCGACGGTATCTCCAGTATTTAACTCAATTTCTATAACTTTCGGCTTTAAGAACCTTTCAAGCTCTTCTAACTTTATCGGTTTTTTAATAACCCCCCTAACATGAGGAACTCCTGAAAGAGCCTTCAACACATCTTCAAGCTCACCTTCAATGAATATATAGCCTTTAATTTCTTCCGGATGAACCAAGGCTGCTACATTAAGCTTTTCTGATTGAATCTTTGTTGCTATCACATCTAACACAACATCTTCCCTTCCAACAATCGTTTTTATGCTATAAATCATCAAATCCTCAGAACCGAAAATACAAGGTAAAATAAGAATCCAATAAAACCAATTATTAAAACCCCAACCACACATTCCTTTAAGTAACTTTTAAATTCATCCATGGTCGGCTTACTACAAGCTATTAATACCCTCTTATAATTTCCAAGAGTATCCTTAATCTTTCTAAACATATTACTCAACGAACTTTATGTCAAGAACTTTTTCCACATCCTTCCTTTTCTGTTTTGGCAAAAAACCATCAGGACCAAATATTTGTGGTGACTTAACTCCAGTGACTATTAACATAGTCTTAATCACATCTCCAAGCTTCTCGTCTATTGTAGCTCCCCAGAGGATTTTTGCTCTTGGAGAGAGTTTAGATGAAACACCTTCAACAATTTCTCTAGCCTCACTAACCTTTAACTCAGGCCCACTCATTATATGAATTAAAACACCAGTAGCATCATTAATATCAACAGTTAACAATGGATTTTTAATAGCTTTCTCTACTGACTCTATAGCTCTTTTTTCACTGTTACTTTCTCCCAGTCCCATCATTGCAAGCCCCCCATTGGTCATAACCGCTTTTACATCGGCAAAATCTCTGTTGATCAAACCAGGTTTTGTAATGAGCTCAGCAATTCCTTTAACGGCATTTATTAAGAGTTCATCACAAATTCTAAAGGCCGTACCCAAATTAGCCTCAGGACAAATTTCAAGCAACCTATCGTTTGGAATTACAATTAAAGTATCAACAAGTTTTTCAAGCTTCTCAATTCCTTCCCTTGCATTCTTCATTCTCTCTTTACCTTCCATCGAAAATGGAAGTGTAACAACACCAACAACAAGAGCATTTAACCCCTTTGCTATCTCAGCGATTACAGGCAGACTTCCCGTTCCAGTATTGTGCACAACAAATCCTTCAGCTATAAAATTATGAGTTCCTTCAACTGTTATATCATAAACCTCCTCATATCCAATTTCTTTTATGGATTTCACTCGATTAAAACCAAAATATTTGAAAAATTCTGGAAGCTGACAGAATTTTTCATCCATATCACCCCTATTCGAAAATTGTAATGGTTTTTCGTCATCTGGAGTTTCTCTAAGAATAACTACCAAATCTCCAACTTTTAGATTTCGCAATTCTATCCATTCAAGTGTAAATTTAGAAAATCTACCTTCGCTCGAAACATTAAGTTTAACTCTCAGGAAAGGATGATCTTCTGATGCATAAATAGTTCTATTTCTCGTCTTTAGTTCTAAAACTTTTTTAACACCTGTTTTCATAGCAGCTAAAACCTTTCTTTTGACTAAACTACCATTAGAAAATGTATAAACTATAGAACCGGGTTTAATTGAATCTATCCTTACAGGACCATCTGGGTTTGTTAGGATGAGAGAACTGCCTCTTAAACATCCACCGCCAAGGCCACAGGTAAGAAATACCATATCTATTTTACCAAAAGCATCTTTTATCTCCTCCCTACTCTCCCGTGCTGCCTCCATCCCAACCTCAGGATTTGCACCTGCACCCAGACCACGAGTAATGTTTTTTCCAATTAGGAC
Source organism: Candidatus Aenigmatarchaeota archaeon (assembly GCA_030018055.1). Taxonomy (GTDB): domain Archaea; phylum Aenigmatarchaeota; class Aenigmatarchaeia; order CG10238-14; family SCSR01; genus JASEGN01. The sequence goes on along the minus strand of JASEGN010000029.1, from coordinate 4,628 downwards.
TTTTCTATCAGCACGTGTGCATAACAAATCCATAGCATCTGTGTTTATTGCAATAGTTTCAGCTCCGATTATTCCTACATCCATTAATCTTGTAATAGTATTTCCACCAGCACCACCTGCTCCAGCTACTTTTATCTTAGTTTTATTCTCTTCAACAATCCTTCTTAACTCCTCATCAACATCATTTCTTTTTGACCTTTTTTTCTCAAATTGTTTTATACCCATATTCTTTAATTAAGAATTAAAGGATAAAAATATTAAAAACAAATTTTTATTGAAAGCGATGAGGAAATACATTTTCGAAATTGGAAAAGATGTAGACGTGCTTCGTGAGCTTATAGCCAAATACATTACTCTAGTCTTTCTAAGAACTCAAGGATTCGAAATTATTTATCCAACACTTAAGAATGCGAAATACCTTTGGACAGCGCTTGCAGCCACCCACATAATTGCTGAGAAAAATGGCAAAAGATTTGCAATTGCTGTAAAATATGGTAAGGCTAAATTAAATCAGGATGAAAAAAGTACGATTTTAAGCTTCAAAAAAGCTAATTGCATACCAACATTTCTACAAGTTAATGGTGATATTAACAAGGATAGATGGCAAATTGGCTGGAAAGAATTATAGAATTAACTAAACCCGTCTCCCCCTCTTACCACCTTTTGTTTTAATGCTGTTTAATTAAAACAGTTTCATCATCCCATGAATAATGGGGGTTACATCTTCAATCATTCCAATTTTAAGCCCTGCTTTAGCAATAGCCCTTTACACCACCAGAGATTGTGTGATTGCAGGCTGGGCTCCAGCTCCTGGAACTTTTGTTTTAGCTCCTCCAGCACCTCTAACTCTTATGTCTACTCCAACAATACCCTTTGCTAAGGCTTCCTCAGCTGCTCTTTTTGCAGCAATCATCGCTGGGAAAGGCCTTCCCCCTTCCCTATCTTTATCTGTAATCATACCAGCTGATACCCTTGAAATTGTTTCAGCTCCTGTAATGTCTGTTATGTGAACAATCGTAGTGTTTGCAGTCGCTAAGATATGTGCAACACCCCATTTCTCCTTTTTAACCATTTAATCACCCTAAAACCTTAATTTTATCCTCTTCTTCAATTGGCACTATATAACTAGGATAAATTACTCTTCTTCCTCCAATCATCACCTTTTTATGGACGATGAGTTGTCTAGCTTGTTTCAACGTGTTTGCTACTCCCTTTCTAAAAATTACAGTCTGTAACCTTCTTTCTAAAAAATTTTCAACGGTTAAATTTAATACATCATCCAGAGTAGAATTTTTTAACAGAATACCAAGCTTGGAAAGCTTTTCCAAAAGCTGAGATTCCCCTTTTTTATCACTCTTTGCTATTAGTTCTCTAGCTACTCTTCTATACTTTCTCAATAATGCCTCGCTTACCCATATCTCTCTCTTCTTCTTTAAACCAAAGGTTTTCATCAAAACTTTCTCCTTTTCCATCCTTTCCTTATCCCAAGGTCTTAATGGTAATTCATATTTTTTTCTCTGTCTTTTCATTTCTCCCTCCTCTTTTCCTCAGCCTTCTGCATTAATAACTTTGCAGCCTTTCTCAGGACTCCAACTGTTTTACCTTTTCTGAAATGACTTCTTGTTCTTTGTCCTCTAGTCGGCAAACCAAACATATGTCTTACTCCACGCCAAGTTTTTAAATTAACCAATCTTTGAACATCAAACCTAGTTACAATATCCAACTGAGCACCTGTAAGGTGTAGATCTTTTCCTGTCTCAATTTCTTTTCTTCTATTTAAAATCCATGATGGAATTCTAAACTTTGTCGGCTCCATCATTACCTTTTCCAACCTTTTCAACTGACTTGGAGTAAGTTGATTTAATCTAATTCTCGGATCAAGTTCACAAGCCCAACAAATGGCTTTGGCCATAGTATGTGATATACCCTTAATACTTCTCAGAGATTGAATTATGGGCTTTGTAGCATCTACGTCTGTATCTGCAAGTCTAACTATCTCTTTAGCCCTTTCCACTCTAGGTTTCTTTACCTCTTTCTTTTCTACTCTTTTCTCAACTTTTTCTTCCTCTACATCCTTTGCCCTAGAAACACCCATAAGATCACATTTATAACGATAATTTCATCTTAAAATTATTTTTTAACCCATTTTAATTTCTTGACTTTTCTTTTCATAAAATAATAGCTTTGACATCTTGCCCTACAAAAATATAGTATCTCACCACTACTTCTGACAAACATTTTTCCACTACCTTTAGGAAGCTCCCTATTACAGAAAGAACATCGCATTACCTAACCTCAAGTTTTAGTGCAATTTCCATCTCTGTTTCTCTTAACATTAAAACATCTCCAATTCTTATAGGACCTACGACATTTCTCGTTAAAATTCTTCCTTTATCACGACCTTCTAGAATTCTACATCTAACCTGCATAACTCCTTTAATACCAGTTCTACCAAGTAATTGGAGCACCTCGGCAGGATAAGCGTCCTTTGGCATTTGATCACTTCTTCAACTCTTTAAGTTTTTCAACTATTTCTTCAAGCAAATCCTTTCCTTCACCAGGCTCGACTATAGCTATAGCTGATGAAGCCACGTTAATTCCAGAAGCTCTTCCCAGCTCAAGTTTGCTTGGAACATAGATATATGGAACTTTTTTCTCCTCAGAAAGAACAGGCAGATGCATTACAATCTCTTCTGGATCTACATCCATAGCCATTACTACAAGTTTGGCCACACCTTTTTCTACAGCCTTTGTAGTTTCATTCACACCTCTCCTAACCTTGCCCGTGTTCTTTGCCATTTCTACGGCTTGTAAAACCTTATCAGCTAGCTCTTTCGGAACTTCAAATTTTTCATAGGCTTTTGGCATCCAATCACGTTAAAATTCTATCATCTCTAATTATTAAATTAATCTTTAATAAGAATAAATTTAATTTTTTGAATTTTTGGTCAGCTACTTATGTGAAAAATACAAAACCAATTCAGGAGCCATAGAATCAACTCGACAAAATCCAATTCTCTGGAGCTGGGTTAGCTGATCTACTTTTACATTTTTGATTTCTGGTTCAGCTAGGGCTTCTCTCGTAGAACCATCTGGCATTACAATTTTTATTTTAACGTTTGGTTCAGAAACCCAGTGAATCTTTTGTACCTCAAATTTAATTTTCTCTGAAATAAACTCCGCTTTCTCTCTGAGTCTTATCGAAAATAGATTAATTAACCCAATTTCTTCGTTTTCATATTTCTTTAAGTCATCCCTCTCCACATAAATTTTTTCAACATCAACTGGGATTTTTCTTTTTCCTTTTTCTGGAAAATCTGGATGAAACGGCACTTCTGTTTCTTTAATTTTCGGTGGATTTTTTACAGAAATTTTTACTGGATCAAGAACAGCAAAATAACGATTCGCTAGAGGGTCAATTATTTTTCTATTTTCAGCATAGAGAATTTCTGTCGGTACTGTAATATCGGCCAAACTTAAACCCAGGTTAAAGATGAATTTTCTTATTGCTTCTGGTTGGATTCCCCTTTTCCTTAAAGATTGCAATGACCAAGTTCTTGGGTCTTCCCATCCAGTATAAACTTTTTTTTCGATAGATTTTCTTGCTTCAGTCTTACTTAATTTTAATCCTTCTAGGTTCAACGTGCCATAGTGAACAATATTAGATTTTTTCCAACCCATTGCATCCCAGATGAATTCTTCCATCATGTCTTCAATCATCAGATCTTTCCCTCTAATGATATGAGTTATGCCGAGCAGATGATCATCAAGAGCCCAACTAGCTTCAAGTAAAGGCCAGCAAACATATTTCTTTCCTACTCTTGGATGTTTTCTTTCTACTATTCTTGCTAAGACTCTATCTCTAAAAGCAGGATTAGGATGTTTCATATCAGTTTTAAGTCTTACTATAGCTTCTCCTTCTTTATACTTTCCTTTCAACATCAGACTCCATTTTTCAAGATTCTCTTCTGTATCTTGCTGTCTATGATTACACACAATACCTTCAGCCCTATTTTTTCTTAAAGTTTTTACATCACATTCACAAACATAAGCAAATTTTTTTTTAATCAATTCTTTGATGAAATTGTAGAATAAATTCAATCTATCTGATTTGTATAGAACTTTATGATATTTTACACCTAACCATTTTAGACCGTCTAAAATCAAATCATATGCTTCTGGAAGAATAAACTTCTCTTCTGAACCAATTGTATCATCTATTATTAGCAGTAATTTACCTTTGTATTTTTTCACATATTCATCGTTAAGTATAATCATCCTTGCATTACCAATATGTAATGGACCAGAAGGAAATGGAGCTAAACGCATTACTACATTCCCAGCTTCAGCATTCGGCAATTCTGGCAATTCCATTTTTTCTTTAACTCTTTCTTTTCTTATTTCTACTCCAAGTTTTTTAAGTTGGATTTCTTGACTCTTTAACGATAAAGAGTTTATCCTTTTAACCATTCTCCTAACTTCTGGAATGATTTTTTTTATTTTGATCTTTAATTCTGGCCTTTCGGCAATTACCTTGCCCAGTACTGCTTGTACCTGTGCTTTGCCATCATGTTCTATTGCATTAACTAGTACATGTTTTTGGATTAGAATTAACAGATCATTTTTCA
>JASEGN010000028.1 GCA_030018055.1 Candidatus Aenigmatarchaeota archaeon | reverse complement strand
ATGAAGAATTTGCTACACTAGTTGGTTTGTGGATTGCTGATGGCTCATACGATAAGAACTCTATTATATTTTCTGTTGTTTCAAAAGAGGAAAGAGACCTTGTAGAAAAAATTACAAAAAGATTTAATTTAGGGTGTAAGAAGCATTCTGATGGTGTTTCCTTGATGATAAATTCGGAACTCTTGAAAGATATCTTTACAGGAGTTCTTGGATTGAAAGGGAATGCCTACACGAAAAGAATTCCTGAATGGGTATTCAATTTACATGAAAACGAGATAAAAGGATTTTTAAGAGGTTATGTTTCTGGTGACGGTTGGGTTAGAAGGGATGAAGTAGCTATTAGATCTTCATCGTTAGGATTACTAAAAGATTTACAAACCTTATTCCTTAAATTTGAAATAATTTTAAGAGTATCAAAAAATAAATTGAAGGATAATACTTATGAAGCACGAATCTCAGGATCTTCTTTAAGAAATTTTCTGAGCATAGGATTTCTTCAAGATACCAACAATAAAAAACTAAAATCTCAAATAAGGAAAAATATTCATGATGTTTCAGATATAGTACCTTTACCCAAAAAATTCTATTCAATTTTGAAAAAAAGTTTAAAGCAAGAAGTAGGCAAGAAGTTAACTTACAATACATGGGTAAATTGGCATAGAAAATATCTACGAGGATCTAACATAGGGAGGCATTATTTTCAAGAAATAGTAAGATTAATTCCAAACAATCCACATAATGTTCTACACGAAATAGCCTTTAACGATATTTTTTGGGATAAAATTATTAGTATTAGCGAAAGAGAATACGAAGGTTATGTTTATGACATTTCTGTTCCTGAGAATGAGAATTTTATATGTGAAAACATAGTTGCTCATAATACAAGGGAGCTAAGGTTAGTCCATGAGCACTGGGTTCCAGGTTTGGCAAGGGTTGGCTTTGGGATGCCTCTTCCAACCGGTGAGAAATATGGAGCTGTTTCACTCTTTGATTTGCTAAGGGAGAGTTTTAGACAAGCTCCAGATTATGTTGTTGTCGGTGAAACCAGAGGTTCTGTAAGGGGTAATGAAGAAGTAGTTGTTATTGAGAATGGTATTATGAAAAGATTATCAATTAAAGAGCTGGAAAACAAAGATTGGAGTAAATTACTAGTTCCAACTTTAGATAAAGATATGAAGATCTCTATTAAACCTCTTAACAATTTTATCAAACATTCTCCCAGAAAAAATTTGCTTGAGGTTAAGACGAGGTCTGGTAGGAGAATTGTTGTAACCCCTGATCATAGCCTGTTTATACAAAATGGTTTTGATGTTACTCCAATCAAAACCGAGGAACTAAAAATTGGTGATAGAATACTTATTCCTTCCTTCATTCCATCAGGATTTAACGATATAAAATTCATCAATCTTGTAAAGTTGTTACCTGATCTTAGATTACAAGGTGTACAAAAGATTGTGAAAACCGCTATAAAAAATATAGGTCAAGCTAAAGCTAATAAAATTTGTGGATGTGTAGCTCGACAATACTGCCGTAATGTTGATAATCGTTCAATTCCAATAAAAACTTTTGAGAAGTTGTTAAATGAAACTGATATTTCAATGTTAGAAGAGGAGTATCTTATAAACTTAAAAGTAAGAAGTAAAGGTAGCAGAACCTTCCCAACCCTCATATCTGTTAATGAGGAATTCTGCCGGTTTTTGGGTTACTATGTGGCAGAGGGATATTACACCAATAATTCAGTAATCATCACTAATAGTAATCCACCTATCATTGAAGATGTAGTTTCGATTGTTAAGAATTTGTTTGGAATTTCTCCATCTATCAGAGAAGTGAGTGGAAAGGGTAAATCCAATCAAATAATTATTTCACATATAATACTTGTAAAATTAATTAAAGCTTTAGATTGTGGAAGAACTTCAAAAGAGAAAAGAATCCCAGCATTTATCTATGGTCTTTCCAAGAAAAAAATATCCCAATTCTTACGTGGATTATACAGCGGTGACGGTTCTTTCTATTGTAATGAGGTAGAATTTACATCCTCTTCAAGACAATTAGTTAATGATTTACTTTATCTTCTTTTGACCTTAGGTATAGTGGCTAGGTTTGAAGAACGAGGAAGTAAATATAGAGTAAGATTTAAGCGAATAGCTGATGTGGAGAGGTTTTTAAGAGAAGTTGGGTTCGTGCATAAAAATTATACTGTAAAGAAGAAAGGTGCTCCTAGATCAACAGTTAATATCATTAAATTGCCGAGAGAGATTCATTTCAAACTTCCACGTCCTTATAGGCACCTAAAGAAATGCGGACAATGTAGCAAGTACTACTTTGAAAAAATTGTGAAAAAGGCGAATCTACCCCAACACGTAAAGAAGTTTGCCCAAGGAGAATTTTTCTTAGACGAGATAAAGGAAATACATCCCATAAATTTGTCTACACCTGAGCCTGTTTATGACCTTTCAGTGAATCCAAGCGAAAACTTCATAGGAGGTTTTGGTGGAATCATTTTACATAACTCTGAAGCCTATGTTATGTTTCAAGGCATGGCAGCTGGTCACCCTTGTATGAGCACTTTCCATGCTGGAAGTATCGATACAACAGTAAAAAGGCTAACAACACCACCAATTGAACTATCTCCAACCTTGATGGAGAGCTTGAATGTTATTGTTATTCTAACTCATGCAAAAGAAAAAGGACCAACTGCAAGAAGAGTAAGGGAAGCTGCAGAAATTGTATCAGTTGACCCAAGAACAGGGGAAGTAAGCACGAATCTAATTTTCAGATGGAATCCTACAATAGATGAAATTGAAAAGATTGGTGATAGTGTGATGCTAAGAAGAATAGCTGCAACTACTGGAGCGAGGATAGAGGATGTTATAAGTGAGGTTGAGAGAAAGAAGGCTGTTCTTGATTGGCTTAAGGAAAATGGCATAAGTGATTACATAGATGTTTGTGAGTACATAAATAGGTATTACAAAAATCCTGAGGAAGTTATGGCAGAGATTATGGCGATACCAAAAATAAAACCACCTACGGTTGAGAAACCAAGAGAAAGAATTTCTTTCTGGCAGCTACTTCGCCTAGCTAGGAGAGGGAAATGATAGGATATAGAGGGATGTCAACTTATCTGTTTGGTGGTCTGGCCGATAGATATGTCAGCAAGTTTAGTTTTGTTAAAACAAGTCTTCCAAAAGCAGATATAAAAATCCCATATCACGTGTACATGTCTATGGTTTTTTTTAGCTCATTTCTAGCTTTTTTCTTTTCAATACCAATTACATTTCTCGTAACTTCCTATTTTGGAATTCCATTCTTACAAAAAATACTTTTTCTCATTCTCATCCCTCTACTAGTCTTCTTTGTATGGTTTGTATACATGTGTTTCCACCCGTTACATAAAGCAGGTGGCAGAAGAAGGAACATAGAAACTAATCTACCCTTTGTACTCACACATATGGGTTCAATTGCTGAATCTGGAATACCCCCACATTATATTTTCAAGCTAGTGTCAAGGTTCAAAGAATATGGCGAGATTGCAAAAGAGATGGAAAAAATAGATAGAAATATAGAAAGTTTTGGTTTGGATCCAGTAAGTGCTGCCAAAGAGGTTGCAAATAGAACTCCTTCCGAAGCGCTAAAAGAAATTCTTTTTGGTTTTACATCAACAATAGAAGCTGGAGGAAGTGTAACAACTTATTTGAGGGAAGCTGGCAAGGAGGCACTTTTTAAGTGGAGAATGCGAAGGGAAAGGTTTTTAGGGCAACTCTCAACTTATGCAGAGATTTATGTGGGGGTTTTAATTGCTGCACCTCTCTTCATGGTTTCAATTTTCGCTACGATGGCTATGGTTCAACCTGTTGTTGCTGGAATCCATGTTCTCGAGTTAATGAAGATAAGCATATATGGACTAATACCAGCTCTAAACCTTGGATTTTTACTATTTCTACGAGGAGTGGAGGTTGAAATATGAGGAAAATACTATTACTTGCTCTTGGAGGTTTGATTGCACTACCAATATTTTTAGTGAATTTTCTTTTTTTAAGAGAAGTTACGACCACCTTTTATTTACTAAATTTCATTGCAGCACTTACCATAGGACTTCCACTTATCATATCTATATACATAGAACATATGAAGCTGAAAAAACTCGAAGAAAATTTTACTACATTCCTAAGAGATTTTACAGAGGCTGTAAGGGCAGGAATGACGATTCCTTTCGCTTTGAAACATGTTTCAAGGAATGATTATGGCCCATTAAGCAAGTACGTACGAAAGATGTCAGCCCAGCTGGATTGGGGAATTCCACTCCATACCGTACTAAGTAAATTTTCAGAGGAATGTGAATCCAGGCTAATAGGAAGGACCATTTCCTCAGTTGTTGAGAGCCATGCCTATGGTGGAAGCTTAACCGATGTGATGGAAGCACTCTCAGCTACTGTAGTTGAGGTTGAGAAGTTAAGAGCTGAAAGAAGACTTTTTATACAATCACAGATGATGACGGGTTACATAATTTTCTTTGTTTTCCTAGGAGTAATAATTGGCTTGGAAAAATTTCTCATACCAAGCTTAGCCCAAGTTGGTGGAGCAGCTCCCTTGCCTGGTATCGAAGCCGTATCTCCAGAGATAATGACCACAGAGTATAAAATTATATTTAGGAATCTGGTCATCCTTCAAGGTATTTTTGCAGGACTTATAATTGGAAAGATGGCAGAAGGAGAAGTTATAGTCGGTATAAAACATTCTGTATTCCTAGTGTTAATTGGGTCACTTGTCTTTCTTGTTGTTGGTTAACAGACAGTTTTTATTCGTCCCCATTTTACTGTGTGAGTAACTCCTGGACAATGTGTGGTAATTCTAACTTCATCGAAGCCACTACTAGTTGAAATGTTAAATCTATAGAGTTCGTTAATATCTATTGAAAGATTAGCAACTGAGCAATTGAATATCTTCATCCCATCTGTACATAGTGGAAATTCTGCTGGAAGTGTCGGTGCTGGATAAATCACAAAAATGGTTAAATTTTTTAATTTAATTGTTCCTCTATTTATAATACTTCCTAAAAGTTTTGGTGGCTCACAATACTCTAAATCTGAAAGTTCTATATAACCATATGCACATTCGATTTCCTCTTCTGCCCTTTCTTTAGCTTCTAGGAGAGGCTCTCCAACAAACCCTCTAGCCCAGAGTAATAGTATCCCACCTATAACTATGGTAAATGCAATTAATAACACAACTGCAATTAAAGGTGAAATTCCCTTCATTAACAAGTACCTTCCCTAAAGATTGTAGGCTCGGTACACTCGGTAACAATTCTATATTTTTCACATGCATCTACATTTTCAATTTTAATTGGAAGCCAAGCTCCAGCTCTTGGTAATATCATATTTAATGGGCGTATGTCAATGCTGCCATTAAGAAGGATTATATTTATTTCAGTAAGATTTAGTCGAATACCTGCTTTATTTTCAAGCAAGATCGTTAAAGTTTTATTAACGCTATCATAAGTGCTGGAATAAATACCGAAATTTGCACCTATACATTTTTCATACATGGCTGCCTTTTCCTCAAAACCCTTCGTTCTCTCGTACATGAATCCAGAGACCCAAAAAGCTAAAATACCGGCTATAGTCATGGTTACTCCGATTAACAGTACCGCAGCAACTAGGGGTGATATTCCTTTCATCTATTTAAATTTATTTTTTTACCTAATAAATGTTTCTATACATAAATTCTATTTCAACAACACCCACATCATTTTTTATTTGGAAATGAAGCTATTATTATGCTGACAACTTTACCAAAAGGAATGAAGGATATAGAGAAGGAAGAAATGGCTATCAGAAGTTGGATAATAGAAAAAATAAAAAAAGTTTTAACCACGTATGGGTTTCAACTAGTTGAACCAAGTACGATTGAAAATCTAGAAACCCTAGAGGCACAGGCTGGTGAAGATGTAAAACAACAGATATACTGGTTTAAGGACAAAGGTGGCAAAGAAATTGGACTAAGGTTTGATCTGACGGTTGGTATTACAAGGATGCTTGCAACTAAGCTAGAGATTCAAGAACCAATAAAAATTGCTTGTATTTCTAACATGTGGAGATATGATGAGCCTCAATTTGCTCGATTGAGAATTTTTTGGCAATGGGATGCAGAAATTTATGGAAGCAAGGAGCCAGAGGCTGACGCAGAAGTTATTGTTTTGGGAATAGATTTAATGGAGAAATTTGGTGTAAAAGATTTTGAGGTAAGAATTGGCAATAGAAAGCTTACCGAAGGCATTCTTCTTTCGATTGGAGTGGAAAAGAAGCAGATGGAAAATGTGATGAGAATTATTGATAAATTTAGAAAACTTTCCATTGAAGAATTGAAAGATGAATTTAAAAAGTATCTTAGCGAGATTCAAATAGAAAGGATCATGAGTTTGATTAAATTAAGTGGAAATGTTAATGTACTTGAGAAAATTAAAAAAATTTTGCCTCAGAACGAAAAAGCCATGGAAGGCTTTAATGAATTAGTTGAGGTTGCAAAAGTTTTAAAAAATTTTGAAAAAATTGAAAAGTGCATATTCGACCTTAGTATTGTTCGTGGACTTGGTTATTATACAGGCACTGTTTTTGAGTGCTATGCTAAAGGTAATGAAGATGTAGGAGCTATATTTGCTGGTGGAAGGTTTGATAACCTAAGCAAGCTATATGGCAAGGACAGACCAGCTACGGGAAATGCTGGTGGAATAGAAAGATTGCTTATACTACTTAAAAGGCTAAAGCTACTACCAAAGATAGAACAACCTATAAAGGTATTTGTTGCAAGCGCTGGAGAGAAGGTTAGAGAGGATGTTATGCAGGCTGTCAACCTTTTAAGAAGGACTGGAATTTCAACAGATTTTGATTTGAAAGGAAGGTCATTAACAAGACAGCTGGAATATGCAGATTCTCTTGATATTCCCTATGTTTTAATAATTGGGAAAAAAGAAGTTGAAAGTGGAATTGTTAAGCTTAGAGATATGAAGAGAAGGACTGAGAAAGAGATGACTCTAGAAGATCTAATTAACTTTTTTTCCAAGTAAAATAGGGGTATGGAATTGGTGGGGATGGAGGCAGAGCTCTTTTATGCATAGTATTTTTTCCCCTGTTTTCAACAAGTTCGATGAGATATTTATTAATTCCAATTATCTTTGCGATTTTCTCGTTTGAATATACCTTTCCATAAAGAATTGGAAAATCTTTTTTATAAAAAAATATCCTATCAGCAACTTCATAACTGATTCCCAGCTCTTTTTCTGCAGTTTGGCCTTTCCATAGCCCAGGAGATGGAGTTTTATCTATTATCGCTCTTGGTAATTTTAAAAATCTTCCCAGCTCTTTTATCTGAGTTTTGTACAAACCAAGTAATGGAAAAATATCTGCTGCACCATCCCCAAATTTTGTAAAGTAGCCTAAATAATATTCTGATCTATCGCTGGTACCAACAACCAAAGCTCGATTAACATTAGCTATCGCATATAATAAAGTCATCCTTATTCTTGGTTTAAGGTTACCATAAGCTAGTAAGTCTCCCTTTACTAATGGGAAAGCCTCAATAAAATTTTTAACAAGTTTACTTATTTCAATTTCAAGAAAATCCACCCTAAGCAACTCTACTATTTTCTTCATATCTTTCCTATCTGTTTTTGGAGTAACTCCTTTTTCTGGCAATAAAATTCCAATCACCTTTCCTCTACCCAAGGCATTTTTTGTTAGACTGGCAACAACAGCAGAATCAACACCTCCAGAAATCCCTACAACAACCTTTCTTATTTTGTTAGTGAAGAAATAATTTTTTATCCAATTCTCTATACACCTTTTAACATTTTTCCAGTTAAGGTCTAATTCTTGGGCGATAATCATAATAAACTTTTGTAAATTAACAAAAAGTTGATTTATTACCTATAAAATCCAATATATAAAAATGGTCGAAGAAAAAATTGTTTTAGACACTAGTATAATAATCGATAGGAAAATTAGTGAATTAATTAGAAGAAAAAAGATAAAGAATGTGGAAATCATTATTCCAATTGCGGTAGTCGACGAACTTCAGGCACAAGCGTCTAAGGGCAGAGAGCCAGGATTCATTGGTTTGGATGAACTTAAAAAATTAAGAGAGATTTGTAAGAAAGAAAAGATAAAGATAGGATTTTCTGGGGAAAGACCAACTATTGAAGATATAAGACTTGCTAAGAGTGGAAGGATAGATGCACTAATTAGGGATGCAGCAAAAAAGGAAAATGCAACACTTTATACAGCAGATTATGTACAAGCCTTAGTTGCAGAGGCGAGTGGGATAACGGTTAAATATATAGCACCCAAGATTAAAGTGACAGGTCTAATATTTGAAAAATTTTTCACACCAGATACCTTGAGCATACATTTAAAAGAAGATTCCTCACCATTTGCAAAGAGAGGTGTCCCTGGAAAATTTGAACTTGTAAAAATTAGGGAAGAGCCCTGCACAAAGGAAGAAGTAGAGAATATTATCAGGGAAATTATGGAGGCTGCAAGAATTAGTGAAGAGGCCTACGTTGAAATTGTTCGTGCAGGAGCTACTGTAGTACAGCTTGGAAATTTTAGAATTGCTGTTGCAAGACCACCTTTTTCTGATGGTGTAGAAGTTACTATAGTTAGACCCATCGTGAAGCTTACTCTGGAAGATTATAGACTTTCTGAAAAGCTGATAAAAAGATTGAAAGAAAAAGCGGAAGGTGTGATAATTGCTGGGCCTCCTGGATCTGGCAAGTCAGCTTTCGCTTCATCTCTAGCCGATTTCTATTCAAGAGAAAGAAAAGCCATAGTTAAGACTTTAGAATCACCAAGGGATCTTCAGGTTGGACCAGAGGTTACACAATATAGCCCTTTGGAAGGAGATTTTTCAAAAACAGCTGACATATTACTTCTTGTAAGGCCAGATTTTTCCATCTTTGATGAGATAAGAAAGCCGAAAGATTTTGAAATTTTTGCAGAGTTAAGGCTTGCTGGAGTAGGAATGGTAGGTGTTATTCATGCAAGCAATGCAATAGATGCTATTCAAAGGTTTATTGGAAAGATTGAACTTGGGATGATACCTCATATAATCGATACCCTAATTTTCATTAAGGGTGGTGTGATAGAAAAAGTTTATGAGCTTGGTCTTACTGTAAAAGTTCCAAGTGGAATGGTTGAGGAAGATTTAGCCAGACCCTTGGTTGAAGTTAGAAATTTTGAAACAGGTAAGTGTGAGTATGAGATCTATACATTTGGTGAAGAGAATATCGTCATGCCAATTAAAGCAGCCGAGAGAATTTCTTCAGTGAAAAAATTAGCTATGGAAAGGATATCTCAGGAAGTAAAAAAATTTGACCCATTAGCTGAAGTTGAAATCATCTCTGAAAATAGAGCTACGGTTAGAGTTTCTAATGAAATCATTCCAAGAATTATAGGAAAGAATGGTGCAACAATTTCAGCCATTGAAAAAAGACTTGGAATACATATAGATATTGAGCCGAGGATACCTGCTCTGGGGAAGGAAGTAGAATTTCATCTACAAGAAAGTGGGAAGAGCTTAGAATTTATTTTTAATAGAGAATTAACAGGAAAGACTGCAAGTTTCTATGTTGAAAAGGATTTTCTATTTTCAGCTACAATTGGAAAGAAAGGAAGGATAAGAGTAACAAAGGATTCTGAGATTGGTAGGGAGCTATTGAGAGCGATAGTTGGAAGGAGAAATATTAGAGTTTTAATATAAGCTATCCACGCTCTTCTACTCTCTATTTAATTATTTACAATTTTCATTAAGTTTATAAACTTAAATTAAAATAAAAGCCCCTGTAGCTCAACTCGGATAGAGCAGTGGCTTCCTATCCAGAAGGGCAACAGCCAATGGTTTAGCCAGCTGATTTGGTTGGGGGTTCAAATCCCCTCAGGGGCATAACTCATGTTTTGTTCCTTAAATAACTCAAAACTTCATTCTCACTCATATCATGCCATTCTTGGTAAGCATCAGCTACAGCGAATACGAAACTTTCTCTAACATTCAAACAATAAATTTCATCAACTTCTCTTTCAACTAAAGAAATAGCCCCTCTAGAAGCAGTAGGTACAGCAACTATCAATTTTTTTGGTTCAAGTTTTTTTATAGATTTTATAGCTGCAAGCATTGTATAACCAGTAGCAAGTCCATCATCAGCTATTATAACAATTTTTCCCTTTAAACTTGGAAAGAGTCTTTTGCCCCTAAATTTATTTACCCTATGTCCAACTTCTTTTCTCGCTTTCTCAATTTGAAAGTTTATGATTTCATCAGTAAGTGATAATTCTCTAGCCCATTCCAAGTTGACAACTACTTCTCCATCGAAACTAACTGCACCAAAACCAGCTTCAGGATTGTCTGGAAGTTGAACCTTCCTTGTAATTACTAGGTCAAACTTACTGTTAAGTTTTTCCGCGATAATTTTTCCGATTGGAACACCTCCCGAAGGTATAGCCAAAACTACCGTATTCTTTCCAGCATATTTTTTAAGTTTTTCAGCAAGAAGTTTACCACCATGCTCTCTATTTTCAAAAACATACCTAAGGTTTCTCAGTTCTGCATCCTCAATGAGTACCATTAATTTATTTTCTCTTCTCAACCTAAAATTCTTTAGTGATAGAAAATCTCTACAATAGTTGTGGAAAAGGCACGAATTGAATTTAATATTAAAAACAAAATTTAATTATGATTAATCTAATAATCGGAGCAGTTCTACTAATTTTGGCTGTATTCTTAATAGTAAGAATTTTCAAAAGTATTATAGAGGGAGTTATTTTAATAGCAGTAGTTGTATTAGCATGCTACTTCATCTTCGGCGGACTCCCAGACTTAGCGAAAATTCCTCTCATAGGTCCTGCTATTCAAAAATTTATTCCAAAATTTCCAACATCTTTAGAAGAAATTATAGTTGGAATTAAAGGTGTTGCCTATAGCATAGATATATTAGGTATTTCTAGAGATGCTGCAGATAATCTCCTAATAACTGTAACAAATACTGGCAAGGCAACTTTGAGTGATTTTAAAGTTTATGTTGATAATAAGAGAGTTGATATTTTAAATGAAGTAAAAGATTTAAGTTCTGGTGAAACTACCGTACTACAGGTTGATTGGAAGGAAGTTTTTTCAAAGATAGAGGTCCAAACTAAACAAGAAGCTAAGGCTGAGTACAAGCTGATTTAGTTTTATTTTATAATTTTATAAATAGATTTATAGGAGTGTATGAGAAAAAAATTAAGTTTTACTCTTGGATTTTTGTTTTTTCTAACATTTTTTACTTTTTACTTTTTTTTATTTGCTCTTGCAGCAACTTTTAAAGCTACTTTAGAATACCCGGCTGATGCAACGGTTGAACCTTCATCACTAAATCAGTTACTTAATTTTACTGTAAATAATACTGAAACAGCTTCTGGAATAAATATCACGCAAGTAAATATAACATTACCTTCTGGATTCACTTTTATTGAAGGTTATAATGGAACTGCTGGCAACTCAACACCAACAGCTTTTACTTTTTCTTTACCAAATGCTACCTGGGTCAATACTACAATTATTGGTTTCATTCAAAATGG
>JASEGN010000027.1 GCA_030018055.1 Candidatus Aenigmatarchaeota archaeon | reverse complement strand
AGTCATTAACTTCTTGTTTTTATTGAACACATGTCAATAATAAAATAAACTATCAGAAATAGTTAAGATATTTAAATCGTTCAGAAATAAATTTTGGTTTTTATTTTTAGTTGTAAATGAAGAGTTTGTATATGAGTAGCCTAATAGCAACTAAAGACTTTCCATCTCCTTTAAAAGCTCTCTTTCACTTTCGCTTATTCTATTCCAAAATCCCCTCAGCACCTTCAAATCCTCATCCCTCAAAACAGATATCAAAATATCTCCTTCATGAATAGTTCTTCCCATCATTGGTTTTTCCATGGAAATAGCTACCCTATCTCCAGCCTTAGCTTCGGGTATTTTTCTACCTTCCGATTGAATTTCCTTTACTCTATCAATTATTTTACCATCCTCTTTCCTAAGCAAAACTCCAGGTTTTAGCAACCCAGCCAAAACTTCAACTCCAACTATACAAGGTTTACTAGCTCTAAAAGTAAACCCTTTCAACAATTTAATCTTAACTGGCCTAGAAACTTTTTCAAGTTTTTCATTAATTTCCTTTTCCTTTTCTTGGAAGCACCATTCCTTATATTCTTCCATTAACCTATAGATGATGTTGTTCGAAAAAATTCTGATTTTTAAATCTTTAGCTAGATCTGCAGCTTCATCCAAAATCTTAACATTAAAGGCTAGTATAACTTTTCTTAACCTATCGCTCACCTGTTGAGCTTCAATAACATCTTGTTTGGTAACATGACCTACTTCTGCTTTTCTAATAGCAATCTCTGCATCTTTTAACAATTTAACCATAGCTTCTAAGCCACCGAGAGTATCGGCCTTTAACACAATTCCATCAACCTCTTTAACAAATTCAACTTCTTTAACTTCCATTTGAACGAGTTTTTTCGCCTCTTCAATCTCCTCTTCCTTTTCTACTGCAACTAAAGGTGAACCTGCAATTACCTCTTCCAAACCTGGAGCAGCAATTTTTATTCCAGCTGAAGCAAAAACCTCATCAACAGATTCAAACTTCTTTTCAACTCTAAGCTCTTTCAACGGGCTTGGTTTCAACAACGCTTTCACTTTCGTGACCGTAGGCTCTTTACCACCTATCACCAAATAATCACCCTTCTTAATCTTCCCATCATATAGTATCGCGTCGATTGTTATACCAAAACCTATAGTTTCTTTCACCTCCAAAATGCACCCCCTACAGATTTTTGAAATTTTTAATCTGCCTTTCAAAAACTGTTGTGCCATACCAGCTAAAATCATCAGTAGCTCAGCAATGCCTTCACCTGTAATTCCAGAGGTAGGAGCTATTGCTATTTGCTTCTTAAAATCACTTACCTTATCAAATCTCTCGGCATCATAACCTCTTTCAGCTAGCTGAGAAACTATTTGGTACAGCTTTTTTTCTAGCTCTCCTTTTACTTCCTCTCTTTGTAAGCCAAAGCTGTCAGAAAAAGTGGCCATCTCTTTTGGGTACCATCCAGCGATTTTATCAATTTTTGTTGCTGCGACCACAAACGGTACGTTAAATTGCTTTAAAATAGCAAGGCTCTCATCGGTCTGCTCTTGAAAGCCCTCATTAACATCGATAACAAGGATTGCTAGGTCAGCTACGCTACCTCCTCTTTTTCTCATGGTCATAAATGCAGCATGTCCAGGAGAATCAATTACAAGCAAACTAGGAATTATTAACTCGATTTTAAATTTTTCCAGAAGCTCACCACAAATTTTTTCAATTACTTTAATGGGTATGTGGGTTGCTCCTATGGCTTGAGTAATTTGTCCAGCTTCTGCTAGAGCAACAGCAGTACCTCTAATCTTATCGAGCAATGTGGTCTATACGTATCCTTAAGATATCCCGTGATCAACATGCCCAAGCACTGCAACTATTGGACTTCTAATTTCTTCTTCTTTCATTATTATCACCAGCTTAATCTATTATAAATTGTAATCTAAAGCTAAAACTTGTTTAAAAATTAAAAAAGTCAAACAAATTTCTACAGAAGATTGAATGGAATATATACCTTAATTTTTTCGAAAATTTTTTTTAAAGCAAAAAGATCACTCGTACAGTGCTCAATTATATTAGCTTTCGCTTTTTCATCACCCCTTACAGCATTCAAGTAGAGTGCGCTCATGCTCTTCCAATTTATTTCATCAGGTTTTTTAATCCCAAGTGAACGGGAAACTTCGACCAAGCTGTATTTAGCCATGGAAAATTTTTCTTTGCAAAATCTACATAGGTCTAAGCTCCTGATTTTAGTTAGCTCTTGTAACTCTTCATCAAGAATTACACTTCGGGTCAGTAAAAATGGAATATCAAAGTTATCACCATTCCAAGTAATTATCAACTTACAACCCTTCAGCTTTTCTTTAAACCACTTTAAAACATCTTTCTCATCCTCAGGACTGTCAACAAATTTCACTTCAACATTTTCATTTTTTATAATTCCTATGGCTGTCAGTTGGCCTATATCAGCTTTTAAATCAGTCGTTTCTCGAACTATAACCAGTTGGGTTATAATTTTTCGATGTCTAAGAATATAATGGTATTATCTTCCAGCTGCATCACCTCCTTTTATAAATGAGTTTAACCGTGAGTTATTTGGCTCTGTGGAGAATCCAATCAAATCCCTAAATTTTCTAATACTTTCACTTTTTACAGTTATTCTCCATTCATAATTATTTTTATAAGAATAAATGCCATGCTTTATTCCCAAGTCTTGAAGAAGTTTAGATATTTGTTTTAAACCTCTTGAATTAGTAGATGAACAACTTACATAGCATCGCAAATAAATTTTCTCTTTATATCTTAATGGACTTAGTGCTACCCAACCTTCAGCATCAAAAAATCCCTTTAAGAAATGAGGTTTAACGCTAGTCGAATCTAAAATTTCTTTAGGAACGCTCCACTCCCTTGTACTTTTTTTAAATTTTCTAATAAAATTAACTGCCTCAATTGAGTCAAACCTTACCCTATAATATCTTTTCATATTTTCATCGATGGCGCTCTTTAAAGAGCCTTTTATCCCAAGTGCCTTTTCACCCTTATTAAGACATTCTTTTGGGAAATTAAAATCCCACAAGTTAAGTTCTACACTATTTTTACTTACTGTACCATCACCAATTACAGCACCCAGAAAATATGCCATTTCAGGTGTAAACTTAGTTTTAATTTTTTTCCTTCGTTTTAGTGCCCTCACTTTTATCCCCTCTTTTCCTACATTTTCTTTTGCCAGAGAAAGATTCCATTTCCTCCTTTTAATTATTTCCAGAACTTCTTCCCTCCTGTTTTTTAACTCGAGCCATTTCGATATAGTGGTTCTATTAATCTTGTATTTTTTTGCAATTCTGTTGCAACCTAAATATCGCTCAAAATAATCTTCCAAAATTTGCTCAAAATTTTTTAATATATGTAATGGTTTACTTCCCTTTATAAATCTTCCTTTTCCATCTCTTAATAACATTTCTTAACCACCTCAAAGTCAGTTTCTAAGCATATATTAGTAGAAGAACTTATATGAAATTTTTGAAACACCTCTTTTCCAGTAAAAATTAAAGATAAAGAAAATTATAGCTTCTTTTATTTTAAAGACTTTCATTTTTTCTTCTTATTGAATTAGGACATTTGAAAATTTCTAATGTAAACTTTTATATTAGAAGTTCTTCTAAAAATGAATATGATTTATAATTTTTGAAATTTGAAAGTTAATTGATGATATGTGGCTGATTAAAAGTGAGGAGGAAACCGATGAAAGGTATGGTAAGAAACCTCAAGAAAGAACCATGGATGAACTAATTAAAACTGCAGTAATAATAGTAGATAAACATAGTGGTCCGACATCCCACATAATTACTCAATGGATTAGAGAAATTTTTCAAGTTAAAAGGGCTGGTCATGCTGGCACTTTGGATCCACACGTAACTGGTGTGCTACCAGTAGCTCTAGAAAGTGCGACGAAAGCTATGTCAGTGTTTTTAGGTTTGGATAAGGAGTATGTTGGAGTAATGCATCTACACAAAGAAATTGACGAAGTAGTACTTCACAACATTATCCATGATAAATTTGTAGGAAAAATAGTCCAGGTACCTCCTGTAAAAGCAGCTGTGGCAAGAAGACCCAGAGAAAAACAAATTTATTTTTTTGATATTTTAGAAATTGAAGAAAAGGATGTTTTATTTAAAGTTGGTTGTGAAGCAGGTTTATATGTGAGAAAACTTATCGATGATCTTGGCAAAGCTTTAGGCATAGGTGCTCATCTAACTGAGCTGAGAAGAACGAGAGCAGGAAGTTTTATCGAAGAACAAGCATTCAGCTTGGTTAAAATAAAAGATGCATATGAATTTTGGAAGGAAGGGAATGAAAAACCACTTAAAAAAATTTTGATTCCAGTTGAGTATGCTATTCCTCATGTTAAAAAAATTTTCGTTAAAGATTCCGCAATTGCAAGTATTTGTAAAGGTGCTCCAACTTATGTTAAGGGAATTACAAGATTGCAAAAAGGAATTATTAAAGGTGAGACCATAGCAATATATTCTTTAAAGGAGGAACTTGTTGCACTAGGTATCGCTAAAATGACCAGTCAGGAAATTTATGAAAAGAGAGGTGGAATTGCTGTTAGGACAGATAGAGTTTTTATGGAGAAGGGAATATATCCTGGGTGATGAATGGTAGTATTGGGGGTAGTGGCAATAATTTTAAGCATCTATGACGTATTTGCAGGTGTATCGCTTCTTGGTACCCTTCGCGATTTTCTCTTCACAATTTTCCTTCTTTCAACTCTAAAAGGAGTTTGTTCAATGCTCACTACTCCTTGGTTTGGAGCGTTCATGGGTATGATTGATTTAGCTACAGGTGTAACATCACTTCTTTTATTTTTTGGTAAAGATATTGGGTTTTTTTGGATTGTGGGAGCATTGGTTTTATTGAAAGGGCTTTATTGCCTGTTTTTATTGAGCTATAGCAGGTAAAGGCTATGGTCGAAGTTTATCCTAATCCAAAAACTGCCTTAACTTTTTCAATTTAGCTCCTTGATGAAAAATAAATAAAAAAATTTTTAATCTTCATTTAAAAAAATTATAAATCAAAATGCGATACAGACTATTTTATTGGCTTCAACGTTTTCGTACCAACAACTTCAAAATAAGCAACTTCTTCCCCTGGCTTTACTCTTTCCTTAATTTCTTCTGGAATAGGAAGTTCAAAAACTTCATAGGTAGTTAAATCCATTAGCTGAGCATTATTGTCAACTATTGCAAGAACTTGTGCCATTTTCTTTGTAATTATTGGCACGTCAACAGTTTCATCTGCTGGCTTAACTATACTATGCCTTTTATCGTCTAACAAACCTATAGCCTCTACCCTAGCTTTTGCAGCACCATGCTTAGGCAATTGAAGGTGGACTTCAATTTTTACCCGGAGTACTTATGGTTACTTTTTCTACACGACATGGTACCTCATCGATCAACACAAAACTATTTGGCTTTAATTCTTTTATTACAGATTTAGTCTTTTCCATTGAATCACAGATATATTTTAAATTTAGAAATTAAAAAATTAGTTTACTAACCGCCAAACATGTTGTTCACGTGGATTTTTAGGTATCAGCTTGACTTTCTTGTGCATGGACAAGACAATTTCTTTTGAGTATTCTACTACCAGTTTTTATTCATTCTAGCAATTAAAATTGTTTTACTTTGTTTCTTTTAGGAGCACTAGCAGAGACAAGAGTATCTTTAACCAAACTACAGGTACATCATCTATAATTACAAAACTTCCAGCCTTTAACTCTTTTATAGTTGCAGTTGTTTTTTTCCCCATTCTATCTGATAGCAAGTTTAATATCTTCCTTTTTAACGGTTGTTCTTTTTGCGTGGGTAGCTAGCGCTATAGCATCTTTAGCAATTTTGTCAGTAATTTCAAGTAAAAGAGTTCTTAGCTCTTCGGCTGCTGATAGAGAAATCCTTTCTGCACCAGCCTTTTTCAAAATCCTTTCTAATGTAAAAAGTGGAAAATCTTTTTTTACCATGATTAATTTTAACTCTCTTAAAAAATAAAGTTACAAAAGAGCGGCAGTACCTCCAGCATGCCATGAAAATCTCGGCCTTATTTGAACTGTAAATATTTTTTCTAGTACGTCATCGAGGATGATTGCACTACCTATCCAACCTCGTGGCAAACGATTAATGAACTTTAAAAGTTCCTCTTCAATATAAGTCTGCATCACAGCATGCAAAGCCTTAACATCAGATTCAGCAGTAAGCCTAAAAGAAATTACCAAATCACATTGAGCTAAAACATCACTATGAATTTTGGCAGGCATTTGGGTTATGCAAACCAGGCTTATGCCAGGCTCTCTGCCTTGTCTAGCCAGAATTAAAATCGGTTCAGAAGAAGCCACTTTAGTGTCGCTTGGAATAAAGTTATGTGCTTCCTCAAGAACAAGCCAAGTTAAAGGAAAAACAAATTTTGGTTCCCTACCTTCAATTCTTGCAATCTCTTCCTCTTTGCGAGCTACAACTCTAGCCTGATAGATTTTTCTTGCAATCAACCCAACAAGCAAATCCCTAACTTCCATCGCTGGCATTCTTGAAACATCAATTATAATAACCTTCCCAGACTGAACCAATTCCTCAATCTTAAAACCCTTTTCAGAAAATATTCCCCAACCCTCAGCAACTCTCAATAAACTTATTAATGCATCCTTTGTTTCCTTGCTAGCTTCTTGGTCAGCTCTTATACTTTCAGATAAATCTTCTAAACTAAAATCTTTCTTGTTTTTTGTCACGAGGTTGTAATTTTTTTCAAATGTTATTGCTAGTGGTTCAATTGGTTTAAGACCAAATACCAAGTACCATTCACTAGGGGTAATTTCACTTGGAGCAATTGAGATAGTTCCATCAAAAGGAATTTTAGCAGCTTTATACTCTTCAATTAATTGCCAGGGAACATAAACCATAACATCTTTTTCAAAGCTTCGAAGTTCTATTTTCCATTCATTTAATAGTTCACGTTGTTCTTCATTTGGAAATTTCATACTCCAGTAAATACCCATCGGGTCAACAACAAGAAAAGAGGCTTTCTTTTTATACTCTTCTGGTAAGTTTAAAAATTCTTCAAGAATTGTCCCAGCCGAATAACTTTTTCCAGATCCTCTTTTTCCACAAACTAAAATAACGTGAGGTTTCAAAAGATCCATGTAAACTTTAACCGTCAAGTGAGCATCCTCCCCAGTACCAACTATATGCTTACCTAGGTAACCACAAGCGACAGAACCAAATTTTTTAAGATCTTCTTTACTTCTACCAACAATCGTTCCATAGGGCATATTTTATTTTAAATCTACTATCAAATAATGTTGGGGGAATCTGCTAGCTTGGTCTAGGCATCCAGCTTGGGGTGCTGGCAAAGAATATCTCCAGTAACCTGGGTTCAAATCCCAGTTCCCCCATATTTTCGATTTAATAAATTCACAGAAAACAAATAAAGTTATCGGGGTCGTAGTCTAGTTAATTAATCTGGAATGGTCTAGGACTTCGGACTTGGGCTCCGAAAACCTGGGTTCAAATCCCAGCGACCCCATTTTTCTACATGATAAATTAATTATATGCGAAAATTAGCTTGGCAACAAAAGATAGCTAAAGAGAGAATTGTAATTTTATTTGACTTAGCTGAAAAGGAATTTGAAAAACATCCTGAAAGAAGTAAACGTTACGTTGAGCTAGCTAGAAAAATTGGTTTAAGATGTAATGTGAGATTTCCACAGCAATTAAAGAGAAAATTTTGTAAAAGCTGCAATTCATTGCTAATACCAGGAAAAAGCTCTTCAGTAAGAATAAGTAGAAAAGCTCTAATTGTTAAATGCCTGGGTTGCAATAAAGTCTATCGTTATCCTTGTAGAGAAAAAATTAAAACTGCTCACTAATAAATGTTTTGTTTTATTAGATACTCTTTATGTTATTATACCTAAGAATATTCATAGTTTATTAAAGATAAGATAAAATATTAAAACATCATAATTTTAAAGGATAATATGGTTACTGTAAGAGAAGTAGAACCACAAAAATTCATTAACAGGCTAAAGGAAGAACTAAAGCAGATAAAGGATATATCCCAACCAGAGTGGAGTTATTTCCTCAAGTCAGGCGTGCATAGAGAAAGGCCACCAGAGCAACTAGATTTTTGGTACATTCGTGCAGCTGCTATTTTAAGGAGAATCTACATAGATGGTCCTGTTGGTATCGAGAGGTTAAGAACTTACTTTGGTGGGAGAAAGAGAAGGGGGCACAAACCAGCGAGGTTTAGAAAAGCTTCTGGTGCAATAATAAGAAAAATCCTACAACAATTAGAGGTTGCGGGACTTGTGAAAAAAGAAAAGAAAGGTCGTTGTATAACTCCAAAAGGGCAAAGCTTTTTAGATAGGGTTGCATATGAAGTTATTAAAGATTAACCTATATTTACTGAAGTGATAATGGTGAATTATGCAATACCCAATTACACCTGATGAGTTGGCTCAGCTAGAAGCTCTGAAGAAGGAAGTATTACAAAAAGTACTTACTAAAGAAGCTAGAGAAAGATTAGGAAGAGTAAAAGTTGTAAAGCCCGAGCTAGCGTCTCAGATAGAGCTTTATTTACTGCAACTCTATCAAGCTGGACAGATTAAAGGCATAATAACAGATGAGAAGTTAAAAATGATGCTGGAACAATTAGCTTCAGGGAAAAAATTTAAAATAATTAGATAGCATGGGTAAGAAAAAAATCGTTGGTACTGCCGGTAGATTTGGTGTAAGATACGGAAAGAAGGTTAGAGCAAAAATTGCTGAAATAGAGGCTGTACAAAAACAGAGGCATATTTGTCCAAAATGTGGAATGAAATATGTGGAGAGGGTTTCAGCTGGTATATGGCGATGTAAAAAATGTGGGGCAAAATTTGCAGGTCAAGCCTATAAGCCGGGTGGCTGAATGTATCGATGTATAAAATGTAAAAAGACCGTTGCAAAATTTGAGGAAAGAATTAGATGTCCTTACTGTGGTGGAAGAATTTTTATCAAACTTAGGCCAAGGGTAATTAAGAGGGTTCAGGCAAGATAATTATGGTAATGGAAGTATGGGCAGAGAAATATAGGCCCATGAAATTAACTGAAGTGATAAATCAACGCCATGTAGTTGAAAGAGTAAAAGCGTTTGTAAAAGAGAAAGCTATTCCTCATCTTTTATTTGCAGGTTCTGCAGGAACAGGAAAAACAACGGTAGCTCTTTGTATAGCACGTGAGCTTTATGGAGATGCTTGGAGACAAAACATTTTAGAATTAAATGCTTCAGTAACTCCAGATACACCTATTATGATTAGAGAAAAATCAAAAATTGAAAGGACTAATTTTGGAAAACTCGCAGAAAAATATTTCAAAGATACTTCCTCCAACTATGTGTATCCAAATGATATAGAAATACTTAGTATTAACAAAGATCTGGAAGTAGTATTTCAGCCCATCAAAAATATTTCAAGGCATATGGTTAAAAAAATAGCAAAAATAGAATTCGAAGGAGGTAGTATAAAAACTACTCTTGATCATTCTGTAATGATAATAAAAGAAAATGGAGAAATAGTCCCAGTAAGAACTGAAGAACTCAATGAAGGAGATTTATTGATAACTTTTAAAACAAAACTGCTTGGAAATGAAATGCTCATCGATTTAGAGAAATACGCTCCTGAGGAGTTTCATGCCGTGAATATAAAAGGTAGAATTCGTACCTTTAGAAATCCTAAAGTAAAAACGATAGTCGAAAAGTTTAGGTTGATACCTGAAATAGCGTGGATGATGGGAAGTTACTTAGCTGAAGGGAGTACTAACCTTAAGAAAAATAATACAAGTGGTTCCCTAATATTCACATATGGTTATCCTTCTGAAGTTAATGTAGCTAATCAGACTTCCCAAATTTTTAAGGATTTTTTTGATATTACAAGTCGGCAGAATCTCACTTATTCGGGTTTTGATAGGAGTAAAGCTAGTGCAACCCAACTAAGAATATTTTCTACTCAATTTGCTAGATTCTTTAGAGATATTTTTTATGATAAGAGTTTTAGAAGATTTACCGCAAAAAACAAAAGAGTACCTTCATTCATTTTCAATTCTCCTCTGGAAGCTAGAGAAGCATTTCTCAGAGGCTATAGTGGTGATGCTTCGGGTAAGTGGGGAAAATATCTTAGGTACTCCTCTCATTCAAAAGAAAATCTTCTGGACATTGCTTGGCTTGGTAGAATTTCAGGTTTAGATACATCATTTTTTGAGACTGAAACAAAAATTATTTGGAAGTTACCTACATTCTCTTACATAAGAAGTGAACTAATTCCTTCTTTTGTTCTTATAAACTTTTTCGAAAGAATTAAAGATAGGGTTAAGTTCAATTGGAGATATTTGCTTAGACATCAACTTTATTCTAAAAAGTCAAAAAGAGTTTCCAAGAATATTGCAGAAAAATTACTAAAAAGAATTGACAAAAGTAAGCTAACTTCTGAGGAAAAACAAACATTCGAAAAAATAATGAAGTTAATTAATTCTTCAATTTCCTTTTTAAAAATCAAAAAAATTCGAATTGAAGACTACAATGGTTATGTTTATGATATTTCAGTTTCAGATGTAGAAGCATTTTGGGGAGGTACTATCCCTATACTCTTACATAATAGCGATGCTCGTGGTATAGATGTTATCCGTGGTCAAGTGAAGAATTTTGCTAGAACTAAAGCTTTAGGAGAAGTGCCATATAAAATAATAATTTTGGATGAGGCTGATAATACTACAAGTGATGCCCAACAAGCTTTACGTAGAACAATGGAAACTTTCACTTCTGTTTCGCGTATGATCCTCATAGCCAACTATTCTTCACGTATTATCGATCCGATTCAATCGAGATGCGCAGTTTTTCGATTTAATACATTACCGGAAAGTGATGTGAGAAAATTCATCGATAGAATTGTTAAAGGTGAGGAATTAAAAATTACAGAAGGTGGAATTAAGGCGATTATTGATATCTCCGAAGGAGATCTAAGGAGAGTTGCAAATTTGTTACAGGCATCAGCTTCCCTAGGTAAAAAAATCACTGAAGAAGTTGTTTATGATGTAGCCTCTAGGGCTAGACCAGATGATATTAAGAGAATGTTAGAGTTAGCAATAAAAGGAAAATTTCAAGATGCAAGAAAAATGCTTCAAGACATGTTATTGAGACAAGGTCTAAGTGGTGATGATATAATCTATGAGATACATAGACAAATTTATAACTTACCAGTATTAGAGAGTGTAAAAGTTGAATTGGTTGAAAAATGTGGTGAGTATCAATTCAGAATTTCTCAGGGAGGTAATGAATTAATACAACTTACAGCTTTGTTATCTCAATTTCTGCGTTATGCTAAAAGTTGATTGAGTGACTTGAAATATGTAACCACTTTATTTTTCCAAGGAAGGCTAAACTTCATAAAAAACTTATAAAATCTCTTTTTGATAATAATATAGTGATGAAATTGAAAGTATCTATTTTAGGCACAGAAATATCGAGAATTTGCAGACATACGGAGCTGACTGAAAGAGAAGTGATGAATCTAATTAATGAAGTTGGAAAATTATTGGCTAACCATGAAGCGGAAATAGTCATAATTCCCTGTAGAGATGTATCCTATTTAGTTGCTAAAGCCTACAAAAAATATGGGGGCAAAAAAGTTATAGGTATTCTTCCTCACGAGGATGAAAAGTTTGGGCTAGAGCATATTAAACCCTACCTAGATGTTATAGATGAAAAGCTGGAGGTACCTTCCTGGTATCATGCTGATGGTGAAATTGCTGCAGCTGGTGATATTGCAATTTGTATTGGGCTCTCAGGTGGAGTAATCAGGGATATAGGAGCATTGTATTGGCATGAGGCTTTCATTGGACATAAGACAAAATTAGTTATCTTTGTAAATACAATATCCAATCCTTTGCATCATGAAATAGAAGAAGAGCTGAGTAGTTGTATTTACATTGATAGCACAAAAACGTT
>JASEGN010000026.1 GCA_030018055.1 Candidatus Aenigmatarchaeota archaeon | reverse complement strand
CGAAGAATTAGATCTTTTTTATTATCCTGAGGATGGAGATAATTATGGCTTTTCCTTTCATTAGCTCAACTTCCATTTAATTAAAATGCTATTTAAACAATTTTTCTTCAAACCTGATGGAGAATAACTTTTTAAATTTCATACATTTTCCCCACCATATAAATTTAAGAAATAATTAAAACTTTACTAAAAATATTAAAGTGGAGCGGACGTGAATTTAACTGCTGGCTGCTAATAAAAATTTTAAATTTTGTTGATAATCTCCATTTATGAGGTTAATATTCGAAAGAGGGGACGAGAGCAAGCCAAAGGGACATGCAATCATTTATTGGGGGTATTTGGGAGACCCTTCTAAATTTTTAGCTACTTATCTCGCCATCTCCCCTTTAGAAGTTGATCTAGAGTACCTTGAAAAGGCTGCTACCATGATGGAAATTCACTCCCAATTACCTTTAGAGGAAATTAAGCGATTGATGAAAGAAAGGGGCGGTATGGTTAGTCCAACGGGCATCCTTCCTCCAATGCCCGTAACTGATATTGAAGAATTAAAGGAAAGGGCAGAGGAAAGAGGAGACGATCTAATTAATGCTGGAGTAATCTATCCATTTTCTGATCTGAAAAACGAAATTATGCGAGTTACACACGAGTATGGTGAACTATATTCAAAAACTCTAGCTGAAAAACCTTTAGCTAAGGAAAAAATTGATGTAGATGAATTGATACGTGGCATGTTACCTGAAAGGGATAGATTAGGTTACTTATCACGGTTGACAGGTAGACTAAGAGATGCTGTCAACAGAAATGATTCGTCACTCATTAAAGAAGTTACGAACGAAATGATGAATACTACCAAATACCTTAGCTCAAAATACCGAATACCTGAATTAATAGAAGCAGCCAAAATACCAGGTGAAAAGGGTCAGCAGCTAACTCAACTTTACATAGACATGGCCTATAAATTATGCGATGAAAAATACCAGGAAGTAAAAGAAATAGACGATAAAATAAAAGCCATAAAGCAAATTTAATAATGGCTATGTTAGGAAAAATTTTTAGTTTGCCTTTGGATAAAGAGAAGGGTTTAAGCAAAGATGTTGCCTTAGCTGTTAATTACATAAGACAAGAAGCAACTAGAAGAGGGATGAAATCTGAATTATATTCTATGGATACTGAAATAGTTGGTAATCGAAGTGATATACGAGAAGTGTTAAATAAAACTGATGAATTGATGAGAAAGTCTGGAAAGAGTATTTATACTTCAATTACTTTATATGATGATTCAGCAAGAATTTCAACTTTTCCTTTGGATAAAAAAGAGAGTGAATACAATGAAGTTATCAATTATGCAATCGAAGAAGCTGAAAAAGTTGGAATGAAATATAGAAAAACTGAATTTGGTGTTGAGATAGAAGGTGATGACAATAATTTCTGGAGGATAGTAAGAGAAACTCATGAAAAATCGAGAAATTACAAGGGCAGGGCTTATACGGTAATTACAATCGATGATAGGGAAGGTAAAACCAACGCGATAACTGAGAAAGTGGAAAGTATAGAGAGAATATTGGAAAAATCTGAATGATTTCATGAAAACTATACTTGAAGAGGAATTAGAACTTTTACCAAAGTCGGAAGATTTAGTAGAAGACTTAAGCATAGGTGCTAGATACATAGCTCTAAAGCTTAGCTCAGGAAAATGTGCAGTTTCTTATCGGCCTCGTGAAGTTTTTTCTTATCCTGAAATTAAGGGTAAAAATGCAATTTCTATCGCAGAATTAGCTCTGAGTGATAACCTAGGAGAGAGAGCAATCGGAATTACTGCAATAAATGCCCTGACAAAATTCCCAACTCCTGTAAGATACGGTGATCCTCTTGATAACTTAAATGTAAAGGATAAAGTCGTAGCTACAGTAGGTTATTTTCATCCAGTCATAGAAAGGTTTTCTTCTTCAGCTAAGGAGCTACGAGTAATAGAAAGAAGAGACATGCCTAACACTTATCCACCAGAAAAAGCTGAGGAAATTTTAAAAGAAGCTTCTGTCGTTATTATAACTGGTTCTGCGCTGGTATATGGTGGAATGGAAGATTATTTAGAAAATAGCAAAAATGCGGAAGATGTTCTAGTTATAGGTCCTACTTCAAGCATGCACCCTGAACCCTTCTTTAGAAGAGGTGCTACCATGGTTGGTGGTATAGAAATACTAGATAGTGAAAAAATTTTTACTTCAGAGAAGCAGTGTAAAGATATTTTTGATGTCTACACAAGAAAGATTTATTTCGCTCGCTCGGATTTTTATTAGTAAAAAATAGAAAATTAATTTAAAATTTAACTTTAATAAAAATTCATGCTAGAATTTCAAAAAGTTGTAAGAGAAGCAGAGTTATTACCTCCACCAGAGTTTCAACTCGAAACTCAATCCATAGAATTCAGAACAGACCCCCTAATTAGTACACGTACTAGAATAAATGTACAAAGAGCAGGGAGATTAACAGAAGCAAAAAAGGTTGATTTAAGTGATTATATAAATAAAACAAGAGAAGACTGTTTATTCTGTCCAGAAAATATAGAAAAGACTACGCCATTATTTGTAAAAGATATATGGGAAGAGGGAAGGATAAAAAATCGATGCTATGTATTATTTCCCAATCGTTACCCTTTTGGTGAATATCATGCTGTTGGAACTTTAACTGATAAACATTTTCTTGACTTAGATGAATTTCCCCTAGAGCCAATTGTTGATAATCTCTTAGCATGTAAAGAATATGTGCTAACTGTTTATAAGAAGAAAGGAGCAAGGTATCCTACATGGATATGGAACCATTTACCACCTTCCGCTGCCTCGCAAGTACATCCACACACTCAGATATGGATAGACACAGAACCAACCAACTGGACAGGAGCTCTTATTAAAAAAAGCAAGGAATATTTTGATAAGAATAAAAGGAGTTATTGGGAGGATTTAGTAGAAAAGGAGAAAGATAGAGAAAGATGGGTTGGTGAAAACGATTCCTTAGCTATCATAGCAACTTTCGCACCTCATGGTAATAGAGAAATTCAATTCATATTTAAAGAAGCAAGTAATTTAGCAGAACTTAGCGAGAGACAAGCTAATGATTTAGTTGATTGTGTCCTAAAAACCCTAAAATGGTACAAGGAAGAGGGTATGAACTCCTTTAACCTTTCCACTTTTTCCGCTGGTGTAGACGAGAAATTAAATTATTATAGATTAAATGTTAAGATGATGTCAAAACCTGTTTTCCAACCAGATTATCCGTACTATACAGCCTATGGTGGCACAGTAGAATTATGGCACGGTGAATATGTAGTTGATACATTGCCAGAAAATGTTGCCCAAAAGCTAAAACATATTTTTAGGTAAGCAGATGAAAAATAAGATTGCAATCATACCTGTGAAAGGGCATATAACATCTGAAGAATTTTTACCCATATCTTTACCTTTCCTAAGAACAGTACCCTCAAATAAAATTATCGAGTACATGGAAAAAGCAAGGAAAGAGAAAGTTAAAGGGATAATTTTTGACATAAATTCTAGAGGTGGTAACCCATTTCCAAGTAAAGAAATTGCAGAAAGTATTAAAGAATTGAAAAACTTTGGAATTTATAATGTAGCCAGAATAGGAGAGTATGGAACTTCTGGTGCCTATTGGGTTGCTTCGGCTTGTAATTACATAGTTGCGGATGAGTTGAGCAGAGTTGGTAGCATAGGTGTGTTGGGCATGGAAATTGACATTTCAGAGTTTTTACAAAGACAAGGAATAAAATATGGTATTTTAACTAGTGGAAAGTATATAGATAAACTTCACGAGTACTTTACAGAAGAAATAAGGAAGAATAGGGATTTAAGTGAAAGTGTAGTCGAACAACTTGCCCATGGAAGATCTTACTTAGGAGAGGAGGCAAAGAAGTTAGGATTGATAGACCAACTGGGTAGGAAAAGAGAAGCGATAGAAGTTATAAGCAAACAGGCAAGAGTATCGAACTTTGATATAATTGATTACGATAAGGAATTTGAAAAAATGTATGTTGAATTTAAAGAAATGAAGTATAGGTAGAATGGAAAAATACCCACGTTTTCTTGTACCAAACTTTAAATCTTTTGATCCTTTAAAACTAGCAAGAGAAACTGAAAAAATAGTTACTAGAGAAGGGAAAGAAGGGTTAGAAAGAAAGTATACTGGCTTTCAATCAAGACCGGTTTATGGAGGGATGGCCACAGGATATGCTGTAGGATGTTGCTCGCGATGTGTATATTGTTGGTCAGACTGGTCAAGGGATTTTCCGGATAAACTTGGAAAATTTTACTCTCCACGCGAGGTTGCTAAAAATCTTTTGAGGGCTGCTGAAGAAGGTATACCTGAGCCAAATTGGAGAGAACGTTTTCCAAAAATCAATAAACTTCGCTTATCTGGTTGTGAGCCGACGATAGGAAAGAAACATCTTCTTTCTGTTTTGGAATATATTAAGGGATCAGGGTATCTCTTTTATTTGGAGACTAATGGGATACTATTTGGCGCAGACAGAGATTATGTTAAAAAGTTATCAAAATTTTCTAAATTTATCTATGTTCGAGTTTCTTTTAAAGCAGCTACACCAAAAGGTTTTACTCAAAGGACAGGAGCAATTGGAAAATATTATGAGCTTCCTTTTCGAGCACTTAAATATCTTCTGGAGGAAGGAATTTATGCAAGAGCTGCAGCCATGACAGACCCACGCGTAATGCCGGCTGAAGAAAGAAAAATTTTGATAGACAGGTTGGATAAAATTGACCCTAAGGCCAACTACGCTTCAACTCTTGAGGAAGAGAAAATCGATGCATATGATACTACAATTATGCGAATGAAAGCTTTTACCGATGCAGGGTTTGCAAAGAAACTTGAGGAAGAACTTCAACAGAGTTTTTTAAATTTTTAAGAGTGTAAGATAATAGGTGGTATTGGGATGAAAAAATTGTCTATACCTAAACCAAAATCTGGAGGTTTGTTGCTTTCTTATAAATGTACGAGTGAGTGCAAACATTGCATGTATGGTAGTTCACCGAAATGGAATGCCGATTGGATTTCTGAAAGGGATGCAGAGAAAATTTTAACCCAGCTAGCTGATAAAATTCAACCAGCTTATGATTCAAATAGCATCGGTATAAATTCTGGCTTGCACTTTACTGGTGGAGAACCATTCATGAATTTTGACCTTTTGGTAAAGATTACAGAAATTGCACACGAGCTAAAAATTCCTTCAACCTTTGTCGAAACTAACTGTTATTGGTGTACTAGCGATGAGGTCACTAGGGATAAACTTGTGAAATTAAAGAATGCTGGGTTGCATGGAATGCTTATTAGTGTAAATCCATTCATTCTTGAACACGTTCCTTTTGAACGAACAGAAAGAGCTATAAGGATAAGCAAGGAAGTTTTTGGTGAGAACATAGGTCATAAATACAAGGTAATACCTTATCAGGAATATTTTTATGATCGCTTTCAAGAGCTTAATCTTAAAGGTACTTTGCCTTTCGAAGAGTACTTAAAGTTAGATCCTTACTTTTATTATCGGGTGGAATTTTTCCCAATGGGCAGGGCACCTTATAAACTTAAGCCCGTGTGCGAGAAAATATTCGGAAAATACCCAGCAGAGCATTTCTTCGGTAAGAATTGTAGTCAAGAGTTATTAAGAAACTGGCATGTTCACATCGATAATTATGGGAATTACATGACTGGCTATTGTGGTGGTATTTCTTTGGGACATGCAAAAAATTTAGATTCAATTCTTCAATTAAACTTAGAGGAATATCCTATTCTCGATGCTTTGCTAACTAGCTTAGAAAATCTTTATGAAATCGGTAAGGAATTTGGTTACGAGGAAAGTAAAGAAGGTTATTTTCATAAGTGCCATTTTTGCACGGATGTAAGAAAGCATATAGCCCAAAAAACAGATGAATTTAAAGAACTTAGACCAAGGGAATTTTATCTTCATCTTGAATAATGATTTACATGCTTCCAATTTATCTATGGTGGGATAAAGAAGTAAATGAAGGAAAAATAGAAATAGCTAAAAATAGCATAAATGAAGCCCTTCAAGAAGGTATTGATGTTTCACGCTATTTTCCTTTAAAGGTTATTGGAAGTGGCTGGCATGAAGGTGATTTTGGAAGTGTAGAATGGTATCTTGAAAATACGAGAAAAAGGGTAAGAGATTATGGTACCCAATATAATGTAAGTGATATACTTAATTTATGTAGCAGAGAGCCGCATCAAAAGCTTCAACCACATATTGAGTTTGGAATTCTTAGCAAGGACTTGTATAGCGAAAATTTAAACTTCGTTTATGGTGAGACTTTAACTCTCAATCCTTCTTATTCAAAAGTTGGAAGTGTTCCAGCTGGATGCGTGGTTTCATTATTTCGACAAGAGTTATGGTTTAAAGAAAAATCCTCTCTTACTTTAGGAAAAACATGCGTGCACGAGCTTGCCCACATTTTTCATGTTCCTTGGAGAAAAGAAAATGTTGAACATTCTCTTGGTTGTCATTGTGTAAGAGGAGATTGTGTAATGGGTCAATCCAATGTTACAAGGAAAATTTTATGGGAAGAGGAAAGAAAGATTGAAACAAGATTTATAACATCCCTTGAAATTGCAGAAAAAGTTCTAGAAAGAAAAAAGAAAACTGGAAGTTCATTTTGTCAAGATTGCTTGGAAGACATTGTAAAAGCAAAGAAAGCGTGGGTTTACCAGTTTTTTAAGGAAGAAATTTAATTTCAAATTACACCTTCGCATGCTTTATTAGAACTTCATAATCCTCCTTGCTTCTTATAAATCTTCCAATATTTCCTAATCTTATATTTTTCAATCCAGCTTGTTTCGCAGCACCGTAGGCTTCAAGCATTTGCTCTAGATTTGGTGAAGGTACATTTCTTAATTTGTACTGTGGATAAAATGCTATAATTGCATAGGGTATATTTTCATCAACTTGAACCAACAATTTTGCAATTTTTTCTAGCTGATCAGTTTCCACCCAACCAGGGATGTATAAGGATGAAACCTCTAGCACAAAACCTCTATCTAGTATCTCTGCTGGTAATTTTAAAATCCATTCATTTGAAGCTCCTGTTAACCTTTTGTGGACTTCATTATCATAAGCTTTAATATCAAGCCAAAAAGCATCTATACCAGCTTCTTTAAATTGATCAAGATTCTTCGGTGTTAAGCCGTAGCCATTTGTTTCGAATAAAACCCACAAATTTTTACCCAAGTTTTTAATTTTTTCTGTAGCTTTCACATACCACTCTGGTTGACAAGCTAAATCACCGCCTGTAAAGGAGATTATATTTCTAGCTGGTCCAAAATTTCCACCATCGAGTAAAACTACTTTGTCAAGCTCCAATTTCCCTGGACAAAGTTCAGATCTCTCTCCAAACCGAATACAAGAACCACATGCTCGACAAAGCTCTTGAGCATGCCAGCTTGTTGCACGTTCTCTGGGCTCATAATACATCTTATCTCCATGCAACTCAACATAATTTAATGCAATTTTTGCTATATCGTCGGGCGACATCCATGTTCCCGAAGCATACTGAGAAAAATCCCAAGAATGACATTTTAAACAGCTCCAGTTACAGCCAGATTGGTAGATTGAAAGGTAGCATTCAGGTGCTTTATGTTGATAAGCGTGAATAAGTCTATATGGTGTGTCATCTCTCCATTTAAGCGTTGCCTTGCAGGCTGTATCCTTTAAATAACCAGGTACGTATAGCCTTTCTGGTTGATAATGGGTTAAACAACTTCCCTGTTTAAAACCTTGCTCAACTAAGCGACATTTTTCCATACGAATTAATTAAAAAACAAATTAAAATCAATAGGAAAAAAATTCAACCCTTAATTATACCTATTGTAGCAAAGGATGCAACTTTTTTCGCTAAGCCAGCTTCGTGGCAAACATTGACAACTTCTGTTGGATCCTTGTAAGCTTTTTTATATTCTTCTGCAAATTCAGGCAAATTTTTACATCTTACTACAATACCATCCCTTTCTAATTCCTTCTTTATCTCCCCACCATAAAATTGTTTTTTTGCCCTTGTCCTACTCATCTCCCTACCAGCTCCATGAGCTGTTGAACCGAAAGCGTTTTTCACTGCTTTATCTGTACCCACCAAAATATAGCTTGTACTTCCCATACTACCAGGGATTAATACAGGCTGACCAATCTCACGATAGCAATTTGGAGTTGAAGGATGAAAAGCAGGTAAACTTCTTGTTGCTCCCTTTCTATGTACAACGAGCTTTTTCTTTTTTCCATCAACTTCATATTCCTCAATTTTTGCTATATTGTGTGCGACATCATAAACCAAATCCATACCCAAATCCTCTGCATGTTTTCCAAGTACTTCTTCAAAACTTTTCCTAACAAAATAAGTAATAACTTGACGATTCGTCCAAGCATAATTTGCACAAGCTGCCATTGCACCGAGATAATCTTTTCCAAGCCGACTCTTAACTTTTGCACAACACAACTCCCTTTCAAGGTTTAAAACCTTTTGTAATTTCTCTGAGTCTTCAGTTTCACCAGCTCTTATAGCCTTTTCAAATTTTCTCAAGTAATCGTCACAAACTTCATGTGATATACCTCTCCCACCTGTATGGATTAAGATCGCTACATTACCTTTTTCTAGCCCAAAAGCCCTTGCAATCTTTGGGTCAAAAATCTCTTTAATAACCTGCATTTCTAGGAAATGGTTTCCACCACCTAAAGTTCCAACTTGTGGCAAACCTCTTTCCTTAGCTCTCTGGCTTACCTTCGACGGGTCAGCTAGAGGATAATAACCACCGTCTTCTGTTCTTTCAAGGTCAATTTCCCAACCATAACCCCTTTCTATAGCCCACTTAGAACCCTTTTTAAGTAGTTGGTCAAATTCCTGGGGAGTTATCTTTATTTTTCCTTTCATACCTATTCCTGCAGGCACGTATCCGTATATGGTATCCATAATTTTTTCTAGGTATGATGTTATCTCCTCCATTTTCAAGCCAGTTTTTATCAACCTTATACCACAATTAATATCGTAACCTACTCCACCAGGTGAGATGACACCATCCTCATAATCAAATGCTGCTACACCACCAATTGGAAATCCATAACCCTGATGCCCATCAGGCATCACTTCACTATAGCTTACTATACCAGGCAGAGCTGTCACGTGTATCCCTTGTTGAATAGTCAAATCTTCCTGCATCTTTTTTAAGAGCTTTTCACTGGCATAAATCCTAGCTGGAACTCTCATGAAATTTTGATAACGAGGAACTTCCCATAAATGCTCTTCTAACCTTTCAAATTTCTCTGGTTTCACGTTTTAAATTATTTTTAAAAAACTTAAATTTATTTACTATTTATGAGGTACAACTACTTTGATGTTACGGCAGACATTGGAGTAGAAGCCTATGGAAAAACTCTAGAAGAGGCATTCGAGAACGGGGCTCAAGCAGTCTTTGATTTAGCTGCAAACACGGCAACAATTCAGCCTGAGATAGAAAAAGAAATTAAAATTGAATCTGAAGATCTAGAATCTTTATTGCGTGATTACATTTCAGAACTTTTATCATTATCGGAAGCCGAAGGAATAGTTTTTTGTAAGAATGAAGTTAAAAAAATTGAACAAGTTAAAGATTATAGATTGAATTCAGTTGCATATGGGCAGCCATTCAACGAAAGGATTGAGACCAAAACTTATGTTAAGGCTATTACCTACTACTTGATGGAAATTAAGGAAGAAGATGGTTATAAGCTAAGATTTGTTCTCGATGTGTAATTTGGATATTATGTATTCAGTTAATTTTATCACAGATTTTGAAGGGTGTATGGCTGATTCTGAAGAAAATTGGATAGGTATGTACAGCGAATGGTCAAATGTTTTAAAAGAGCACAAGTGTACCTTGTCCCACGAAGAAATCTTTCAAATAGTTGCTGAGGAAGATATGAAATTGGGCGTAGATTTTCACTCTGATTTTCCATATGCAAACTTAATCAAAAGAATATGTGAACGAACTCAGACTAATTTCTCCAATGAAATTGTAGAAGAATGGCAAAAAGGAGCAGAGGTATTACATAGACCAGCAAAGCTTAGACAAGGATTTGAACAAGTATTACCTTTACTTACTCAGCCCTTCTACATAGTTAGTGATGTTTCAAAGAACTGGATAGAGAACACAGTAAAACATTGGAATCTTAATGTTAAGGATGTAGTAACTGGAAGAGAATATGGTACAAGGGATAAAAAAATTCTCTATGAAAAAGTGCTGAAGAAAGAGGAGAAAAATTTAATTCTAGGAGATATTTTATACAAGGATATTCGACCAGCCAATGAATTGAAAAGTGAATATGAGATTGTAACAATTCACTATCCCTACAAAGGGAAGCGTTTACCTTGGTGGGATTGGGTAGCAAAAAAATATGCTACTGAAAATATAAAGCCAGATTACACAGCTAATGATGAAAACCTGCCAAAAATTTTCCAGAAAGAACTCTTTAAATAATATGCTAAATTTTATTCAAAGAAATTGCTTCTAAGTCATTCCTGTTAAACCTCAAAAAATTCAGGTTTGCTTACCATTTTTAAAGCGCGTTTGATTCCAATGCTTCTAATTTTATCGAGAATTTTTTCCTTAGTATTAGCCATACAAGAAACATTGTATTTTTTCTTTTCTTTGAATTCTTCGAATGAAGCAAGTGTAAAAGCATCGCCAAGTATTTCATCTTCCAACATCAAAGTTCTAATTACTTCCTGTTCTGGTGGTTTTACTGCTCCTACTTTAAGATTTCTATTTAATTTTTCTATGAGATAAGGATAGAGTGCAAGATGCCATAATTCTACCATCGCGTTGTTAACGAAATACTCACTTGTTTTAGGATTTTCTCTATCGCCAATTACAAATGAAATTTTAGAATTTAAGTGATCATAAATATACACATGCTGTCCTTTGATTCTACGAAGTACTCCAGGAAAGTAGGTATATGAAGGTGAATCAAAGCTCAAAGAAAGTTCTCTCTCCTTTTGTTCTGTTTTTACTCTAACCTTTACTAAAAGTTCACATCTGTTTAAGTATTCAACCTGACGCTTTCGCACATAATCAAAGCCTGCTCTTTCATAAGAAAAAAATCTTGGTAAAAAGTCTCCAATAAAATCACCTACATCGCTAACAATTTTCTCAACATGGTTAAGATATTTTGTATCTAATTCGTTTTTAATCTCATATGG
This sequence comes from Candidatus Aenigmatarchaeota archaeon, assembly GCA_030018055.1. GTDB lineage: Archaea > Aenigmatarchaeota > Aenigmatarchaeia > CG10238-14 > SCSR01 > JASEGN01. The sequence continues at coordinate 795 of JASEGN010000026.1, read as the reverse complement.
TTCTTTCTTTGGTGTAGAACCAATTCTTTCATAGTGCAAAACTTTTTCTCTCATCTCATGGGATAGCCTTTCGACTAAAACATCATCTGGTATTAGCTTAAGACTGAGAGCTCTCATATTATCCTGTCCTATCCCATCCTGTCCTTAATTATGGTCCGATATGCCCCCTTTCAGTTTGACAAGTAACAGTTTTTAACCCAGTTTCTTTTAACACCCTCTGAACTTCAACCATTTCCCAATAACTTGGCCTGCTAATATCTCGCCTTCTAAACTGTGGGAAATAGTCTAAAACACAAACCTGCACTTCAGGGTCAATTTTAACTATCTCCATACCCATTTGACGAATTTCTTTAATAGAAGTTAAATCCTTATTATAAGGGATTCCTATTCCTAGAAAAACTTTATCCTTATAATTATCAATTATGTATTTTGTCGCATTCCAAGCTGTATTTTTATATTTTTCTACCAGTTTCTCATCTCTTAAACCTGTTATGTGCATGAATGTCTCTGTGTTTAAACTTTTAAGATCTATTCCCACATCAGTCATGCCAGCTTCAACCAGTTCATCAATATAATCTTTGGTAAGCAAAGAGCCATTAGTATCAACATGAAACCTAGCATTTTTATCCGGATTCAATGATTTGAGTTCTTTTATATATTGAACTAACCATGGCCTGTTCAAAGTGCTTTCTCCACCAGATATAGCCATTCTATTTACCCCATACTCTTTTCTAGTTCTAGTCATAATTTCTGCGGCTTTTTTTGGTGTCAAGGAATTTCCCTCCCCTCTATAAG
>JASEGN010000025.1 GCA_030018055.1 Candidatus Aenigmatarchaeota archaeon | reverse complement strand
CAGAGTAGCTTCCCCCTTGGCAATTTCCATAAAAACTTCACTAAAATATTTCTTAACCTCATTTAAGCAAGCATAGAATACCTCTCTTCTTTTTTCTTCGATTTTATCTATCATATCCAGCACAGCCTTCTTTTCCTCAAGTATTTTCTCATACTTGCTTCTATAACCTTCGAACTCACCTCTAAACTTCTCATACTCTTCTATAGCCTTAAAATTGACCGGTCCCAGAGAATTCAACTCATTAAAAGCTGTTTGTATACGTTCTTTTAACACAGAAATTTTTTCATCAATATATTCTACTTGCCCATATTGCTCTACATCAATCTTTGCACTTTCCAACTCAGCCTCAAGCTTAGCTCTTTGGATGTTTAATTTATTTAACTCTGACTGAACTTTCATTCTCTTCTCATAAGCAAAATTTCTCCTCCCATTCAACTCTTTTAATCTATTTTCCACATCTATTCTCACCTTTTCGAGCTCGACAACACTTCTTCTTTCCTCGCTTGTAGCATGTTGTTTTATTTTTTCTTCCAAATCAACAACTTCCTTAGCCAAAATATCTATCTCCTTCTTTATTCCCTCCTTTAGCTTAAGATATCTTTCAATCTGTTCCAAAACCTTTGGTTTTTTTGTCAAATAACCACCACTCATAACACCACTTCTTTCAACCAAATCTCCATCAAGAGTCACCATTCTCACCTTCCCTATACCAATCTTCTTGGCCACATCAAGATTTTCAACAACTAATGTATCACCAAAAATAAACTTAATTGCATTTTCGTATTTTTTATCGAATTTTATAAGCTCTGAAGCAACACCCACGATACCCTTTCTGTCTAGCAATTGAGTATCTCTAAATTCCCTTCGCCTAATTTTATTTAAAGGTAGAAAAGTCGCAATCCCTATACACTCTTTTTTCAAATAATCTATACATTTACTCGCTACATTCTCATCTGCAGTTATTATATCATTTAAATGCCCCCTACCGGCAACTTCAATTGCAACTCTATATTCTTCAGGAATTTCTATTAAGTCGCTTACCCTTCCATAGACACCACTTAATTTTAAGTTAAGAATCGATTTCACAGCCCTAGGGATAGCCTCAAATACTTCCAACCTCTTGATCAAATCATCGATTCTCTCAATCTCATTTTTTCTAAACCCAATTCTATCTTTCTTTATTAAAAGCTCAGCCTGAAGTTTTGAAAGCTCTCTCTCCAAATCAATTCTCTTAGAAACTTTCATCAGTTCATCTATTATTTCTTTATTTTTCTCTTGACAATTTTCAATTTCAATTTGAGTGCTTTCAATTTCTTCTCTTAATTTCTCATTTTCTTCATCCCTTCTTTTAGCTTCTTCCTCAATCCCCCTTAGATTTTCTTGCAATCTACTAAATGTTTTAAAGGCTAATGAGGCCTTAAGCAACTGTAGTTCCCTTTGCAAGTTTTGATACCTTAAGGCAGTATTCCTATCATTTTCTAATTTTCTGAAGATTTCATACCTCTCGTTTATAATGATCTCAGCCTCTTTTAGCTTTGCATCAACAGCCTCAAGATCTTTCAACGCCTTTCCCTTTTTTTCATTGTACTCAGCGATTCCACATATCTCATCAATTATAATCCTTCTTTCAATTGGAGACATCTCAATCACTTGGGTAACGTCACCTTGAAGAACTATGTTATAACCATCAGGATGAATTCTCACCATCGATAAAAATTCTAATACTTTTTCCCTTGTTGTTGTCCTTCCATTAATCTTGTAAATACAGATTCCCTTTTGATTAACTTTTCTTTGAATTGAAACCTCTCCATCCTCTAATGGGAAAACTTTTTTTGAGTTATCCAAGTATAAGGTTACAGACGCGTATTGAGCGGGTTGCTTACTTTCACTTCCATGAAAGATGAGCTCATACAGTCTATCAGCTCTCAAAGATTTTGCAGAAGTTCTTCCCAAAACAAAACATACTGCATCGATGATGTTACTATTATGAACAATTATGTTGTTTGCAATGAAATTATGGTGGCCTTCTACGCTCAAGTCATAAACCCAAATATTTCTGTTTTTAATCTCTTCTATCCCAGAAATTTCATCCCAGAAAATGTCGGAGTTAGCAAAAGCATTAAGCATATCTATTATTTTTTTTGCTTCCTCATCCAAAACATAATTTTTTGTTACGAACTGTACAACTTCTTTCAATCCTAACCTGCTACATTCACAGCGATTTTCATAATATGCTTGCAACTTAGGACAAATTTTTCGAATTTGTTTTATGTTTATCTTTAAAATTCTAACTAAGTTTTTAAATAAATTATTTAAATTTGGAACTAGGTCAACATTTGGATTAGGAACGATTGACCATAAGGAGATTTCATTAAGTTTTGTAATTTTATCCCTCGATCTTAATGGTAAGAGTTTTTTTATTTTCTTCAAATTTTCAATTCCATAAACCATAACACTATAGTATTTTTGTTTAACATGTTTTGGTGTATTTGTCGCAGATTTTTCCTTCTCGTTAATATGACTAACAATTCCAAGTCTAAGTAACAATGTAACAACGCTGTGAGCTAATTTTTTACTTTTTGTTGAATATTCTAGATAACAACAATGCTTACCTTTAGAAATTTCAGCATGGATGTAACCATCACCATCTATAAGGGCAGAAAGAAAATTTGATACAACATTAATCGGTGCCGAAAAAATTTGTTCTGGTGCAACTTTTTCCTCTGATTTCACACCAATTTTTAGTGAGAAGAATTTTTTTAGGAGTTTCTGCAGAAGTTTTGAGTATATCATTACATCTACTGCTTTTGGCTTGTAATTGCCTGTTGTAGCATTTAGACCCCATAGGTTAGATGTGATTTTTGAAAAGTCATCGATTAATCTTTGGTCTCCACTGACGAATCTTAATTGGTTTGCGCTTGAAAGTGAAGAACCTTCAGAAACTAAATAACCTAAAAATCTTCCAAGTTCTTCATTCAAAATTTTTGGAACTTTCATTATGACTTTCGAATTTTTGCATTTTATCATGGATACAAATGATGTTAGCTTAATCCCAATTGAACTAAGCATTCGGTTTAGGTAGAAAATATTTACTGCTTGCCTACCTTTAATACCTTTTATCACATTCATGGGTATTGAGAGTTTTTCAGCGGTTACTCTATTATTTCCAAACTTTTGATGTAAAATAGTAAGGAGCTTTCCAATTTTTTCAGAATAGGGAACATAAATTTTGTCCTTTAGTTGTATGGAAGACAATAAATCAATTTTTTTATTTTCCTCAATTTTGAGAGGTAGCACTCTAGACTTAGCAATTTTCATTCCAACTTTTAAATTTCTAGTATTTATCGGCCTCATGATACCATTTTTAATGATAAAAAATGGATGGTACCCAGTCGTAACTATTTTTTCGTTTGTCCGTGTTTTTATTTTAAATAATTTTTTTGCACGTCTTTTTACAAATGCTTTAACTGGCTGCTTTTCAATTTTTAAGGTAATTGGATTTAGAGATAACACCTCACAATTAAGAGGGTTTTCTTTGGTCAAAAATCCATCCTTAAGCTTTTCAACTTTTGAACTAGCATTTAATGAATTTTCCACAATCTCCTTGACCGTTTTCAAATTGCCGTTTGCTAGGACAACTAAAGTATTGCCATCTACACATTTGCCTGATCCATTTGGACCGCAAACTATGTTAAATCCTGGAATTAGTGGTATAGATATTTTTTTATTAAAACTTTTGAATCCTTGTAAAATAATTCTTTTTATGTAAGTACTCATTTTCTCCTCCTAACTCTATAATTTCTAACAAAATTTCTTAAAATCTCATTTATTAGCTCAGTTTTATTTCTATAATGTCCAGTAGACTTTATTATATTCTCTAGGTCTCTGAAAAGCTTCTCTGTTGTTCGAAAAATGACTACTCGATTTTTCATATATAAATATTATACATTAGATATATAATTTCTCTTGCTAATTTCCCTCCAGGACAAAGAAATTAGGTTGGTGAAAATGATGAATTATTCTTCTATAGCCTTTTTCTCCACCTCTTCCTCTATACCTAGTTTCTCTGCTAATTCCCTATACCTACATCTAATCGTTACCTCAGTTATATTGCAAAGGTCTGCTATCTCGCGCTGAGTTCTTTTTTCTCCAGCTAGAACAGAGCCAATATAAATTGCTGCAGCCGCAATACCTGTCGGACCCTTTCCACTTATTATATCCTTTTTTCTAGCCTCTCGCAAGACTTTAATTGCCTTTGTAGCTGCTTTATCACTCAAACCAAGAATTGAACAAAATCTTGGAACAAAATCCTCTGGATTAGCAGGTAAAATTCTTATGCCAATTTCTCTTGCAATGTAGCGATACGTTCTGCTAATTTCCTTCTTATCAACTCCGCTACCCTCAGCTATCTCCTCTGGTGTTCTTGGGCTTCCAAACTCCCTAGAAACCGCATACGTGAGTGCGGCAATTATAGCTTCTATACTTCTTCCTCTCACTAAACCTTTCTCAACGCATTCTTCGTAATATCTTGCAACCCTTTCGTGGATTGGTTTTGATAAATTTAGAAAAGAAACAATTCTTTGAAGCTCGGATAGAGCAAAAGAAAGATTTCTATCTTTAGATCTTATAAATCTGCGGTGCCATTTTGCCAATCTATAATACTGGGCTCTTTTCTTTGGCGGGACTTTATAAAGCTCCCCTAAACCCTTACCAATTTCAGTAGTTAAACCTTTGTCATGCTTGGTGAAACTTAGAGGAGCTCCACCTCTCGCTCTCCTTGCCATTTGCTCAGAATCAAAGGCCCTCCATTCTTGAGTAACATCAACGATTTCTTCTTTTAAAACTAATCCGCACTTAGCACAGATTAATTCTCCCCTAGAGGGGTCTTCTATAAATGTGGATCCTCCACATTCGGCACATTTTTGCATTTTGCGTTTTATTTTCCTCATTTTATCACTTAAAAGTAAGTGCAACCACTATTTAAATTTTTTCTTTTTGGTATACTTAAAGCTTAAAGCTTTTAAATCTATCGTTTTTATTTTTCTCTTTAAAATATATTTCCAATATCTTATTCACTCATTTATAATTTTTTAACAAATGTAGCTAAATCAAATTCTTTCCCCGTATCCTTGCTCCACACCTTCTCAACTTTTTCGACTTCAAATCCCATTTTCCGATAGAAAGCTCTTGTTTGATCATAAGGTTTGTAGATCGTTGATTCTGCCACAGTTTTAACTCTTAACTCTTTTACACCAATTTGTCTTAATCCACTCTCTAATCTCTTCAGTAATTTAGAACCAATTCCTCGTCTTTGATAATTAGGGTCAATCCCAATCCAGCTAATTTCAATCTTTCCTTTATCTGATGTATAAGTAATAAATCCTACAATTTTTCCATCTTCTTCTGCTATGTAACCTTTATGTATCTTTAAGTCAACTGGCATGGATTCATTTATTGCAGTCTTGTCGAACCAAGTTGGGTATAGTCTCTTAGCAACTTCCATCATTCCTGCGAAATCTTTTTCGGTGGATTTTCTGATTTTCATGAATACCATTGAAGGTGAAGTAAAAAAATAATATCAAATTTTATTTTTCTTTTCTCGCTTTTAATTTTGCAGCGGAAGGCAATTTTAAACTCAATTTAGCGATTAAATTTGCCTTTTTATACGCTTCAATGACCTCCTCATCACCAGCACCTTCTTTTATATTGAGTAAATAAGGAAGTGGCTCTAGGTGGGATATGTTAACTTTCCTTCTCTTTACTCTAGTCAAAATCTTTGGTCCAGTAACTTCAACAAATGTTTTATCTATTTTTTTAACAACAACACAATATTTTCCTCCTTCTCGTCCCACCGTTTTAATACACACCCTTCCTACTTCTAACATTTAACCACCTATTTTTCTAGCTTTCTCCCTAAAATATTCTCTTGCGCAAGAGCTACATAAATATCCACCAAATGGTCTACTAGGTCTTCTTTTACTTTTTGACAATCTTCTAATTTCACTTGGAATTTTTATTGGCACTCCATGTAATGGTTTTTTACACCTAGCACATATTGCAATCCTAGGTCTTTTTCTTCCTCTTACCAAAACTATCCTTCCAGTTGGAGTCCTCCTTTTTACTATCTTAAACATATTCTATCCCAAGCAATCTTTGAATTACATAACTCATTGTTAATGAAGCAAATATATACCAAAGAATCCATCCTAGGCCAGAACCAATTAATGGAAGGGAAATCGGTAGCCTAGCAACAACTACCCCTCCATAATGATGGTTTAACCATGGGAAAAATGGAACAAGGATAATAAAGATTAATAACATACTCTTACTTTTAAGTCTTAACATTTGGAGATTAACTCCCATAGCTTCTTTTGTAAACTTACTCATGGATTCACTATCCATTCTTTTTTGTGCAGCTTTAGCCTCTTCTTGTAACATTAACATCCTTTCCTTTAATTGTTTTAATCTTTGCCTATCAACAGCTAGAATTGAAATTGCGATTGAAACTAGAGCAAAGATTGTAGAAATTAAAAAGATCGCTACAACTGGCTTAAGCATGAGCAAAGGAAATAGAATACCATCTAAAATACCTAGATACATGTTAAAAATTGCTTCGACCATTTTACACACTCACAAGCTTTCTAATTAATGGATGTGCCTCCTCCAGCTTTTCTCTTTTTAGCTGCTCATATAGACTATGGATTATCACAACAAGCAATAAAATTCCTGTTCCACCTCCTATAGCTCCGGTAAGGTCTCCAAAAGAGGCTAAAAGTCCGATTGAAATTCCTCCAAGGACCGCCAATGCTGGTATGTATCGATCTAGATAAGCTTTCATCGCTGCTTTATCGGCTCTAAAACCAGGAATTTGCATCCCAGATCCACTCAGTTGTTCAGCAACACTTTCAGCACTCATCCCAGATGTAATAACCCAAAATACAGAAAATATGGTAGCAAGAGTTGTTAAAAATAAGGTATAGGTAATTGCCCTCACTAGCTCAGTTGGAGCAAGCATCCCTCTTACCGCTTGTTGCACAAATGCGACTGGTGCCGAAAGATAGTATACAATGTTAGATTTTCCCTCAACCCAGATAATTCTCCCAGTTTCATCATAACAACCAAGAAAGCCACATGAAATACCTCCGGGTTGTGGAGTTGCTCCACTCCTTGCAATTAACTGTAAATTTGCCACTAGTGCTGATGCAAGAATTATGGGAATAACACTCGTGTAGAGAAGCTTTAAAGACCATATCCTACCAAATCCACGAAGTCTAGCGAAGGTTAGAGGAACGTCTATACAAACCGAGTCAGTATAAGCAACGAATAGGAATATACCTATTGTAAAGAATATGGGCAAAAAGCTTAATAAAGCTAGCATAGTTTCACCAGCAAATATGTTGGTAAAGAAATTTAGTACTCTCCCTACAAATGGTCCAGGATTATCTGGAGTTATGGCTGGTAGAGTGAATGGAGATAAAAATCCCAGCATTATTTGAGTACCTACACCAGCTGCTATAAATAAACTAACTCCTGAACCAAACCCCCACTTGCTAACAATCTCATCGAGTAAAATTACAATTATACCACCAATAGCTATTTGAATTATTACGATTCCCAACATTTCGCTTGCCACTCGTATAATTCCACCAACCACAAAGCCAACAGCTTCTATGAAACAGAAAGATATTGCAAGGAACTTATTCCAAAACATAAATTTTTCTCTATCTTCAACTTTGGTTGTATCCCAAGCGATTATCTTTGAGCCTACCAACAGTTGCAATAAAATACCAGCAGTAACTATCGGCCCAATACCTAGGGTTACTAAACTACCCATCCTTGACCCTAGAACAAGTTCATAGAATTCTAGCCCAGCGGCTACTTCAGGGGTTCTTTCTAAACCATATACAGTAACATGAGATAGAAGTAGAAAAATCGTCAGAACTAGGATAGTCCATTTTATCCTTTGGTTAAAGCTTTGTCTAAAAGTTGGTCTTACAACAACTGGCAGAAATCTTGATACAAGTTTTATATACCTTGGCCCTTTCTCCTCCTCTTCCATCAAATCACCACAACTCCTCCACCACTAGCCTCCAACTTCTCCTTAGCTTTTCTGGAGAAATACTTTGTTTCTATAATAAGTGGCTTGGTTACCTTTCCTCCACCCAAAACCCTTTCATATCCAATCTTTTGGAGATTAATTTTTATCTTATTATCGACTTTTTCAGCAAGCTTTTGTTCAACTAGTTTTTCGGCAATTTTGTCCAACTCTTCTAAGTTTATAGCTTTAATTGGTTTCATTACTACTTTTGGAGGTACGAAACCCCTTTTACCAAAATGTTCTGGAGTGTATTTTACTGTATAAGTCCATTTATGCTTATGCAAGCCAGCTAGTCCTCTTCCTCCCCTTCTTCCTGCTCCCCTTCTTCTTTTTTTCGCTCCTTTATAAGTTCTTCTACCTCTAAATTTGCGATGTTTTTTTCTTCTTCTAACTACCATAAACTCACTATCTTAGCGATAATAACAGTATCGCAACAAGTGCAAAGATGTTCCTAGACCTTGTGTTAAAACTATTTTCTCTTTTAAAATTAGAAATGCTAAGATTATAAAACATAAAGTTCCTATGATAGACATTAAATCATCCTTCTTAACAGACTGTTAATTTTATCACCCCAATAACCCAACGAGCCCTTAGGATAATGCTCTTTGATCGATTTGTGACCCTTTTTTGGTGGTGTTAATCTGAATACAGGCTGTAGTTTACGAATATCCTTAATTTTAATTTTTCCTTCAAAAATAACCTCAGCCATCTCTTCGATGGTATTGAATCCTAGCTCTTTTACATTTTCTTTAGTTAAACGTTTATTTCCTGTTAATCTCCCTCTCTTCTTAAGCATTGTTAAAAAAGTATCGAAATCTATGTTACCATAAGCTACGAAATTACGAACTTTTTTTATCATACCTTTATAAGCAGGAGTTTCTGGAACAATAACACAATTATTAACTGTTTTTAGTCTAAGAATTTTTAGAGTATCTTCTATTTCTTCCTCAACACCGACTTTTCCTCTTATCCTTATGATTGCAAGCATATTAAAAATTAGTCGCCTATAATTTATTTTTTGAACCAATCAAAGTTAGAAATTTAACATATTCATTTTAATATATATTATCGAGAATAGTAAACTATAAATATACCTGTAGCTAAGAAATAATTGCGCTAGAATTTATTCTTAAGTAGATAAATCTCTACTTTTTCTATGAAATATTTAGCGAAAATCCTTTAAAAGGCTTTCGCTTGTGAAATATATATATTAAAGAAATGAAATGATGGGTGAAATGAACTCAATTATAAAATCTACTATTAACAAAACACTCGCAACAGGTAGCGAAGAATCTTTACGAGATAGATTTAAACTCTCCCCAACTTCAGGAATGACCGATGCTACTGTTGATTATTATAAACTTGCAGAACAGGAATTTGGATTTAGTGTTAAAAAAGCAAAAATAGTTGTAGTTGGTTGTGGAGGAGCTGGGCAAAATTGTATAACAAGATTAAGTGAAATGGGATGTGAAGGGGCGTTCCTGGTTTCTTTAAATACAGATGCTAAGCATTTGGCAGTTGGTAAAGCAGACAGAAAAATTCTTTTAGGAAGGGAGTTAACTAAGGGCCTTGGTTGTGGTGGTTATCCAGAAATAGGAAAAAAGGCAACAGAAGAATCAAGAAACGATATAAAAGAAGCTATAGAAGGAGCAGACCTTTTGTTTGCTATAGCTGGTCTTGGAAAAGGTACAGGAACAGGAAGCATACCTGTAGTTTGTGAATTAGCAAAATCGATGGGAGCAGTGGTTATAGCAGTTGTTGAGATGCCTTTCAAGCTAGAGGGAGCAAGAGTATCGAAAGCAGAAGATGGCCTTATGAATTTAAGACAAGTTGCTGACACGGCAATAGTAATAGAAAATGACCGCTTATTAAAATATGCTGGTAATTTATCAATTCAACAGGCATTTGCCGTTGCCGATGAACTAATCGCTAGCATGGTAAAGGGAATAACTGAAACAATAACTTTACCAAGCTTAGTTAATCTTGATTACGCAGACGTTAAGAGTGTAATGCACGCTGGTGGAGTGGCTTGTATAGGGGTTGGTGAAAGTTCCTCAAGCGATAGAGCAAGAGATGCGATTACAAAAGCTTTACAAAATCCTCTGTTGGAAGTAGACTACGTAGGGGCAGCAGGAGCTTTAGTACATATAAGTGGCGGTCCTGATTTACGTTTGGAAGAAGTGAATTTGATAGGAGAAACAGTTTCACAACATTTGGATCCATCGGCCCAGGTTTACTGGGGTGCTAGAATTCTGCCAGAGTTTGAAGGAAAGGTACAGGTAATTTCAATAATTACTGGTGTCAAGTCACCATATATACTTGGTCCAATAACCTACGAAAAACCAGTAGTTAAAGAAATAAGCGAAACACTAGGGATCGAAGTTCTAAGGTAGAATCTTCTGAAGAGAATTAGTAGAGGTGGAAATAGATGGACGAAGACATATGGGACCCAGAATTTGATGACGAATCTGTTGATGACATAGACCTAGATTCATCTGACTAACAGGAATTTACGATTTTCTCCGATTATACGAGAGTGGCGGTGTTAACTTAACTTCGAACTTACTCTACTATCGTCCAGAGAAAACATCTATTATAACCTCTATTTTTCATTTTTAAAATTCAAACCATGGAAGAAATTGAGACAGAAGAACTTTAACCTCTTTTTTATTTTTACTGAAAGAGTGATTGCTGATACTCTTGATATTGTTGTTTGAGATATTCTTTTATTTTTTTTCTTCTTGAGGGATGTTTTAGCCTTCTCAATACTTTATATTCTATTTGTCTTGGTGTTGCTTTTGAAGCCCAATTTCTTTACTTACCTCTTCCAATGTACGTGGCCTGCTGTCATTCCATCCAAACCTAAGCTTAATAACTTTTTCATGACGTACCCTTAATGTGGATATGGTTTCCTCAAGTAATTTCTTTAACTGCCCATTGCCGAGAATAGCAGGTATTATGTTTGGATTTACTGAATCATACCATCGCTCTAGATTCTTTTCCCTCAGTTTAAAATTAGCAGGAAAATAAGATATTTCTTCAGTTCCTTTCTCAAAATATGGCATCCCTTCAAATATATGATAGGTTAATCTTATTTCAGGTGGTATATCGTCTCTATAAATTCTTCCTCGCATAGATTGTTATTTAGCATTAAATTAATAAATTTTTCTTAAAAAAATTGTAATGTTATTAAGTTACACGTAAAATTTACATCCACTTAATTAATCCACTACCTTCTAACTTCTCCAAAATCCCATTTATAGCAGTTTTAACTATATCCCTATTACCATTAACAGAAAAAATATCAACTATTTCTTCTATATTAGTTTTTCCATCACATTGAATCCAGACCATGAAAGCTATTGGATCTAAAGAATAGGTTTTATTAACTTTCTTGTCGATGAGGATATATACATTGCCAATTCTCTGCCATTCTAGCTCTCTTGTTTTTACAGGATTTTTCTTATTCACCAACTTCTTCCTCAGCTTTTTCTGGTAGAGCAGATGTGATGTCTTTTATTAAAATTACATCCCCTATCGCTTGAACCATGCTATAGGGGATTATAATTCCCTTTTTACCACCAACGACTTTTTCTAGAATACTTCCTTTAGCTATATCTACAACCAATGATTTCACCTTAAACTTAGATAGATCAAATTCTAGGTCAGAAACCCTACCACAGTAGAGTCCCTTTAAAGTGAAGATATCCTTTCCAAACATTTCCTTTGCATCTTTAACTGTAATTGGCATATTCTTACAATTAATATTATAAATATATAAGCTTTTTTGTTTTTAAATTTAAAATTAAACTGGTTATAGTTTTTCAACAAGCCCAATAGATAAGAAAGATTTATAAATTTATCACTATTAAATAGTTATATGCCAAGAAGAAAGTTCTCAGATGAGGAAAAATTAAAAATATTGCAGCAAAGTTTAGAAACAGAAGATATAAGGGATTTGCTCAGGCAAGAAGGGATTCACAGGCGGCATGTTGCAAACATAGCTCAAGAATTTTTTAATTCTGGCAAAATAGATCAAAAACAATTTCAGTCAATATGTGAGCGAATAGAAAGACCAAGAGCATTTCCTACAGATACAGAACAAAGATTAGAAGCTTTGCTAGCTGGCGTGATG